>JBDKUE010000215.1:0-34535 GCA_039679855.1 Syntrophomonas sp.
GTTATCTCGGCAGTATGTCTGAAAACCGGGAAGGGATTGTAGGCATGCAAAAGACAAAACCCTATTACCGCATCCGAATCTTTCTTTCTGATTACATAGGACGGGTAGTTCCTGGCCATTTCCAAAAACCGCCCATAAAACGGATAAGGCAGCGCGGTATCGGGATACGCGGCAGAGCTGTTCTCTATGTAGTAGTTGAAAATCTCCATAACCTCTTTGCCGTGTTCTACGCCCATATGTTCAAACCAAATATCCATGATCGATTCCTCCCCAATAAGCTTAAAACCAATGTTTCAATTTGTAAAATATATCAAGCCATCCCCCGTCATCATGAAATATCGGCCCATTCGTTGATGACCTGGGCCAATGCTCTGAGGCCTTCCACGATCCGTTCTTCCGGCATATTGGAGAAGTTGATGCGCAGGGTGTTTTCTTTGCCGCCATTGGGGAAGAACGATCCACCCGGGACAAAGGCCACCTTCTTTTCCAGGCTCTTTAACAAAACATCCCGGGAGTTGATATGCTTAGGTAATTCTATCCAGGCAAACAGGCCGCCTTGAGGCCTGGTAAATTCTATATCCGGGCCGAACACTTCCTCCATGGTTTTAACCGTTAAATCACGCCGCCTCCGGTAGACTTCCCGGATTCTCTCTATATGTTCATCGATGTCGTATAATTCCAGGTATTTGGCGATCTCCATCTGGGCTATGGTATTGCACTGCAGATCAGCCCCCTGCTTGACCAGCACGTATTTTTCAATGGCCTTTTTATCCCCGGCAATCCATCCAATTCGATATCCCGGGCAGAAGGTCTTGGAAAAGGTCCCCAGGCAGAGCACACAGCCGATCTCATCAAAAGACTTTACCGAAGGAAGGGCTTTTCCCTCAAACCGCAATTCCCCGTAGGGATTGTCTTCAAGCACCATGACCTGATGCTTCATAGCCGCCTGGGCCAACCGCTTCCTCCTCTCCAGGCTCCAAGTCCGACCGGTGGGATTCTGGAAATCAGGGATTACATAAATCAGTTTCACCTTTTCGGTACTGGCCAGAATCCGATCCAATTCATCCGGGATCATTCCTTCGTTATCGGTCGGAATCTCGACAAACTTGCAACCGTAGGCCCGGAAGGCGCTGATTGCGGCCAGATAGGTGGGGCTTTCACACAGGACCACATCATCTTCATCCAGGAACACCTTGCCGGACAGGTCCAGGGCCTGCTGCGAGCCGTGGGTCAGGAGTATGTTGTCGCTGTCTAAGGAAGTCCCCAGGCGCGAGTTCATACGCTTGGCAATCCACTCCCGCAAGGGCTCGTATCCCTCGGTAGTGGTATATTGCAGGGCCCTGGTCCCCTGCTCTTCCAGCACAATACGGTTGACGTTCATTATCTCCTCGACCGGAAAAAGTTCGGGAGCCGGCAGCCCTCCCGCAAAGGATATGATGTCCGGCCGTTCCGTTACCTTTAATATTTCCCGAATCTCCGAAGCCTGCAAATGTTCCATTCTTCGAGCATACTTGAATTCCATCCAAGGCACCTCCATTCTGCCAGGACTAGTACACTGTCAACCCTATTCTGTGTATTATTCGGCGAGGTAAATTTTCATAGGACAAGGCGGGCGGCTCTTTGGCGTCGTGCCACCGCCGCACTAGACCGTCTGTGGTCGTCGCCGCATTAGCCCGTCCGTGGGCGTCAAGGAATGATCAATACTGGACGTATTGCGATTGACGACAACGCAGTCATATGAAAATTTGCCCGACGAGAATATATAGAATTAGAGTTTACAGTGTACTAGGACTACACAATCGGACTTATCTCCACCGGCTCATCTCCACTCGATTCATCATTACTCTCTTTGAGTTCCTTCATGGCCTCACAGAGCCTTTTGATGCCCTCCCCTATATCCTTTAAGGGAGCAAAGGTGAAGTTGAGGCGTACATACTCATCTCCCTGTTCAGCTACATAAAAAGCACTTCCCGGCACAAACACCACTTTGCGCTCGGCGGCTTTACCTACCAGGCGGCTGGCGCTGACTTTCTCCGGCAGCCGGCACCAAATGTAATAGCCACCCCGGGGCCGGTTCCACCAGGCATCGGGAGGAGCGTATTGAACAAGGGCATCATACATGGCATCCCGTTTTACCTGGTATTCCTTGCAGATTACCGGGATATGCCGTTTTAGACCTCCTTCAATAATGAAGCGCTCAACGATCCACTGCGACAGGCTGCTGGAGTGCAGGTCCATTATCTGCTTGGCGGCGGCCAATTTCTTGATCGCCTTTTTGTGCGCCACCATCCAGCCCAACCTTAGCCCCGAATAAATGGTTTTGGAAAAGGTACTCAAATAAATTACGTAGCCTTCACTATCCATTGACTTGAGAGTGGGCAGTGGCTGTCCGTCGTAACACAGGTCGGCGTAGGCATCATCTTCCAGAATGAGAACCCGGTGTTTGTAAGCCAGCTCCAAAAGCTGCTTTCTTCGCTCCAGGGACATTTCGCTTCCGGTGGGATTGTGGAAGTTGGGAATTGTATATATAAGTTTGGGCCGGTAGTGATGTAAAATCGGTTCTAGCATATCAACCCGCATGCCCCGTTCGTCCATTGGAACCCCCACCACCCTGGTGCCCGCTGCCCGGAAAGCCTGAATCGCCGGGAAAAAGGAGGGTTCTTCCACCAGCACTATATCACCCGGATCCAGCATTATTCTGGAAGTCAAATCTATGCCCTGCTGCGAGCCGGCCAGCAGCATGACCTCATCATGATGGCAATACACCCCCCGGGGCTGCATCAAGCCGCATATCGCCTCCCGCAGGGTGCTAAAACCTTCAGTTGGTGAATGCAACAGGCCTCGATAGTTTTTCTGCCCGACAATATCATGCTCGATCCCGGCCAGTGCTTGAATGGGGCCGCTGTCGGGAGCGGCTATCCCGGTGGCAAAGGAAATTACGTCCTTGCGGTTGGCCAGAGTAAGCAGGTCCTTAACTATAAATGAATCTATGCCATGGGCGTATTTGCTGAATATCTGATTCCAGGGCGGCTCGGGTACCCGGTTTTCCATACCGCCCGCTTCATCCCTACGAGGAGATAAAACTACTGTTCCCTGCCCTACCCTTGAGCCCACCAGCCCTTCAGCTTTCAATTCCCGGTAGGCGTTTAAAACCGTAGTCCGGTTTATGCCCAGGCTCTCGGCCAGTTTTCTTTCCGGCGGCAGCCTGAAACCGGGAATAATTTCCCCGGAAATAATCTGTCTCTTTATTTGCCCGGCGATCTGCATGTAAAACGGAATATCAGAATCTCTGTTAACCGTAAGCTTCAAGCCAATCACCCCTTTGGATTAATCCATTTTTATTATATTGGGCAATGGTCAATCTTGACAACAACCAATCCCCTGAATTCCAGGCCATCCAATTTATAAAACAGCCATCCAAATTCTCTATTAATGCGACCAGTTTCGCCAATGACCTGATTGGGAATAATATTGAGCCTTTAAGGGAAAATAGCTTACAACAACGCTTTAAGAGGTGATTTTCATGGAGTTTAACGAAACCGAATCATTTACCCAGTGGGAAAAATGGAAAGGCACTCTGTCCAAAGCCATATCCCTGGCCGATCGGGTGGGGCTGTCCGATTCCAGTATAGAAAAGATAGGAGTCCAAATAGGCAACGTTTTATCGGCCACCGTTGACCCGGAGAATCGAGAACAGCGGCTTCTTCAAGAGCTGTGGAGGGTGGGTGATAATGAGGAGAGGAGTAGCTTGACCAGGATGCTTATCAAGATGCTGCAAACCGGGGCCAAGCACTGATGGCCTGGCGGCATCGCCTGGTACGCTAACATAATTTGCAGTATTAAGCCCGGGTGGCTAACACCCGGGCTTAGCTATGATTATTTATACTGGCACTGCATCTGTAAAACCCTGCGGTTGACATCGTCCCAGTTGACCAGGTTCCACCAAGCTTCGATCCATGCGGCCCGCTTGTTCTGATATTTAAGGTAGTAGGCATGCTCCCAGACGTCTATTATCAGCAGCGGAACCGCGCCCCATTGGGTCAGATCCTGGTGTTTTTCCGCCTGCAAGACCACCAGCTTTTCAAAAACCGGATTGCAGGCCAATATAGCCCAGCCCGATCCCTCGACGGCTGCCGCTGATGCCGAGAACAATTTTTTAAAGTTATCAAATGAGCCAAAATCCCGGTCAATCAACTCCGCCACCGCCCCGTTGGCCGGTCCTCCGCCCCCGGGCTTCATGTTTTCCCAGAACATGGTGTGCAGAATATGGCCAGCGCCATGAAAAGCCAGCTCCCGTTCAATGTGTTTTATTAAAGCGAAATCACCTTTTTCAATAGCTTCGGCCAGTTTCCCTTCCGCCGCGTTTAGCCCGTCAACATAGGCTTTGTGGTGCATATCGTGGTGCAGTCTTACAGTACCTTGGTCATAAAAGGGTTCCAGCGCATCGTAGGCATAGGGCAGTTCCGGTAGAATATGAGCCATTACAAACACCCCTTCTTCCTTAAATTTCTTTTTTCTGGATTATAATAATACTACCCTATTGTCTGTTTTCACAGCAACTTCTATTATCTAGCCTTAATCAACAATGCCACTACCGATAGGCATCATGCCCATGGTAGTGGCTAAAACGCACGGATTTCGATAATACTTAAATATTAACCTGAGCTTTGAGCAATTCAATAAATATCTCGGCCAGATCAGGATCGAATTGGGTTCCGGAACAATTGCTTATCTCCTGAAAAGCGGCTTCCCTGCTGAGCGCTTCCTGATAGGGGCGGCCGCTGACCATGACGTCAAATGCATCGGCCAGCGCCAGGATGCGCGATAGAAGAGGTATTTCCTGCTCCCTGGCCCCCAACGGATACCCCCGGCCGTCCCACCGTTCATGATGATTCAAAATGGCATCCGCTATAGGGGCCAGTTCAGGGTTGGACAGTGCAATTCGATAACCGATTTCGGGGTGTTTTTTCATCAATTCCCATTCCTCATCGGTTAGAGCACCCGGTTTGTCCAGGACACTATTGGGAATAGCGATTTTCCCGATGTCGTGGAGGGACGCCAGAAGAGTCAGGCTGTTGATTTCGTCAGGCAGCAGATTAAGGGCATTGCCCACTGCCACAACCATGCGTCGCAGCCGCTGGGTATGGGACTGGGTTTCATGGCTGCGCACCCACAGGGTCTGTTCTAAGGAATTCAAAAATGAGCTGCGGGCGCTTCGATTCTCCAACATTTTATTGCGATACATGAGATCTTCAGCTTGTTTAAAAAGCTCTTCTAAATTCTGCCCCGGGTCATACTTGGCAGCCACTCCCAGAGCTATGCTCACCGGAACGGGAAAATCGTTCATCCGCTTACAGTCCTCATATACATTGCTGCAGATCCTCCAGGCTACCTCCTCCCTGCTCTGGGGCAGAATAATTAAAAACTCATCCCCTCCCCAGCGGGCCACCAGATCGCTTTTTCGGCAGTTGGCCTTTAAGATTTGCGCCACCTTCTGCAGCATAAGGTCCCCGCTCTGGTGTCCAAAGGCGTCGTTGACCAGCTTGAGCCCATTTACATCGCCTATGATCAGGCTTATAGGCAGCCGGGCTGAATTGTCCAAATATTTCAGTTCTTCCTCCAGGTAAGCCCGGTTGTGAAGCCCGGTCAATTTATCGTAATAGTTGAGATACTCAATTTCCAGCTGAGCCCGTTTTTGATCGGTAATGTCCACAGCGGTTCCCAATGTGGCTTTCTCACCATTGAACGTCATTTGGGTTAAATTGAAATCTCCCCAAACCACGCGCCCGCTTTTGGTGCGTATGCGCCCCTGGTTCCGTCCCGCCGTCATACTCTCCTCATCACCGGTGATTCGTTCAAGCCAATCACAATCTCGGGAGTCAATAAACTCAGTCGGATTCATCTGTCGGCATTCCTCAGCCGTATAGCCGGTTACTTCAGAAAATAACTTGTTGGTATAGACCAGCTTTCCGTCCTGAATTAAGAATATTAAAACCGGAGCCGTCTCGGCCAGAAGGCGGAAATTGTTCTCACTCTGGACCAGGGCCGCTTCCAGTTGTTTGCGATGAGTCACATTGTAGGCGGCGCCAATTACCGCTCGTTTACCCTCCCATTGAAAAAGGCTGGCTGAAAAATCGATCCAGAGTTCGGTTCCATCGCGGGGCAATAATCTTATATCCTGGCGGTACACATGGTTTTCCGGTTCCTTGGACAATTTGCGCAGCTCTACATCAACAACGGCGCGGTAATCGGGGTGTATTATATCCAGCGCATTGATTTTTTCTAGATCCTTCAGTTCATACCCCGATATGGTGGTAAAGAATTTATTTACATAGCGGTAGTGATAATTCTGGATTATATAGATGAGGGCCGGTATGGTGTCGGTCAAATGACGAAATGTAGTTTCAGTCTTTTCCCATGCCTGATACAATTGGCGGGTGGCGGTTACGTCGTTGGCCATCCCCAGAATGGCGGGAGCGCCTTTATATTCAATAGTGGTTGCAGTCAGATCGATCCAGAGCCCCTCATCATTGCTGGTCAGAAGTTGAATTTCATAGCGGGCAGGAACGTCTTCACCCCTCTGGCGAGCTATGGCCCGTTCACTCACCAATTCCCAGTTATCGGGGTGAATAAGCTCGCGCAGACTCTTACTGAGTATTTCTTGTTCACTATATCCCAACTTCCGGCATAGGGTTGGATTGGCATAGCGCAGCCTGTCATCCTGCAGTATATATAATATCCCCGGAGCCAATTCCATCATTTTTCTGAGGTTGGATTCTCTTTCCTTTAGCTGCCTCTCCACCTCTATGCGCTCGGTGATATCGCGCAATGATTCTACCGCCCCTATTATTTCCCCTTGCCGGTTATAGAGCGGAGACGAAGTCGAATAGATGTACCTTCCCGAAGTGCCCAGTGCAGGACAAAACCTTTCACCGGACAGATGGTCCTTTTCCCAGATCAAATTATCATATTGAATTTCATTCTGAAAATTGGGCTTGAGCACAATATCGATCAAAAGGGGGCGTGCAATACCGTAGAACGGGATGGAATAGGCATAGTCTCCTTTGCCCAGCATATCGGCAGCCTTAATGCTTGTCATTTCTTCAATAGCCCGGTTCCAGGCCAGCACCCGGTGCTCCCGGTCAATAACCATGGTGGCATCGGGTAAGAAATTAATAATATCGGCCAGCAGTTGCTCGGACTCACCCGGGGCCCTTTCGTCATCCCTGACGATAAGCCGTTCACTAATACCGGGATATTTCAAAGAAAGGTTCTGCATAGGCTCATATCCTCCTTGATAATTGGGCTAAAAGGGCAATGTATATTGAGGGTTTTTATTCCACATAATGGTTTTTACAGCTCTAAAATGCTCGAATTATTGCTATATATCGATTATTATTAATTATTCTTTACATACTTCCGTTTTTCTTCCCGAATTATGGTAAAACTCATGATAATTAGGGCCTGGAATGACTTGGATTTAGTCACTATAAATAAACCCGCCAGATGCTTCCAGCGGGTTTTTCGTTAAGCTCGATAGATTTTAGCCGCGGACAATCCGCCATCGGTTTTTTTGAGCGTGCTCCAAAAGTTGCAGGTCTGGATTAACCGCCACCTTTTCCCCAACTGTTTCAATTATGCATATGTCAGCAAAGCTGTCACCAAAAGCCCTGCTTTGCTCCCAGTCAATATTCTGACCGGCAAAAGCTTCAAACAACAAGGCACGCTTTCCCGCGCCGTCAACAAACCTGGTTTCACCATGGGGATCAAACACTTCGTCTTTAAAGGCCAATCTGGCTCCCAATACCGTATCCATCCCCAGATCCCGCGCTGCCAATTGAAGCAGTTCTATATAAGCACCGGAAAGAAGCACGCAATGAAAGCCCTGCTCCCGGGCCAGTCTTATTTCCTCCAGTACGGCTTTGTTGAACAACTCGCGCAGATAGGGGTAGGCCCGCAGGAAGAACTCTTCGACGGACGGCCGGCTCATCCCGGTAAAAATGCGGTTGAATCTCTTGAAGGCCTGGCCTTTCATAGCTTCTCTGTTCATCAGGCCTGCCTTATACTTAATTAATGCCGGGGCAACCGATAGCAGCACCTTATAGTACTTGGAAAGGGAACGTTTTTGCCGCAGCCATTCTCTTCCCAGGGAAGGCAGCGTATCATTCGTCAAGAGGGTCCCATCAAAATCGAAAATTGCCAGTTTCATTTATGCCTCCGATTAATAACAATAATTTAATACTCTCTTAAGGTAATTATTAACATGGCGGCCTTTATTATAAAATATCCATCATGCTATTGCTACATAATGGTTGTCCATATAAAGCAAACAGGGGGCGATACGCCCCCTGAAGCACTTTTAAATATCCATTACATACTGATTTTGACCATTTCCGGGAGGAAGTTCTCGCATGAAACCATTCTCCAGAACTATCTGGGGATTGGCCAGGCTGATACCCAGTGTTTCAACCAGGACATCTTCGATGACCTCCACCGGTTTGATCTCCAGTTGTTCTAAAACATCTTCCGGCAGTTCCTTGAGATCGCGCATATTATCGCCGGGAATCAACACCTTCTTGATGCCTGCCCGATGGGCGGCCAGCAGTTTCTCCTTAATTCCTCCCACCGGTAGGACCGCTCCCCGCAGGGTTATTTCGCCGGTCATGGCCAGCTTGGGGTCCACCTTTACTCCGCTAATCAGCGAGGCGATGGCTGTAAACAGCGCAATTCCGGCAGAAGGTCCATCCTTGGCCACCGCCCCGGAGGGCACGTGGATGTGCAGATCCTTCTCTTTAAAATTATAATTAATGCTGCTCAAAGCCAGCCTTGATTTCACCAGGCTCAGTGAAATGCGGGCTGATTCCTTCATAACATCGCCCAGTTTACCGGTAAGGGTCAACTGACCGCTGCCCGGCATAGCCGTTCCTTCGATAAACAGAATGTCTCCTCCTACCGGGGTCCAGGCCAAACCGGTGACTACTCCGGCCGGATTATCAACCTGGGCCAGATCATGGCGTATAACCATGCAGCCCAGGATATCTTCCAGCATAGTGCTCGAAACCACATAGGGCAGGTCCACCTTATTGGAGACAATCTTCTCCGAAGCCACCCGGGCTACGGTGGCAATCTGCCGGCGCAGTCCCCTTACCCCGGCTTCCAGGGTGTAGCTGCCGATCATGTCTCTCAAGGTCTGGTCTTCAATCACCAGCTGCTCTTGGTTAAGGCCGTGTTCAGCTAGAACCGCCGGGATTAGATGTTCTTTGCCTATATGAAATTTTTCATTGGCCGTATAGCTCGATATGGCGATAGTCTCCATCCGGTCCAACAGCGGTCCGGGAATTCCGTCCAGCGAGTTGGCGGTGGCGATAAAGAACACTTCCGACAAATCATAGGGCACTTCCAGGTAGTGATCGGTAAAGCTGTTGTTCTGCTCGGGGTCCAGCACCTCCAAGAGAGCGCTGGCCGGGTCGCCGTTGTAGGCAGCCATCAGCTTATCAATTTCATCCAGGACGAAAACCGGATTCTTTTCTCCCGCCTTTCTCATGTTGGAGATGATCCTGCCGGGCAAAGCACCGATATAGGTCCGGCGGTGGCCGCGAATTTCAGCTTCATCTTTAATTCCGCCCAGGCTTACCCTGATGTACTTCCTGCCCAGGGCCTCAGCAATGCTTCTGCCCAAACTGGTCTTGCCGATTCCCGGAGGGCCCACCAGCAGTAGTATCGAACCCTTTTTATCATGCTTTAGTTTCATAACCGCCAGGTGCTGAATGATCCTCTCCTTGACCTTTTCCAGCCCGTAGTGCTGCTCGTTTAGAATCCGCCGCGCCTCGTTAAGATCGATCTCTTTAGGTTCGCCGGACTGCCAGGGCAGCTCAACCAGAACGTCAAGATAATTGCGGATAATGTTGTAATCCGGGCTGCTGGGGTTCTGACTTTCAAATTTAGCTACTTCTTGCAGTGCGGTTTTCTTGACCTCCTCAGGCATGCCCGACGCCTCGATCTTTTCACGATAGACCTGGCCCGGCCCCTCACCTTCCTCCTGGCCTTCATTCAATTCCTGTTGAATGGCCTTCAAATGCTCTCTCAAAACCGTTTCCCGGTGCATTTTATTGGCCTTCTCGGTGAACTTTTCCGCCACTTCAAACTGCAGTTTGATGGATTCCTTATGTTTAATCAGGTGGTCCAAAAACTTCAAGCTGCGTTCTTTTACAGAACGGCTTTCCAGCAATCCCTGCTTGTCAAACGCCGAGATATGCATGAACTCGCCCAGCCGGCAGATCAAGACGTTCAGGTTTTCTTCCTGATCGATCATTTTTAAAAACGGCTCGGCGCCCCTGAAATTGGCTCCTATCTCATGAACGATGTTCTTGATATAGTTCAGCATTTCAGCCTGGCTGCCCATGTCCAGATCGTTTTCGTCCTCGGCGTTTTCGTACTGGGCAATAACAGATGCCCCTTCAATGCGCAGAGCTAAAACCTCAACCCGCTCCAGGGCTCTTACTTTGAGCATGACCAGCTGGTCCTTGTGCTCTACATCCATAATCTGCAGCAACACACCCACTTTGTAGAAGTTTTCCTCCGACAGAGGGTCATGCTGGCCCTTCTTCTTCATGGATAGAGCGATGGCCCGCTCGTCCAGCTCGCTTAGGAGCTGCATGAATTCCTCGCTTTTAAAGGCTAAAGTGTATTCCATTCCAGTCAGCAAAATCGTATCTATTACCGGTACAACCTTTAATTCTTTACTCCGGTCTTCATTATTCATATTCTCGCCTCCCCCGTTTAAACGAATGTTCATTTATAACTCCCTTTTATAATAGCGAGACATATTGACCTTCATCGGACTAAAAACGGCCTGGTCCCGCTTATTATGCTAGTACTCTGTTAATCTGTTAAAAGAGCCTCCTGGATAATCGGTATCAATTCAGCCAGGATGCTTGCTGCATCTGGGTTTTGACTGTATTTTACGGCAATGCTCTTGACTGGGTTGAAGAGAATGGCCGCAATAATCTGATTGTTCAGGTCTTTGATAATGCGCTTCCTTTTAAGCTCTTCAAACAGACGTACTATCCTGGCATTGCCCTCCAGTCCGCTGCACTTGCCGACCAGGGCCGGGCAGCTCGTGAACTGTTCAACGAAATAGAATTCCTCGCCGTATTCCACAATATAGGTGTAGTAGGCCTGAACCATTGACTCCACAAACCGTTCTCCACCGCTGTTGCAGTCTATCCGGCCCAGGATATAGGCATAGATCTGTTCGCCGCATTCCCGGTAGATGTCGTAGAGCATAGCTTCCTTGTTTTCGTAATACACGTAAACCGTGGCCGGTGAAACACCGGCTTCTTTAGCGATTTTGGAGATGGAAAGCCCGTGAAAACCTTCGGCCAGAATCAGCTTGATTACCGCCCGTTTGATATTCTCTTGCTTCTCATCATCCCTGCATCTCATAAACATCACCTTAGCTGTATATTAAACGATCATTCATTTATAGTCAATGTTAGTCAAATCACTTTTGTATGTATACATTGCATCCCAATAAAAGAAGCCGGCACTTTCCGGGCTCTTTACCGACTTCATTATTGTTTAGGGTTAGTGGTTTAACTGCGGCACAATGGTCATCATTGTTTTACCGCCACTGTCATAACTTATGAGCTTTACATCTACGTCAAAATATTTTTTCAGATTGTCTTCGCTGATAACCGCATCACTTTTTCCAAAGACAGCAGGACTCTCTTTACCCATAATAAAAGTCATGTCTCCGATTTGCAGAGCATGATCCGGATAATGAGTATTTATCAAGCAGCTGATTCCTTCCTGTTTAGCCACTCTTTTTAAAACATCCAGGATCACCAGCTGGTTTTTCAAATCCAGGTGGGATTCGGGTTCGTCCAGAATAAGGATGCGGGGCTGGGAGGTCAGGGCTCGGGCAATAAGCACCAGCTGCATTTCACCGCCGCTGATTTCTCCACAGGTGCGATTTTTTAGATCGGTTATGCCGACCATATTAAGTGAGTTCAAAGCAATATCTTTATCCTTTTTAGTTGGCAGGGAAAACAGGTTCAAATGAGGACTTCGCCCCATAAGAACCATGTCAAATACCCGGTAGGCAAAAGCGCCCCTGCTGCTCTGAGGCACATAACCCATATCCTTCCAAACCTGATTTCTTCCCAGCGAGGAAAGGGCGACTTCATCAATATAGGTTGCTCCCTTTTTCCACGGGAAAAGGGAGGTCGTGCATTTCAGCAGGGTGGTTTTGCCCACTCCATTGGGTCCCAATATGGTCAGTATTTCCCCCTCGTTAATAGAAAAATTGATGTTTTTCAAAACGAGCCTGTCTTTGGTATAGCCAAATTCCCCATCGCGAACTTCCATCTTCATGACCACAATCCTCCGGTTTTCCTTAAAAGATAAGCAAAAAACGGGGCGCCTATTACCGCTGTAAGTATTGACAGTGGTATTTCCGAACTGGTAGCCGCCCTGGCTATATTGTCGATAAGCACCAGGAAACAAGCCCCGAGTGAAACACATACCGGCAGCAGTCTCCGGTGATCGGGTCCTACCAGCATTCTTCCTATATGAGGAATGACCAGTCCCACCCATCCGACAATTCCGCATAAGGATACAGCGGTGGCGGTAATGATGGTTGAGGCCAAGATGACCAGCCATCTCAGCCGTTGAACATCCACCCCCAGAGAACGGGCTTCCTCTTCATCCAGAGACAGAATATTGATCCTCCAACGCAACAGAAGCAGGATGACTATCCCGGCCATGATGATAGGGGCGCCTATCATCAGGTCCTGATAAGTGGCACCGGCCATACTGCCCATCAACCAGTATATTATGGCCGGCAGTTTGTCATGGGGATCAGCCAGATATTTGATTAAAGAAATCATGGCCTGAAAAAAAGCGCCGGCAATCACTCCCGATAAAACCAGCATGAAAAGTGGCGTACCGGTTTTCAGATGACTGATGGCATAGGTTATTATGACCGCCGCAATCCCAAAGGCAAACGCCAGAATCTGTATCACAGCTGCCTGATCGCATATCATGATGCCCAGAGCGGCTCCGAACCCGGCCCCGGCTGACACTCCCAGGATGTCGGGGCTTACCAGGGGATTGCCGAAAAGCCCCTGAAAGGAGGCTCCGGCAACTGCCAATCCGGCCCCCACCAGCATAACCAGCAAAACTCGAGGCACCCTCAGACTCATGACCACCGATTCCTCCAGCCCTGACCAGGTGGTGCCAACCGGGATGAGTTTAGAAAAAAGGATGTCCAAAACGATTGACGGCGAAATCCAATACCTTCCGAAGCAGACTGAGAGCACAAATAAAACCAGGGGTACAAGCACTAATATTAGTACAATAATCTTGCGGTTCAATCTGCTTCCGGCCTGGGCACCCGGTAAATCAGCCATGCCACCAGTCCATCCTTCGCCAGTTCAAAAAAGCCTTACTGAGCATCCTTGGCACCTTCCCGGGAAGGATTCAAAATGGTCTGCACCTGTTGATCACTGAGATTGTATTTATATACCTGGGCATAATACTTTTTGATCTCAGCAGTAATATCATAATCTTTGAACAGTTCAGGCTGGTTTTTCTGAGCCATCCATTTTAACATAAGGGGGCTGTCCCCACTGGGTGGGAACCAGCGGTAAATGCCCAGGGGAATCTTATATACTTTGCCGTTTTGAACCGCTTTTACTTTGCTCCAGTCCTGCCCCGGGATGGTGTTATTGAGCAGGTCCCCGGGCAGGGTGGATGTGAAGTTGGTTATGTAAATAATATCCGGATTCCATTTATAGATCTGTTCCATATTGACTTGCTTGGTGCCGTTAATTTCCTGGGCTGCGTCCCGGGCGCCGGTAGTCTTTAACCAGTAGGAGCCAAAGAAATTCGATCCAGCAATTTCGATGTTCTTATCATCGTGTTTATATAAAACCATGGCCTGCGGTTTTTGATCTTCGGCCACATTTTTCACCCGGTCTGTGACCATCTTCTCGGCTTCGCGGCCCAGGTTTATGATTTCGTCCGCCCTGGTTTCCTGCCCCATTACTTCGCCAATCAGTTTAATCCATGAATTGTATATCTCCAGGGTGTTGCCATCCGCTCTAGCCATAGGTTTAATAGCAACGGCTGGGATTCCGGCTGCTTCCAACTGCTTTAACTCTTCACCGTTGGGACCGCGGAAAAAAACCACATCGGGTTTTAGCTTGATAAGCTCTTCAATATTCAGATCACTGCCCTTGATAAAAGTAGTCTCAGCTTTAAATATTTCGGGAGCCAATACGCCCAGGATAGATACCTCCGCAGCACTCTTGGCTGCCGGATGAACGCCTACCAGTTTTTCACAGGACCCGGTGGCAACGAAAAAAGCCGACGGAACAGGCACCATGCTGGTGACGACCACCCGGTTGATTTTAGTCGGAACCTTAACGGTTCTGCCATTCTGGTCAACAACCGTTTTATATTCCGTTTCCCCAGTTTTTGATGCGCTTTGCTCTTTTTTCGAGCATGCAGACAGAGCACCCAGCATCAAAGCCAGCATCATGCACAGAGCTGCAACTTTAAATAGACGGTTTCTCATAATCATTCTCCTCTTTAGTATTAATAGACCGATTGTTTCCGTTTTTTAAGGTTCCAGATGTTCAGCAAAG
Organism: Syntrophomonas sp.; assembly: GCA_039679855.1. Classification (GTDB taxonomy): domain Bacteria; phylum Bacillota; class Syntrophomonadia; order Syntrophomonadales; family Syntrophomonadaceae; genus UBA5314. The sequence continues at coordinate 14,652 of JBDKUE010000215.1, forward strand.
AATGAGGTTCCTCCTTCCCCGAATAAATCTATATAATTTTCCCAAAAAAGGCGGCTGGAAAGGGCTGTGTGGGGAAGTTTTATAAAACGGGTTTCCCCTTTAATATCCAAAGCTTCTTCGTATAGGGGGTCGCCTATTACCAGATCATAGTTGTTTTGAGCAGCGATGGCAGCGAGATCCTCCTCACATTTAAGGATAAAATCCGTTTCACCCCTCAAACTTTCGTCCAGGTTCAAAAATGTGGCGACCTGCACCTGCTCCAGTCCGAAATCCATTTGCATACAAATACGAAGGGCATTGCTCATAACCTGTTCTCCAATAATCAACGCTTTCCGAGAGTCCTTCCCAACTCTGCAACTCGCTGCAGGCTGGCTGAACTCAGCCAGCCCTGCCATCCTGCGAATATCCCGACGGAATAATATACCCGGCCGTGTTCCGACTGGGATTCCCACGTAGAAAGGCGTTTGGTATCTTGTCCACATATAGCGGGCGGCCGCCAGTCCCGACCAGGAGGTAACGATATTAATTTTAGCCCGGGCCGCGCCCGCTATTTCATTCATGGATGCACCCGTTCCCCAGCAGGATATATTCGAAAAACCGGCTGCTTCAATCTCATTTATAAGCCTTTCTATGGCTCTTTTATTGCCCATATCTAGAGGAGTTGCCCCAATAATATTAACCTGAGGGGAGTCGTGCGATTCCGGAAACCGTGGATTGACAAAGGAGTGGACCAGTTCTAAAAAGGCCGCAGATTGGCCGACATCATATTTTTTCATGCCGTCGGTATCGAAAGTAAACACCGGCAACTGCGTTCTTCGGGAGATAGCAGCCGCCACTGCACGGTAATCCATTCCAACCACCATAGGCGCCGGGCTGCCCAGGATAGCAATAAAGCTCGATTCCAGAGCTGCTGCAGCATCCTGCAGCCGGCGCATAAACTGCTCCTCATCCCCAAATATGGTCTCCCTCTCACGCAAACCGGAGCTGAATACTGCACTGGCGCTGCCATACCAGCGGGGTTCATCATAGCCGGTAAAATTGCCGGTACAGCCTCCGGCGTCGTGAATAACCAGCATTCCCCCTAGTTCAAACAAAACCGAACACACCCCTGAGTAGTCGGGGGCAAAAGGAGGTAAAAACTTGTATAAGCCTTCCACTGGATCTTAATCCTCCTTAAATTACAATACTGGAAGCATAGATCTGCTCCCGGTGATCGCGCGGCTTGTTTAATGTCTGAACCATAGCTCGCATCAGGTTCAAAACTCCACGGTATCCGTACGGTTGGACATCCAGGCTGTGGGGCACTACCCTGGCACCACTGCAGTAATAACCGGCATCAAGACCGATGGTTAGATCAACTTCCGGGCTGTTTTCCAGAAAGCCGACCATGGTTGGGTGCATATTGGAGAACACCTTTATTTCGGGTCTTTTATATTGCAGCCACCTGATATGTTCCTTGTCAAACGGGAGAATATTGTCCGCGAAGATGTAGGGAACATTAAATCCGTACTCGGTGAGGGCCCGCGCCAGTTCAAAGGGGCTGGCGTTGATGCTTTCGCCGACTGCGATGCGAATACGTCCCAGAGACAACCGGTATTGTTTTAGTTCTTCCAGGGCTTCTTCACGGTAGCTCTCAAACGGCAGCTTATGCCCCAGAAACTCGCCCAGTTGTTCATAGACAGCAGTAATGGTGTCGATACTGTAGGCCGGCGGGGCAAAATAAAAAGGTATTCCGTGCTCCCGCTGTAAATCTCTGGCCGCTAGATGGCCCGGATGTTTAAGCAGAATATTGTACGAAGAACGCCCCATCTGGTAGAATTCCTCCAGGCTGGAACAGGCCGCAATATGCCTTATATTTTCAAACCCTACCGACAATAGCAATTCATGAAATTCACTGTCCCGGTCAATGGGGGCAAAATTGCCGATTATATTTACGCTCCGGTCCCTCACTTTTGATACCGGAAGGAAACTGTAAACAGCCTGCTGAACAGAAAATTCGGGGGCGGTCTTCCCTTCTCGAGTGATGGGATCCATGTGACAGATCCTGACCGGTATTTTATGCTCGGCCTCCACCCGCACAGCAATCGCATCATAATCCGAGCCCAGCAAATCATCGACGCAGGTGGCGCAGATGGTTAGTGCCCTGGGCCGTGGTTTTATAGTATTGATTATTTCTCCGGCAGCCTGCATTACCTTTTCCAGGTGTTGTCCGGTTACCACATCATTCTCACTTATATGAAAGAAGAATAATCGTTTCTTAAACCCCAATTGAAAACCGGCTATAGCACCATGTCTCCCACATGCAGCCGGGGATACAAACAGCATTACCGATTCGGGAACTAACAGCCCTACCCGAACTATTCCCCATCCTCCCATTCCTGGAGGGCAGTAGTGCATATAGTTGCGGGGCATTAGCTGTGGGTATCCTAAAGGCCCGCGCTTATCGACATCGCCTATGGCCAGTGAAAAGGGCTGTCCACTCATTGTTCAGCCTCCTTCTCAACCAGCAATTGGCTGGCTATTCCCATAATTATTTGCGCAACTGGAAGTTCAGGATCTCCCTCTATTACGGTCTTATTTAGCTCCTCATAAAATCCAATATGATCATCCCGGGGAATATCTCCTATAATTGTCGTTCCCACCTCATCGGCAAAATTTCGAACCGTTTTCTCCTCGCCCGAAACATTGCGCCGGTTTAAAATTATGCCGCGCAGGCTGGCATAATTGCGATCCGCAAAATTGTCCAGGGCCGCTTTAATATTGCGGGCGGAAAAAAGAGCCATTTTTTCTCCTGAAGTTATGATAATGACCTCCTCGGCATAGCCCTGACGTATGGGCATGGCAAAACCGCCACAGACTACATCGCCCAGAACATCATAAAAAACGAAATCCGGTTGGTAGGTCTCAAAGGCATTCAACTCTTCCAGAACATTAAACGTAGTAATGATTCCCCTCCCCCCGCAACCAATACCCGGCGTCGGGCCCCCTGCCTCGACACATAGAATGCCATTAAAACCGGGGACCACAATATCATCCAGGGTCGGATACTCGATATGGTCTTTGAGGTAATTCATTACCGGCACAACGGGGCGTCCATTGGTCAGTTTGATTGTTGAATCAGCCTTGGGATCGCAGCCAATTTGCATTACTTTAAAGCCCATTATGGAAATAGCCGCGGACAGTGAACTTGTAATCGTTGATTTGCCGATGCCGCCTTTGCCATAAATTGCAATCTTCCTCATTAAAATCTCCTCAGATATTTTGATAAAAGCTCTCTGGGATCCATTGATTATAAGAGTGCTTATACTAATATTCGACCAGGTTATATAATATCCTTCTATATTTATTATTATTTTTTGTTATGATTGCTTTCTGGCAAGCTGGCCTAAATTAGAATATCAAGCAATAAGTAGGGGACTTTTAGAAATGCCCACTATGCGGGTAAAGGCGTTAGCATGGTTTGTCACTCAAGGCAGAAAATTAACACAAAAAAGCAACACCTTTTCGGCATGTCTTATCCGTAATCGCTGGTCCTTCGGCAGCTATGCTCAACTTCATTTAGCTCAGCAATGCGGTATCTAACTTTTGGCGAAGCAGGTGTTAAGGATCGGGGAGGGGCGCAGCACGTCAGTGTAGAAAGTGCCTCTAGCGCTACCGGTCTGTTTAAAACCCTCCCATCCCCACCAAACGATTTTAACTCAACTTTCGCAGTCGAGGTATTAATTGTAGAGGCAGAGCACTTAACGCACTGCGATTCCCTGGGAGCCTAATACGGGCAGCATGGAATCTCTTAGCACCTGCACCCGGGTGAGGTGGCCGTCCCTCTCTATCCTGAAGACTGAAATGGAGCCCTTGTTGCCATTCAATACATAGAAATAGCGACCATCCCGGCTGACACCACTGTCTATGGGATTGGCAGCCGAGCCTTCGGCAGTGCTGTACACGTTCTCCATAACCTCCAGGGTTTTGTCACTATTGATACGGTAGATGGTTATAGTGCCGCTGCCGGCATTGGAGGTAAAGGCATAGCGCTCATTCCGGGTGGGCACCACCCAGCAGGTGGCCAGTTGCCCGTTGGGGATTGAAGCGCTGACCGTGGAAAGATTTCCATTGGCAGCCGCTGTGTAAGACGATAGAGCGTTGCTGCCCGCCTCACTGACCAGCAGGACGCTTCCGGAAAGGAAAACCATACCAAACGGTCCAGCACCCGCTGACTCGTTTATGATCGGCCCGCTCAAGGTGCCGTCGCTCTTGATGCGAAAAACGCTCAGACGGTTGGTGGTCAGCTCTGATACGACCAGCAGTCTGCCGTCCGAATTAATAACTACATTGGCCGGCTGGGCGTTGTCAGTGCTCAGATTATAAACGGCGCCGGGAATCGGGGTGAGGCGGCCATCCTTCTCCACTCGAAAACCGTTGATATTGGAAGAGTATTTATTGGCCTCATTGCCCACATTGCTTACATAGAGACGGTTGCCGAATACCGCCAGGCTGTTGGGCTGGTAGCCGCCGGAGGGCTCGACATCGGCCAGACTGAGGGCTCCGCCGGCGGCGACGCGAAAGCTGCTGATGCTGTTGGTGCCGGCGTTTACAGCAAAAAGGAAGGCACTATCCTTGGTAAGGACCAGCGATCCCTGTGATGCGAGTGGATCCACTCCATCCTGCGGCGTGGCTGTTGAAACTTCGGCGGTTCCGGTGCCGCCCCCGCCGGTCGGATAGGCTTTCATTCGGGCCAGTTTGCCGTTAATTCCCCTACGAAAGGCAATTACCTGGTTGTTTACCGCTTCATTGGTCATGGCATAGACCATCCCCACCAACTGTTTCTTCTTTGCCTTTGGCATAAAAAAGCTCCCCCTTGAAAGTGTTGTAGTCTTACGAACACAATATTCACCAAGCGCAGCTGTTGTGCCAACATTTAACACTCACTTCAGTTATTAATGGGGGATAAAACAGACCTCAAATTCGGGTTGATGCAGCCCTCCACATAAAGGCACGAAGAAATCCGCGATCAGTACGGGTGCTCTTAAAAATAATTAACTAGCAAATAATTAAAATCCAAATTTCTGTTTCAGGCGATTCTTTTACCACTTTTGAAAAATTTGTCCGATTTAGGGCATAAAACACTTATACTTAATCTAGAAATAGAGAGAAAAAAATAGAGAGGTGGATATCATGATTAACTCTCAAGCGGTAGAAGGTATCAAACAGATAGCTTCTATTCTGGTCGACTCCATACCAGGCGGAATGCTAATAGCTATAGCCGACCGCAATGAGGTGGTTTGGAAGGTCGCTTCCAAGGTCTTCGATGTTCCCGCCCTCAACGTAGGAACCAGGGTGCGAGAAGGCGGCGGCCCGCATCAGGCCATGCAGCAGAGGAAGGTTACGGAGGAAAAGGTTCCCCGCGCAGTCTACGGCATGAGACTGATAATGACCAGCATCCCAATAATTGATGACGATTTAATAAACGGTTGTTTGCTTCTCATAACACCCCGACTGCATCCCATAGCCAGAGCATTTAATGATTTCGCCCCCTTGATGGCCAACATGTTCCCCGAGGGGGTTTTTATTTACATGACTGATCTTGAGAAATTTGCCTACATTCAAAACTCGGATAAATTTAGCGTGAACAATTTCACGGTTGGGGATCCCATTAAGGAGGATTCCATAGCCAGAAAAGTCATCCGCAGCAAACAAATGGTTATGACAGAGATGGATGCTTCAATTTACGGAGTTCCTGTTATGGTTGTGAACTACCCCTGCTTCGATGAAGACGATCCCACCCAGGTGGTAGCCACCTTTGGGGTTATCATACCCAGGAAAACCGCAACGGACTTGCGTACCATGTCGTCCAACCTGAGCCGTTCTCTGGAAGAGGTGGCTTCCACTATACAGGAAATGGCGGCGTCTTCATCCAATATTTCAATCAATGAACAGGAGCTGAACACCAATATCAAAGGCATATTCCAGATTTCCGAGGATATCAACGGAGTGCTGGGATTCATCAAACAGATCGCCGATGAAACCAAAATGCTCGGCCTTAACGCAGCTATCGAAGCAGCCCGGGCCGGGGAGGTAGGACGCGGCTTTGGCGTGGTTGCGGAAGAAATCCGCAAGCTGTCGGATGAATCAAAGACAACTGTCGGCAGCATTAAGGAGTTGACAGATAAGATCAAAGCCAAGGTTGATGAAACCCTGAACAACAGCGAAGTAACCCTTCGCTCCAGCGAAGAGCAAGCCGCGGCCAGCCAGGAAATGAGCGCCAGCATCGAAGAAATCACCGCCATGGCCGAACGCCTGGAAAAGATAGCCGAGTTTGCCTAAAAGTCATTTTTAAAAATTCAGATAGGGGCAGTTGCACCGCCAGTATTATTTACAGTGCCGCTGCCCCTTCAGCTTGACTTTAATGCGCACTAAGAGGCGCCCTTACTTGACGAATTATACGTGCCGTACTATATTACTATGTTAGGACCTGGAACTCTGTACAACATGGGAGTAAGGATAATGAAGCCTAATACAACTATGGGAAGCCAGAATATTGGCCGATTGCTCTGGCAGTTTTCGTGGCCGTCAATAGTGGGAATGCTGTCCAACGCTTTATACGCGGTTGTGGACCGTGTCTTTGTAGGTCAGGGAGTGGGCACCCTGGCTATAGCCGCGACAACGGTGGCCTTTCCCATAATGCTGATCATGATGGCCCTGGCCTTTCTAATAGGCATCGGAGCTACTGCTTTGATTTCTATCCGTTTGGGTGAACAAAAACTGGAAGAAGCGGAGAAGGTGGCCGGCAACGCCACCACCCTGCTGATCATCCTGCCCATATGCCTGGCGGCCATCTACTTTCTATTCCCCGTCCCTATTCTCAGGGCTTTCGGAGCCAGTCCGGAGGTTCTGCCCTATGCCCTGGATTTCGTGCACATTGTAATGCTGGGCTCGGTTTTCGGGGCCTTAGGCATGGGCATGAACAACTTTATCAGGGCCGAGGGCAATCCGATGCGGGCTATGTCTACCCAGGTGATGGGAGCCCTAATCAATGGAGTTTTGAACTATATCTTCATTTTTAAGCTGGGCCTGGGAATTAAAGGTTCAGCCCTGGCCACCGTACTGGGCCAACTGGTCGCCACCCTCTGGGTGTTGAGCTATTTCTTAAGCAACCGCAGCCTGGTCAAACTGAGACCCAAAAATTTTAGGCTGCAGCGGTCTATAGTAATGAGCATCGTGTCCATCGGCTTTGCTCCGTTCGCCATGCAAATTGCTAACAGCGTGCAGCAGTTAATCCTGAATAAAACAGTTTCCTCTTACGGCGGCGATCTGGGGCTGTCTGCAGTGGGAATACTGATGAGTGTTATAACCCTCTCTTTTATGCCGATAGTCGGCATAAGCCAGGGCGCGCAACCCTTGATCGGCTTTAATTACGGCGCCCGCCAGTTTGATCGGGTAAAACTGACTTTAAAGAAAGCGGTGCTAGCGGCCAGCCTGGTTTCTACCGGCTCATTTCTGCTTTTCCAGCTGTTTCCCTATCAGATTGTGGGATTATTCAGCAAGGGCAACACCGCTCTAACCGAGTTGACCGCCCATGCCATGGTCGTGTATTTTGGCATGGTCTTTATTATAGGGTTCCAGATCATATGCGCCAACTATTTCCAGGCGGTGGGCAAAGGGGCCAAAGCGACGATCTTAAGCCTGTCGCGCCAGGTCCTGCTGCTGATTCCCCTTATCCTCATTCTTCCCCGTTTCTGGGGGATAGAAGGTGTTTGGAGAACCGCACCCATTGCCGATGGCCTTTCCTCTTTGATAACTGGATTCTTCATCTATTACGAAATGAAGTACCTGCCCGAACCACTGGTACTGCCGGAATTAAGAGAACAGCCTGACTAAAACGATATGGTGGGATAAAAAGTTGAGGCCGAGGTGTATCCCGGCCTCTTGCTTTGTTAACATCAGGCACCAATCGCCGCTGATGATGCTTTTTTAAAATCGAAGTACTTCTTTATAGAGAGTACGATCACCCCTACCGCCAGTACCATCAAGCATATATCAGTGATAACCAGGGGTATATTGTGGGTGGGGAGATATTTATCAACCAGCAGCATGTAAAGGGCGGTTATAGTGGTGACCATCATAAAGGCAGCCGGTATAACCGCAAACCAGTTGGCTTTCCCCCGGTAAAGCAGCCACATAGCCACGGCGATCAGCGCCAGCCCGGCCAGCAGCTGGTTGGCTGAACCGAATATAGGCCAGATAACCGTGTAGTAGTTGTTGTAGCCCAGGTAAAGCATCAATACAACTGAAAGGGCTGAATTAAACCAGAAATTCTTCATGAATCCGGGCACCTTTTTGAAGATGATCGACCAGAGCTCTTCAAATAGATAGCGGTTCAGCCGCACTGCAGTATCCAGGGTAGTTACGATGAATCCTTCAATCATTAGAATGCCGAAAATCGTCCCCACAAAGAGCGGAATGGATAGGGCTGATTGAAGGAGACCGCCCATGCTCAGGGAAAAGCCCAGGATGACATTGGCGCCTTTGTCAGGCCAGACAATGTTCATATAATCTTGAAAAGAAATGCCGCTGGCTACAGCAACCAGGACCAGCACCGCCAGTACTCCTTCCAGGATCATCCCGCCGTAGCCGACCCGCCGGGCGTGGGTCTCTTTAGAGAGTTGCTTGGAGGTAGTACCCCCGGACACCAGGGAGTGGAAGCCGGATATGGCGCCGCAGGCCACCGTGATAAATAGGAAAGGCCATAGCATCCCCATTTTACTGACGCCCAGGGCTATATTAAACGAAGGCGCAGTCAGCTTCATTCCCCCGATTCCGCCCACTATGGCCGCAACAAAGAGAAATGCCATTCCTATATAGAGCAGAAAGGAATTCATGAAGTCTCTAGGTTGTAAAATGGCCCAGACCGGTATACCTGCCGCGAAAAGCACATAGACAGACAGTATCAGCATCCAGGTCTTGGGGTTTAGCATCAAGGGGTGGGATATTCCGAACAAAATGGAGCAACCCCCTACCACCAGGGCGATGCAGGCCGCTATCTTGGCATCCAGACCGCGCTTGTAATAAAGATAGCCCAGGATGGGGCTGAAAAGGGTGATGATAATAACCGAGGTGGAAGCAATACCGCCAATAACCACTTTCTGCACCCCGTCCTGGGTGAGTAGTTTGAGTGATGTTGTAGCTGCATCTACCCCCATCGCCTTCAGGGGAACCAGTGATGTAAGGGCTGTGGCAGTCAGGCCTAAAAAGGCTGCCGTTACCAGAACAATCATAAACAGGGTAAAGATAATGAACAGGCCATAGCCGGTCTTGCCCATAGTGGACCCGGCAACCTGGGCTACCGACCGTCCCTTTTCCCGCATAGAAATGAACAGGGCCGTGTAGTCGTGCACCGCACCGATAAAAACAGTGCCCAGGAAGATCCAGAACAGGGTGGGCATAAAGCCGAAGGCAAAAGCCATGGTCGGGCCCAGGATGGGGCCTGCGCCCGCGATCGAAGCGAAGTGATGAGAAAACAAAACCAATGGATGGGCCGGTGAATAGTCTATGTCATCCCTCATCGCAATAGCCGGTGTGGGGTTGGCATCATCCTCCCCGAGCACCTTGCGGATATAACCCCCGTAATAACGGTAAGCCAGATAGAATCCTACAAATACTACCAGCACAATTAAAGCAATGTTCATCCTACCTCCCTGATTACGAAGGTCATAAAGACGCTCTGACCATCGTAATCAAGGCCTACACCTCCTTCTTTAGTTTATTGCTGATATTTATGGTCATCACCTACCAATGCCGGTGTTCATCGCGTGACAATTCAATTGTTAAAAAACAAATATTATTACTTGTTCAGTAAAAATATTCCGCAAATAGTTTAATTGTCCTCTAACATTTTTAATTGTTGTTCAATTGCATCAATATTTATAGCCGCGACAAGAAAAAACTGCCGGCATCAGGTACCGGCAGGCAGCTTCTTCGCCATTAAATCGCATACCGCATTGGAAAAGGCCACCGGGTCTTCGATGGGCATCCCTTCAATGAGCAGGGCCTGGTTGTATAGAATATCGGTGTATTGGGCCAGTTTTTCCTTATCGTCATTTAATAAACCCTGCAGGGTGGCAAAAATCGGATGGCCGCCGTTTACCTCCAGGATCCGGTCAGCTTTCATCTGGTGTTCGGAGGGCATGGCGTTTAATATCTTTTCCATCTCCAGGGATAAGGCCCCGTCGCTGGTAAGGCACACCGGGTGTGTTTTCAGGCGCTGGGAGAGGCGCACCCCATTCACTTTATCCTTCAGGGACTCTTTCATAAACTCGAAGAGGTCCTTATACTCTTGGGTCCGCTGTTCGACCTCTTTCTTTTCCTCCTCGCTTTCCAGTCCCAGATCGCCTGAGGATACCGACTTGAATTCCCTGCCTTCAAATTCATTTAACATTTTCAGCGCGAATTCATCGACATCATCGGTCAAGTAGAGAATCTCAAAGCCCTTGTCCTTGACCAGTTCGGTTTGGGGCAGGCGGTCAATCCGTTCAACGCTGGTGCCGCTGGCATAGTAAATATACTTCTGCCCTTCCGGCATGCGCTCTACGTATTCGCTTAAGGTGGTCAGGGCCTTTTCCCGTGAGGAATAGAACAAAAGCAGATCCTGAAGCAGATCCTTGTTGGCTCCAAAATCCTGATAAACTCCGTATTTTAGCTGCATGCCAAAGCTGTTATAAAACTTCTCATAGGTCTCCCGCTCTTTGTTAAGCATATCTGCTAATTCACTCTTGATCTTCTTCTCCAGGCTTTTGGCAATGATTTTTAACTGCCGGTCATGCTGGAGCATTTCCCGGGAGATATTCAGGGAGAGGTCCTGAGAGTCCACCAGACCCCTGATAAAGCTGAAATAGTCGGGCAGAAGATCGGCGCATTTGTCCATAATCAAGACCCCGTTGGAATAGAGCTGTAGTCCTTTCTCGAACTCCTTGGAGTAGTAATTATACGGAGTGCGGGCCGGAACGAACATCAATGCATTGTAAGTGGCCTTTCCCTCGGTGCTGCTGTGTACCACCCGTAGTGGATTTTCAAAATCAGAAAATTTCTCTTTGTAAAAATGATAGTAATCCTCATCACTCAACTCGTTTTTATTGCGGCGCCAGATGGGGACCATGCTGTTTAAGGTTTCCGTTTCCATATAGCTTTCATAGTCTTTGTCGCTACCTTCTTTGAGCCGCCTCTTGACCACATCCATTTTAACGGGGTAGCGAATATAGTCAGAGTATTTTTTAACTAAGGACCTGATTTTAAACTCCTGCAAAAACTCGTCGTAATTATCGTCATCGCTGTTGTCTTTCAGGGTGAGAACGATGTCGGTTCCCACTCCCTCCCGCTCGGTTTCGCTTATCAGGTAGCCGTCCAAACCTTCCGATTCCCATTTATAGGCCTGCGATTCGCCATAGGCCCGGGTAATCACAGTGAGCTTCTTGCTTACCATAAAGGCGGAATAGAAGCCCACTCCAAACTGGCCGATAATGTCAATGTCAGGGGTACCCTGGTTTTCCCGCATAAAGGCCAGCGAACCGCTGTTGGCTATGGTGCCCAGATTTGCTTCCAGTTCTTCTTTATTCATGCCAATGCCGGTGTCGGAAATGGTTAGAACCCGGTTTTCTTTGTCAACATCAATGCGCATGGCAAAGTCATCACGGTTCATCCCCACTTTTTGATCGGTTAAGGACCGGAAGTACAATTTGTCCAGGGCGTCACTGGCATTGGAAATCAGTTCCCTTAAAAAAATCTCCCGGTTGGTGTACACCGAATTGATCATCAAGTCCAACAGGCGTTTTGATTCAGTTTTAAACTGCGTTTTTTCCATGGCTTTAAAACCTCCTGGATATATTATCAAAATACTTTATAGCTCAATTTCGGTCAAAATTCAAGAGCGCAAAAGATTTTTTATTCGGCAACCGCATTAATAACTTGCTCCCCTTTTAACACTTCAATAATATATTATTAAGGGAACAGAGACTGCTTAAACGGGGTGGTTTGGTGTCCAGAACTCCTGGGAACATAAAATTTGTCACCGTGTCTGCGGTACCCGATCTTGAGATAGTAGCCGGAAATGGTGTAACCAATACATTTCCCATGCACGTTCATGAAAAGTATTGCTTAGGAATGATCGTACAAGGTCAAGCCCTCCTTAAAGCCCCGGAAGAGCTCTATCATTTACGCTCAGGTCACATCTATTTCTTGAATCCCGGCCTGGCCCACCAGATCAAGCCGGATGGCGATCATGGATTTGATCACATCGTATTTTGTTTCGGGGCCGAGTTCTTAACGTTTTACTGGGGGAGCCAGGAAGCAAGTCAGTTTCGTTTTGCCACTACCACAGCGGATGCTCCGCAATTCTGCCAGGGATTTATGGATTTTTATAACCGGATCTTGAGCAGCGATATCGTAGACGACCTCACGACCTGTATTTCCAGCTTTTTCGATATGCTGCTCCCCTTTGGCGCCTTCTTCGGCCTATCTGATAATGAGGATAAACACGAACAGGATTCTGTTTTAAAAGTATGCGATATAATAAAATCCGACTGCCACCGGAATATGAGCCTCGATGAACTGGCAGCTCAAGCAGCCATGAGCAAATTTCACTTTTGCCGGGTCTTTAAACAGACGACGGGCCTGTCACCATATGAATTTCAGTTACAGGCCCGCATCAAACTGGCGAAAGTGATGCTTCTAAACAAAGAGCCGATAGCGGACATTGCGGCCGGCCTGGGTTTTGCCGACCAGAGCCATTTCTACCGGTTCTTTAAACGCGATACCGGGCTCACCCCGGGAGAGTTCATAAAGATGAGCATTGAAGTATAAGGGTAAAACCCCTTTACAAGAGAGCCGGAGAAAAAGTGGCCAGGATGAATACCCCTTCGGGGCCGGCTTTCACCTGGTGTTCCATGTCGGCCGGGATTACGTTTACCGAACCAGCTTTATAATCCATGGTTCTATCACCTACCTGGGCAATTCCTTGCCCTTCAAGCACCTGGTGGATTTCCAGTTTTCCATTGTGGATATGGGTATCGAGCAACTCTCCGGGATTTACTCTAACCAGGTGGCATGACAGGGCTCCGCCCGTATCCTCACCCCTGACAATATGCTTGAGGAACACCCCTTTGGACACCGTATGCTCAGACCAGGCAATATCACGGGTACCGCATGACCCGCTCAGGCTCTCCACAACACCGTTTTCAAAGAGATAAGAGATTTTGTCGTCCAACATATGCTTCCCTTCTTTCCAAACTTGTTGGAGAATATGATATACTTTCCAGTTGGACGATTATTGAACATTATTGCTGTTTTACTATTAATCCTTGTTCTTGTCTACCTGCGCTTTAAAGGCCGGTTTTTTACAAGACGCCAGTTAGTTCTAACAATGGTACAATATTATAAGGAACTGCTGTTTGACGCGGTTCGTTTTTTTAACCCTGTTGTGTATTTTTAATACCGGTCAAAGGAGGTCTGGTTTCGTGGAACAGCTGCCCGAAAAACAACTTACCGCTCTGGCTGCCAGGGCCAGGCAGAATAATTATATCGAACCCGATCTGTTCACCAAGTTTGAAGTTAAACGCGGTTTGCGCGATCTTGATGGGCGGGGCCTCCTGGTGGGGCTGACCGAGATCGGAGAGGTCCATTCTTACATTATCGACGAAAATGAAATCGTACCGGTACCGGGCCGACTCATGTACAGGGGCATAGATATTTACAATCTGGTCGATGGCTTTGTCAGCGAAGGCCGCTACGGATTCGAGGAAACCTGTTACCTGCTTCTTTTCGGCCAGCTCCCCGGGCAGGCGGAACTGGAAGATTTTAAACAGCTGCTGAGCTGCTGCCAGAAGCTTCCCCCTTACTTTGTTCGAGACTCCATAATGCAATCTCCCAGCAAGGACATTATGAACGCTTTAGCCCGCAGCGTTCTGGCCCTGTATAGCTTTGATGACAATCCTGATGATTTTTCCATCGCCAACGTCCTCAAACAGTGCCTATGGCTCACAGCCTGCCTGCCGGTTATGGCCGTATATGCCTACCAGGCCTATTCTCATTACCACGGGTACAACAGCCTGTACATACACGCACCCCAGCCGGGCCTTTCCACGGCGGAAAATATTTTGCACATGCTGCGCCCGGACAGCAGTTTCACTGAATTGGAGGCCGTATTGCTCGACCTGGCCCTGGTCCTGCACGCCGAGCATGGCGGCGGCAATAATTCTACCTTTGTAACCCATGTGGTCACTTCTTCGGGAACTGACACCTACGCGGTGATAGCCTCGGCCCTTGGTGCGCTCAAAGGACCTTACCACGGGGGAGCCAACATCAAGGTTACCAAAATGATTGATGACCTCAAGGCCAATGTAAAAAACTGGGCAGATGATGATGAGATTGCCGCTTATTTGAGGAAAGTGCTCAGCAAGCAGGCCTTTGACCGCTCCGGAAAGATCTATGGAATAGGGCACGCGGTTTATTCGATTTCCGATCCCCGGGCGGTGATATTGAAGGAGCATGCCGCCCACCTGGCCCGAGAAAAGGGCTTGGAGGACGAATACCGTCTCTACACTCGAGTGGAAGAGCTGGCCCCGGTCATCATCTCTCAGGAGCGCAAGATGTACAAGGGAGTCAGCGCCAATGTTGACTTTTATTCCGGGCTGATTTATCGAATGCTGGGCATTCCTCCGGAACTGTATACCCCCCTCTTCGCCATAGCTCGCATGGCAGGCTGGAGCGCCCATCGCATTGAGGAACTGGTCAATGCCGGGAAAATCATCCGTCCAGCCTACAAGAGCGTTTCCGAACACAGGGAATACATACCGCTGACCGAACGGTAAAGGGCGATAATAAAAGCGAAAGGACGAACCTTTTTGAGTAACAGTCGACTGCATGCGGCTTTGCTGGCAATAGTGCTCGGTGTTCTTACCTGGTCCGGCATCGGCCCCCATGACCGGTTCACGTGGTTTTTGGAAGTGGCGCCGGTTCTAATCGGCATGCTGGTTATATTTATCACCTATAAAAAGTTCCCTCTGAGCAACCTGCTGTATGTCTTAATAGCCATCCATATGATTATTCTTATGATCGGAGGTCATTACACCTATGCCGAAGTGCCCTTGTTCAACTGGCTTCGAGATGCATTTGATTTAAGCCGCAACCACTATGACCGGGTGGGGCATTTTGCCCAGGGCTTCATACCGGCCCTGGTCGCCAGGGAGATCCTGCTCCGTTTATCCCCGCTGCAGAGAGGTAAGCTGCTCTCTTTTATCATTGTCTGCATCTGTCTGGCTATTAGCGCCGCCTATGAATTGATTGAGTTTGGAATGTCGGTGGCCACTGGAACGGCGGCCGACGCCTTCCTGGGCTCCCAGGGCGACGTGTGGGACAGTCAAAAGGATATGCTGATGTGTTTAATTGGTGCTATAACGGCCCTTTTCACCATACCGCGTTTTCATGACCGGTCCCTGCAAAAGCTCCTGTCAAAAACCGATTCCCTGAATTCTTGATGGTCTTACCCATTGGCCGCCGGTCACAATCAATCCAGGCTGTATGCAAAAGGCAGGCCTCTGCGCCGGGCCGCGGCCCACAGTGTATTGTACATCAAAACCGCAACCGTCATAGGTCCGGTTCCTCCCGGCACCGGAGTTATCCAGGATGCCTTGATAAGAGCGCTTTTATAATCCACGTCCCCGACGATTCTGCCATCCGCTAAACGATGCTGCCCGACGTCAACTACAATACACCCCGGTTTCAGGTCGTCTCCGCCCACCGCCTCGGGTTGGCCGATTGCCATCACCAGCAGTTCAGCCTGTTTTATTTCCTCTTTTAGATTCCGGGTTCGGGAATGACAGATGGTTACTGTGGCATTTTCCTGCAGGAGCATTAAGGCCAGCGGTTTGCCAACTATATTGCTGCGTCCCACAATCACGCTTTTCTTACCCTCCAGCGCTATTCCGCTTCTCTTCAAAAGGGCTATACAACCGAGGGGGGTGCATGGTTTAAGACCCTCCCTTCCCGTCAAAAGCCGGCCTTGATTGTTGGGGTGGAAGCAGTCCACATCCTTTTCCGGACTGATCGATTCCAATATGGCTTCATCTTGAAGATGTGAGGGCAGGGGAAGTTGAACGAGAATGCCGTCAATGGCTTCATCCAGATTTAATTTGGCTACGGTTTCAATGAGCTCCTGCCTGCTTGCATCCTCCGGCAGGTTGACGACTCTCGAATAAATGCCCAGCTCCTGGCAGGCTTTCACCTTCATGTTTACATACAGGGCGGAAGCCGTATTGGCTCCCACCATCACCATGGCCAGGCCGGGATTAATCCCCTTATTCCTAAATTCCTCAATAGCTCCAGCCAATTCAGTTTTAATCTGTAACGATATCGCCTTTCCGTCTAAATGTTTTGCCTGCATAGAAATACCTCCACCAATGCCGCTATGTTAAAGATCGCACTTGTTAGAAATCCCTTTATTCTAAGGTTTTATACGCCATCCAGCAGGAGCCTGCTCCAGTTCCGGCCAGTAGATTATCCCGGCTGGACTGTCCCACTGGTGATAGCCCATGGCCTGAATGCTTTTGTCATGATCGCTGCGATCCAAGAAGCCTTTCAGGCCCCCTCGAGACGCGCTGTATACCTCGGCCTGCTGGAACAAGCCCCCAATGTCCACCCCCAGGAGAACGGCGCTGTGGTGGACCAGAGAAAGGGTAATAAAGCTCAACCGGTAGTCATCGATGCCCCTCATCTCTATAGATGCTGCAATAAGAGCCCGCATGAGGATTTCAACCGAACCTTCCCTCACCGCAATCATGGCCCCCCGTGTAGCATATGCTCCAAAATGCCCGTAAGCCCCAGAAAAAATTGAGCAAGCCCACAGGCGTCTGACCTCTTCCGGTTCCTCAATGATATAATGCTGGATGGCGTCCCCCAGCATACTATCAAATTCGCAGGGGAGCTGGCTGTGAAAGTAAGCGTCCCCGCCAATGGACGTTTTGATCTTTTCCACTACTGAAAACAACTGCTCCCGGAACTCATCATAGGACATTCTTTTCATTTCAACCTCCAATTAAAACAATGGCAAGGCTATTTGAAATAATAATAGTAATTGCCCTGGTAGTTCTTTTCAACGTTTTCGTGGCTGTCAAAAGTGCACCACATATTGTCCGGGGTGATGAGGTCAAAGTCGTCATGCTTTTTTAAAAAGTAATAATAATCGGCCTTGATCCGGCCGCTTATTCCATTTTTCTGGCACTCGGTTACCTGCTCGTCGGTATGATAGAATACGGTAAGGCTGTATGTACAATCAATAAGGTGAATGGGGGCGTCGGCATAGTGGGTCCTGATATGTTCTGCAATTTCTGGACCGGCACTACGGTAAGTGTCTTCTCTGGCCAGGTCGTCAAAGTTCCAGGCAATAGTCCTTATCCTCTCTAAATTGAAATCACCTTCCCGCTTATGTTTACGAACCAGTTCCACAAATTTTGCTATTATTTCATTCTGGTGTTTATACTCCAAATGCCAGTTTTGCGGATCAACCGCTATGGCCTTCACATCTTTCATGGTCTCCAGAAACATTCTAAGCAAGAGACACCTTTGCGGTTGGCTCTGTTCTTCATGGATAAAATAGACTACCTGAATGCCAAAGCTGGCTTTTATCCAGTCAATCAACTCGGCAAAAAGCGGGTCCATGACTCTTTTGCCTAGTTTTATTCCAGCCATCAATTCATATTGATCATAGCTGATATACATTAATATTCCCCCGGGCTGATGCAAAGTTCCTTAAAATATTCAGGGGCCCAGTCTCTGAGCCCCTCCTTTTTTTACTTTCAATCAAGCCTGCTTTGTTTTACTCCGCTTCTTTACTCCTATTATTCTGCCTGTGATGTAAAGGCCGGTCAAAGCTAAAACTCCGGAATACACTGCCCAGTTGTGGCTATTTGCCGAGTCCCCTTCCGGTTTCTCCTCCACTCCGGTCTGAACCTCCATGTATTGAGCCGCTGGTTTCTCAGATTCGCTGCCGGTCCACCGGGCTCCCATGACCATACCAGTTGTGGCAGCGCTTAATAAAATGATTACAACCAATAGTCTCTTAAGTTTGGGCATTTTCGCTACCTTTCCAAATACGATTGTTACTGCATTAATGTTTTGGCTTGTTTTTAATCATTTTAACACGTTTCATTATTCTCTTTCTTCATATTTATCAGAAGCACAGCCATTCCCGGACAATTAATAGTTCACAGACAGTATCGTACAATTCTATTATCTCTACTGCATCAATGGTGGATTGCCCTTTAAAACTCAAATAATTGGGGAGGATTGGGGGAAAAGTCATTTACCACAGCCGTCCCGTGTTCCAGGTAGAAAGCTGTGAAAACGGGGTTATTCGGAGATTGATATAGGCCCTTTAACCAGGGCACCGCTTCGAACATCTTTTCCTTGATCTTTATATCTTCATCAAATTCTATTTTTCCGGCGACCCTGACCCACACCATATCTTTATTGGTCTTGGAGTACTCAATGTAAGGTACGGCAGTCATTTGTTTATAGGCGTCCTTGGTCTTGGAGGTACAGAAATAAAGTCTGCCTTTTTCTTCAAACATAAATCCCCAGGGCCTTACCCTGGGCTTGCCGTCTTCTACGGTTGCTTAATAGCCGATGGCCGACTGATCTTTCAGTAGAGCTAATACCGCTTCCATAAAAACCCTCCTCCATTTTATGGTTGTTTTTTACCAATTGTAAATCTTAATCAGGCATACGTCGAGCGACATTGCAGTGCATATCATCCTTCCCGTGGTCCTTAAAAACAGCCACTATATTTCCGATATTTTAAGAAGGAGGAAGGTGAAATATTGACCAACGACTATGTGATCCGCAACATGAGCCGCTCGGATCTTGATATAGCTGTCGATTGGGCGGCTGCCGAGGGCTGGAATCCGGGGTTAAACGACGCTGAATGTTTTTTCCGGAGTGACTCCCGGGGCTTCTTTATCGGGGAAGTGGCCGGCATTCCGATCGGGTCTATATCAGCGGTAAGCTATGACAAGCATTTCGGATTTATTGGATTCTATATTGTAAAGCCCGAATGCCGGAGCCGGGGATATGGCATTCAACTGTGGAACAGGGCTATGGAATATTTGAGGGACCGGGTGGTGGGACTGGATGGAGTGGTAGCCCAACAGGAAAACTACCAGAAGTCAGGTTTTACAACTGCCTACCGAAACATCCGTTTTGAAGGCATTGCTGGTAGCAAGCAAGGAAAACCAATCCAGGAGATAGTTGAATTGTCAAAAATCCCGATGGCTGACATACTTTCCTATGAAAAGAGACTTTTTCCCGCTTCCAGGCCGGAATTCATCAAAGGCTGGATAAATCCCGGTGATGGTGCAGCCCTGGGATATATAAAAGGCAATCGGCTCCTAGGCTATGGAGTGATTAGGGCCTGCCGCCACGGATACAAGATCGGCCCCTTGTTTGCCGACGATGATGAACTTGCCGGTGCAATATTCAAGGAGCTGGTTGGCAGGATTAAGCCCGGTACACCCTTTTTCTTTGACGTCCCGGAGCTAAATACGGCTGCGGTTGCTCTGGCCAGTCAGTACGGGATGCAGGTAGTGTTCGAGACCGCCCGCATGTATCGCGGGCAGCCGCCGCAGCTTGATCTGAAACGAATTTACGGGGTGAGCAGTTTTGAATTGGGGTAGTTTTAGTGCACTACGCATGTTAACAAGCTTATTTCGCCCGGCCAGCAAGTTTATTAACTTGCCAGGGTGTCGATAGAGTATTAATAAGCAAGGGTATAATGGGCGTTAAGATTGCCGCGTCGCTTCGCTCCTCGCAATGACAACTTGCTTATATTGCGCCATTGCGAGGAGC
>JBDKUE010000171.1:0-3851 GCA_039679855.1 Syntrophomonas sp.
CGAATTCTCATAAAGCATTGTCAACCCCGGTCTACAAACTATCTGATGGGATCGACGCTACAATAAGTATACAGGTTCCCGGCCCCAAGACGGTAAATATGTTTGAAAAGAAAAACGGCCTTGAATCCTCAAAGCCGACCCGCCCAGGAGCCTCGGAATAAATTCCACTGTAGTCTCCCCTTTTTCCAATGCTTACCCTGGTAAAATATTTTCCTATTTATATTATACTTAAAATGCCGACCAGGCTTGCCCGGCCTGGTTGGGTCTTGAAAAGAAATCCAGATGGTGAAACAACGGGGCTTAGTGTGGTATGATTTCAACATATGCTTAAAAGGTTTGTTTCTTAATTGGAGGTCATCGTTTTATGATTAGTATTACCAAGCTGCTGTTCTCAACCGAATATTTCGGAGATTCCCTGCGCTACAGCGAAGATTCCCGGGGCGCCCTGCACGGTGTCACCAGCAGCGCCGGTCCAGTTGTAGTATGGAACTCGACGAGAACCTGCAACCTTCGCTGCCGCCACTGCTATATGGATTCAGAGGCCCGAAAGTACGAAGGCGAGCTGACTACTGATGAAGCTAAAAAATTCATTGATGACCTGGCTGAATTTCGGGTTCCGGTCTTGTTGTTCTCCGGTGGTGAGCCGCTCATGCGGCCGGACTTCTTTGAATTGGCTGCCTATGCGGCCGCCCAGGGCATCCGCCCTACACTATCCACCAATGGTACTCTGATTACCGCCGAAGCGGCCAAACGTATAAAAGAAATAGGCGTCGGTTATGTAGGCATCTCTCTCGATGGACTGCGGGAGGTAAATGATAGATTTCGGGGTAAAGAAGGCGCTTTTCAGGCCGCCATGCAGGGAATTCAGAACTGTGTAGCGGTTGGTCAGCGGGTGGGCTTAAGGTTTACCATCAACCAGCATAACCTGCAAGAGATGGATAATATCTTTGACTTTATTGAGGATGAGAATATTGACCGGGTCTGTTTTTATCATCTGGTCTACTCCGGACGCGGAAGCCAGATGATCGATGAGGACGTAACCCCAGCCCAATCACGCCAGGCTATGGATACCATCATTCGCCGGACACTCGATTTCGAAAATCGCGGTTTGGCCAAAGAAATCCTGACTGTTGACAATCACTGTGACGGAGTGTACCTGTATCTAAAAACCCTGAAGGAAAACCCGGAACACGCTGAGCGGATCAAATCCCTCATTTCCATGAACAGGGGCAACCGCTCCGGCATCGCCTTCGGCCAGGTCGATCCGCTCGGGTTTGTCCACCCCGATCAGTTTACCCAGCACCATACCTTCGGGAATGTGCGGGAACGAAAATTCGGAGATATCTGGACCGATCTCAGCCATCCTCTCCTGGCCGGGCTGAAGGATCGCCAGCCTCTGCTAAAAGGCCGTTGCGCGGTCTGCCCGTACATCGGTATATGCAACGGCAACTTCAGAACCAGAGCCGAGGCGGTAACCGGCGATTTTTGGGAATCAGATCCGGCCTGCTATCTGAGCGATGAAGAGCTGGGCATAGCTGACAATAATCTATAAGCAGACGGGCCTTGATTATAAACCTGAGAGGAACATCTACTACTAACTGAAAAAGCCGGCCTTGAAAAGCCCCTCTCCAGCCTGTCGACACAGTCTTATGCGCGGCAGGCTTTTTCGATTTAAATTGCCTATTGTAACTATATTCATAGGGCACTTCTTTTTAATAGATAGTCCTAAATGATCAAGGTGAAAAGCCAAAATTGTATTTCATTTTTTAAGTATTCTCTTTAAGTAGGCGGTATCTAACAAATTTACTGTCTCAAAATTACCTTTATAAAACACACACCAGTTATTGAAAACACAAGGCAATTCCTTTGCTTTTTGTAGCGTATCCACTTGAATTAGAGACACAGGAACGTCATTCATTTCACAATACTGTTTTATCATCTCAATGTTTTGATAGACATAGGGGCATTGCATGTCATAATAAATTGTTAGTTTTTTGCTTTCAATTTCTTGATTCTTAACATTTTGTGCGAACTTTGGTATTGTTCCGTCAAAAGAAAGTGCAAGCAATTCATAACCATTATTGGTATTATCAACAACCTCAAAGCCGAACTTCTTCGCAAATGATTGGTCTGAAAGCCAAGATTTTTGTTTCTTTGCTCCGAGCATACAAATGCCGGATTTACCCTTTTCTTTGGCATCAGCCAAACAATACTCCATCAGCAATTTCCCATACCCTTTTCCTTTGTGACTACCAGAAACCCATAAGCAATACACATAATAATAGTTGTCCCCAATTATGGGAACCCAAGCAGTTTCAAGAGGAGAATATTCAATAAAAACCGTAGCTCTTTCATTTAACTTTCTAAAGACATGACCTTCATTTAGTCGCTCTGAAAGCCATTGTCGCTTTGCGTCAATACCTTGATGAGGCTTTTTACTGCGTATAATACAGCACAAATGCTCATTAACAAGGTTTTCTGTTGTTAGGTTTAAAAAATCAGTACACATATTTTAATTCTGTTATCGGAATGACCGGATCAGGCGCGCTCGGATGTTCTCGAAGCATCTTTTCCATCCAGATCATATCGTACCAGGTGCCGAATTTATAACCGCATTTCGTAAAGTGGGCTACCTTTGAATACCCTAAATGGTTATGAAAAGCCACGCTTGTATTGTCAAGATGGGCATCATCAACTGAGGTATATGCAATGCAGGCGTTTAGATTGATAATGTTTTGATGCTTAAGGATATCCTCTAAAGTAAGATATAACTTTTTGCCCAGGCCCTTACCTCTGTAATCCTGCTTTAGATAAACGGTGGTTTCAACTGCCCATTTATATGCCTCCCGTTCTTTAAACGCCAATGCATACGCAAAGCCGACAATGCGCTGATCTTCCAAGATAACGATGTAGGGATACATCTGCAACGTGTCCCTGATTCGCAGTGAAAACTCCGCAACAGATGGAATATCATATTCAAAAGTGATGGCAGTATCCGTAATATATGGGGAATAAATTTTCAAAATTTCTTCCGCGTCCGCCTCAGTTGCCATTTTGACCGAGACATTTGTGCCCATTCTAAGACCTTCTTTCAGGAATGCTAACCATATAATATTAATATCCAGATACGGATAATTGGAAACTACCTAGCTATTTTGAATCAGAACCTAATTACTTTGGGGTCAGCAGTAAAAGAAGCAATTTTAGCAACGGCGTCTCTCAGATACAATACCTGCGTGTTATCGTCTGTAGCGGAATACATGGTCTGCAATTCGGGATATTTATCAAGCATACTCTGTTTGGCTTCCACACGGTCATCTACTACTGCAATTGCCTGAATCCGAATCCATTCACTACCATTAAAAGCACAAATCTCAATTTTTGGATTTGCCATCATTTGCTTCGAAACATCCTTGACCTTTCCTGTCTGAATATAAAGCTTATCCTCGAAGAGATTGACAGTTCCGAAGGGGCGGACTCTTGGTTGGTCACCATCTACCGTTGCCAGATAATAGTTCCCGCACTTTTTTAAAAAATCATAAACTTCCTGCATAGATTATTTCCTCCGTTCATATTGAAATTTTGTTTTCCAATCATTTACAGTAGCATTGTATCACGTACAGCGTTAAATGCACGTGCATATTTTCATTAGTATCAAGGTGATTCCCATTAATAACCTAATATGGATAATGCCCATTTCGTTAAAGTACTCTACATGGACAGGGAGAGAAGTTAGGATTATGTTGCTTCAAATATTGACTCTTTCCTTACGATTTCTCATCCAGTATAGAAGTGATGTCTTTTACGAATTCAATTGTCTTCATTTCAATATGTTTATTGAGTTCTTCAGG
>JBDKUE010000093.1:0-17775 GCA_039679855.1 Syntrophomonas sp.
GCTCCTCGCAATGACAACTTGCTTATATTGCGCCATTGCGAGGAGCGAAGCGACGCGGCAATCTTAAGCCTTGAACCACGATTAAACTATTTAGACAGTCTGAGCAAGTTAGTTTACTTGCTTTGCATATGTCCGACTGACTTGACTTCTAATTCGACTGAGCTATGTTCATGTCCCGAATAGCATACGGCCAGCTTATACTCTTCAAACTGGGCCAGGAAAAAATTGAATGGCTTTATTCGCCCTTCCTGTATCACAGTAATCTTATCCTGCATATAAATATAAAAGGCGTCCAGGGCCAATTGAAAGCCAAGCCCGGTTGCTTTCATGTAGCTCTCCTTCAAAACCCACAATTCATAGAAGGCATCAAGCCACTCCGCCTCCGGCTTTTCCATGATGTATTCATATTCCAGTCCAAAGAAGTAGTTTTTAGCTATCTTCAAATCAAAGCCGGCACAGTATTCTATATCCACTCCCACCGGTTTATCGGACACAGCACAAACTGAATAATCCCCAGCATGGGACAGGTTGAAATGAATGTGGGGATGATCCGGCAAATGCAGCTTGCCGTTCTCATCCTCCTCCCAGACGACCGGGCGTTTTATACCGGGATGCATATCCCCC
The DNA here is from genome assembly GCA_039679855.1 of Syntrophomonas sp. Taxonomy (GTDB): domain Bacteria; phylum Bacillota; class Syntrophomonadia; order Syntrophomonadales; family Syntrophomonadaceae; genus UBA5314. The sequence continues at coordinate 625 of JBDKUE010000093.1, forward strand.
AAACAGTCGTTTAAAAGGAGCTCCACCCCCAGCGATAAGGCCCGGTCTTTTTCATGCAGATAGCGTTTCATTTTTTGACAGCGCCGGGGTGAAATATATCTTTCCCATTGGCTGTCATCGGGATTTAGTTCTGTAATGTTCATTAAGTACAGCTTTACCATAGGTCGAAGAAGTTCAAGCCATCCAAAGCTTTAATCGCCTGCTGCAGATACTCATCGCTTATTATCGGCCATTTAAAGTTCAGCCGGTACAGAACTTCAGTGGTGAATTTATTTTCGGCGCCAAACCAGTAAACCCTGGTCTGGCTGTCGCCGGATAAATAAGTTATGAGCCTGGAAATGGCCTCACCCATTTTTTCATCCTTCATAGCTTCTAATAGCGACTTTTGAAATTCATCATCACTTACCACATCAATTTTAAAGCCGTACTGGTTCATGGCGTAAATAATATCCGCCATATAGATCAAGTGGTTGTTGAAGGGGTGGAATACCGTACATTCCTGGTTGGAGCTGCAAAGTCGCAGAACCGCCGCCGCAGTAGAATCTATAGGCGAAAATTCCGCCGGCTCATCCATCAGGCCCATGGGAAATTTACCGATAATCTTGTATCCCCGCAGCTGCTGCATGAAGCTGTTGGTGAGAAAGTTTATCTGAAATTCACCGTCTGAATACCGGGGCATCAAATTTCCCACCCGCATTATCTTGGCGTCCAAACCCTGGCCGACTGCTTCCAGGATCTCCCGTTCGGCCATAAATTTAGTATTTACATAGGCATTTTGCAATCCCTGGCCAAAATACAACTCGTTTTCCCGGATCTTTTTATCCTCCGGAGGGCTGCCATTTTTCCCCTCACCGGCCACGCTGGCGGTGGATATCTGGATCAAGCGTTTTTTAGTCGCATGGCCCAACTCAATTAAATTTTTGACTCCATCAACATTTATTTTTTCAAGGGTGTCGTCGGCAGCGAAGTGTTTTACATTTGCTGCACAATTGACAATGACATCAAAATCATAGCGCCCGGCTGCCATTACACTTTCCAGATCGGTAATGTCACCATTTAGCAAGATGATTCTCTCCCCGAAATGTTCCTCCCAGGTGTCGCCAAAATAGTACATCAGCATGCCTTTCATCCGCGTTTCAAGTTCTTTAAACCGGCCCGGCCGGATAAAACAGTAGGCTTTGCCGGGGTAATTATCGATGAATTCTTTTAATACGTGGATTCCCAGGAACCCGGTGGCCCCGGTTAACAGGATGTTTCCAACCGAGCCGCGCCGCGCCTGGCCGATGCAGCCCAGATCATTTCCGGAAAGGGCGGCAGCCAGCCTGCCATAATCATAGCCAACGGTTCGAACCGCCTGGTTTTTCTCCGCTGCGCCTTCCGCCCCCTTCGATGCGGCCAGGCCCCGGGCGGTAGGGTATTTGAAGATATCGGCATAGACGATCTGGTAGCCGCCCGTCATACACTTCATGGCCACTTTGGAGGCACTTAAAGATGTGCCCCCGATTTCAAAGAAGTTGTCAGTTGCACCTACTCGCTTCAAACCCAGAACCGACTTGAACATTTCGCAGATATCGGCCTCAGTTTTGTTGGCCGGTGGCGCGTATTCCCGCTCGGCCACGGTGAATTCCGGTTCGGGCAGGGCCCGTTTATCCACTTTGCCGTTCTGGTTGAGCGGGATGCCAGCCAGCTGCATGGTTACGGCCGGCACCATATAAGCAGGCAGGCCTTCGGCGATAAAGTCATTCAAATCCTTTATGTTCACCTTATAATCGGCAACGATATAGGCGGCCACGTACTTGCCGCCCCCCGCATCATCATAGGCTACTACGGTTGCGTCCGTAATACCCCGGTATTCCCGGATCTTGGATTCAATTTCAGTGAGTTCCACCCTGAATCCCCGGATCTTTACCTGGAAATCGCGCCGGCCTATGAATTCTATATTGCCGTCCGGCAGCCACCGGCATACATCTCCCGTTTTATAATAGTGATCATATCCTTCGGCATGGTTGTAGGGATTGAAAACGAATTTTTCAGCCGTCAGCTCGGGGCGGTTCAGGTAACCCCGGGATACCTGATAGCCGGCAATGCACAGCTCACCGGGTGCTCCCACCGGCATCAGCCGCCCCTGTTTATCCAGGATGTACAAATCCGTATTGAAAAGCGGCCTGCCGATGGGTACGCTGGCATATTCCCGGTCCATTAAAAAAGCGGTGGTCAGGATGGTGCATTCCGTCGGTCCGTACAAATTATGAAACTTAAATTGGGTAGGGGCGCAGGGCACCAGCTTCTCACCGCCCACGGATAGATGGCGCAGGCTGTGGTTTTCCATGCTGATGGCAAATTGACGCCCCAGCTGGGTGGTCATAAAGGCTATGCTAATGCCGTTATTCTCAAAATAACGGTTTAGTTCCAACAGATCCAGGCGCATTTCCTCAGGTATGATATGAACCGCCGCGCCCCTGGTCAAAAACGGGTATAAATCCATCATGCAGGCATCAAATCCATAGCTCGCATAAGCGGCGCCTCGATCCGCCTCAATAACTCCGTAGTAATCCTGAAACCACAGGCAGAAATTCACCAGGTTTCTGTGCTCCAGCATGCAACCCTTGGGGGTGCCGGTAGAACCCGAGGTGTATAAAAGGATAAATAGATCCCCGGCCTGCGGCGGCTTCAACTCAATATCAATATCCTCCAGGCCCCGGATAGAACCGGTGGGAATAAGCTCCCCCTGGTAATTGGGCACTTTATCGTATAGATCATCATCAATTATAAGGATTTTGGCCCCGGCGTCGCCCAGCATGAACTCCAGGCGTTCCGAGGGATAATTGGGGTCTAATGGCAGGTAGGCCGCACCGCTCTTAAGTACGCCGATCGAAGCTATGGCGATCAGTTCCGAGCGCTTGATAAGAACCCCCACCGCCTGTTCCCGTCCGGCTCCTTTAGAGGTCAGCAGGCGGGCTATTCGGTCGGTAATCTCATCGAGTTCGCGGTAGGTATACACCTTTTCGCTAAATACTACGGCAATATCATCCGGCTTCCTGGCCGCCTGAGCACGCAGCATATCAACAATGGTCATTTCCCGGTCCACCGGGAACGAATTATCGTTCAAGGAATTCAGCAAGGCCAGAGAAGACTCCGAAGTAATAGCCACATCCGCCAGGGTTTCGGCCTTTATAAAGCTTTTCACGGCTTCGATATAGGCGCCGGTAAAGCCGGCTATCATATTTTCAGAATAGCGGTCGCTTCTATATTCGCATATAAAACGGTATTTGCCGCCTTCGACAAACACCTGCATCACCAGAGCCGCTTTAGGGTCTTCCACCTCCCAATACAGCTGCCGGCTTGCCTCTCCCCCGATCTCAAAATCGGTGAAGTCATCACCCTGGTAAACAAACAGAATATCCGCCTTAATGCCATAAGCGTGGCTGATCTCGCCGAAGGAGTATATGTCATTGGCCATCAGCTCCAAAAGATGCTGCTTTATGGCGCTTAGATATTCGGGCACTTTTTGCTCATCATCCAGCCTGGCGTAAACCGGCAGGGTTTTGACCAGCATGCCCATAATGCGCTCTGTTTTCGGATTCATTCGGCCATTGTAAACCGTGGTAAAAAGCGCTTCGTCCTGGCCGCTGTACTGTCCTAACAGATAAGCAAAGGCCCCGGTAAACAATGCGTTGGGGCTGATCCTGATCCGGCTGCATAAGGCCTCAATTGCTTCTATGGACAATTCCTCGACCCGCTCCCAGGTGCCGCCTTTTCCGGTTTCACAGCTGAGATCGGCGAACGGCAGGGAGTCGATTTCCAAGCCCTTGAAAATGGAATCAAAATAGGCTTTGGCATCCGCGTATTCCCGGCCGGCTCTCAACCCGATTTCTTCCAACGACAAGTCAAAGCTGGTATAGTCCTCTGAGACAAGGGCTGCTCCGCTATAGGCCCGGTTTATATCCTCAAATAGAACCGCCACCGAACTGCCGTCGCTGATTATATGGTGAATATCCATAAATAAGTACTGCCCGGCCTCGGTCTTTATCACGGCAAACCGGAACAGGGGCGCAGTATTTAAATCGAAGGGCTGCACCAGCGACGCTTTTGAATCTTCAAAGTCCCCGGCGGTGGTGGTGATAATTTTCACTTCATAGCTCAGCTCATCGTTTCTTACCTGCTTTACATCCCCATTGGCATCGATTTTTAGGAAGCACTTCATATATGGATGGGCGTCTATGGCTGCCTCAATAGCGGCGGCCAGTCTGGATGCATCCACCCCATCACCCAGCTTAAACAGCATAGGTATATTATAGACGGTTGATTTTTCATCCCGCAGGCATTCCAGGTAAATCCCCAACTGGGTCTGGGTCAGCGGGTATTCGGATAATTTTTCGTACACCCTGGCCTCTGAACTACCGCCCACAATAAATTTTTCAAGCTTCTCAACCGTGTTGTTCTCTTTCAGATCCCCGGATTTTATATCAATGCTAAACTCCCGTGATAAGACCACATTCAATTTAACGGCACCGATGGAAGTCAATCCGGCCCTAAAAATATCAGTATTTATTCCAAATGCATCGCTGCCGATAACAGTTCTGATACAGTCAAAGATTCTGTTTTGCATCTCATTCCGAGGCAGTACGACCTCTTCAGTAATCAATTTCGGTTCCGGTAAAGCCCGCTTGTTAACCTTGCCATTCTGGTTGAGCGGAATAGCATTCAACTGCATGGTTACGACTGGCACCATATAGTCTGGAAGGTCTTGGGCAACAAAGTCATTCAAATCCCGGACATTCACTTTATGGTCCGCTACCACATAGGCGGCAACGTATTTGCCGCCCCCTGCGTCATCATAGGCGATCACGGTTGCGTCGGTAATCCCCTGATACTCCCGGATTTTGCATTCAATTTCGGTGAGTTCAACCCTGAAACCCCGGATTTTGACCTGGAAATCGCGCCGGCCTATGAACTCCATATTGCCGTCCGGCAGCCAGCGGCATACATCGCCCGTCTTATAGCAGCGCTCATATCCCTTGGCCTGGTTGTAGGGATTGAAAACGAATTTTTCAACCGTCAACTCGGGCCGATTCAAGTAGCCCCGGGCTACTTGATAGCCGGAAATGCACAACTCGCCGGGCACTCCTACCGGCAGCTGCCGTCCCTGTTTATCAAGGATATACAAATCCGTGTTGTACAGCGGCTTCCCTATTGGAACGCTGGCATATTCCCTATCCATCAAAAAAGCAGAGGTAAGGATAGTACACTCGGTAGGCCCGTATAGATTGTGAAAATTGAACACGGGCGGAGGGCAAGGCACCAGTTTTTCACCGCCGGCAGACAGATGGCGAAGGCTTTTGTTTTCCATGGTCATGGCAAATTGGCGCCCCAACTGAGTGGTCATAAAAGCAATGGTAATATGGTTCTTTTCAAAATAATTATTGAGTTCCAGCAAATCCAGGCGCATTTCCTCGGGGATGACATACACCGCCGCACCCCTGGTTAAAAAGGGGTACAGATCCATCATGCAGGCATCAAAACCATAGCTGGCATAGGCCGCACCTCGATCCGCTTCTGTAACTCTGTAATAATCCTGGAACCAGAGGCAGAAATTCACCAGGTTTCTATGCTCCAGCATGCAGCCCTTGGGCAGACCGGTGGAGCCCGAAGTATACAATAGGATAAACAGATCTTCAGCTTTAGGAGGCTCTAACCAAACATCCGCATCTAAATCCCCCATGCGATTGGTCGGAATCATCTCACCCCGGTAATTGGGCACCTTGTCGTATAGAACATCGTCTACAAAAAGAATCTGAGCCCCGGCATCTACCAGCATAAACTCCAACCGCTCCGATGGATAACCGGGATCGAGCGGCAGGTAGGCGGCACCGCTCTTCAATACAGCGATGGAGCAGATCGCTATAAGTTCCGAGCGTTTGATTAGAACCCCCACCGCCTGTTCCCGACCCACGCCCTTGGATGTCAGAAACCTGGCAATTCTATCTGTGATCTCGTCAAGTTCGCGGTAGGAATATGCCCTTTCGGCATACACTACGGCGGTATTATCCGGGGTTTTGGCGGCCTGAGCACGCAGCATATCAACTATGGTCAATTCCCGGTTTACCGGGAATGAATTATCGTTAAAGGCCTTTAGCAATTCTAAATCCTTCTGGGAAACTATCTCGATCTCACTTAAGCGGCAGCCCTCTGCCAGGGCAGCAGCAGCCGCCTGCATAGACCCGGTAAAACGCTCTATAGTTTCTCTGTAGTAAAGGCTGGAATTGTATTGGGCGCTAATGCCACTATCAGATACACTGAGTTGGAACTTAAAAGGCCAATCATCATTGGTCCCACCGCATACCAGCTGCACGTCGGAGCTCAAGCTGAAAATATTAATTAATTCCTTAAGGGGGTAGAAGGCATATTTCCGGGCCCGGGATAAATCATTCTCCAACTGCTGCAAATATTCAAAAGCAGTCTGTTCTTCGTTTATATTCACATAGACGGGAAAACTTTTCCCGTCAGCAATTTTCCAGAATATCACCTCTTCTTGATTGGTGTACTTGGCAAGGGTATAGGCAAACGCGCCGATCAGTACTGTTTCATCCGACGGCAAACTGCAGCGCAAGTAATATGAAGCTGTGACCGGCTCATTCCTTTCACCCGGTTGGTCCGGGGTCAGGTTGGAATCTAATTCACGTCCGGCAAAAACCTTTTCATAATACTTCTCTGCCTCCTGACCGGCAAAGCTGTTCTGGACACTGGCCAGACCGCCGGCTATCAGACTCTTTTCAGCCTGACCGGTGATATTTATCTCGCCACAGGCTATTGCCGGCCTGTTTATAATATCCTCCAGCATGCTTAGTAAAGCATCAACTAAAGTTTCAATTTTTTCACAGGTAAAGCAGTCCAAACGGTATTCAATAATCAGGCGCTGCAGACCGTCCCTATCGTCGAGGGCGGGGTTTGTTCTGATGAGGATGGGGAATTCACCATGGCCAAGCTCCACAAAGGAGAATTCCGCGTTCTTCCAGGCATTGGACACTATGGAATAGTTGAGAAGCAGCCCAACCCGGGTGCCTTGCTGCTTCAATTCGCCGGCATATAGATTAACCGGATATCGACCGTGGCTTAAGCCATCCTTCAAAATTTGCTTGGATTCCTCCAGGGCATTAATAAATGGCATCTGAGGATGATAACTATATTTCAAAGGCAGAGGATTTACAAACATGCCCATGATATTTTTAAAATCGTCGCCAGAGCCCCGTCCGGAATATCCAGACGACAGCACTGTTCCCTTTGACTGGTTCACTCGGGAAAAATACACCGCAGCCAGCGTGCTGACCAATACGAATGGCGATATCGAAGTGCTGCACCGGGCGCAGACCTGGCTGATTCCTCCGGTCAACTTATCCGGCAGATCTACAATTATAGTTCCTATGGACAGGTCCTCCCCAACCGGTATAACCTGACCGAAATCAGATAAGTCCCCTAGCTGATCAACCCAGTATTCCTTATCCTTTTGGCTTTCCGGGGAGTTCAGGTACTGCTCCTCGAGTTTTGTATATATGTAATACCCGGTTTCAATTACCGGATTTTTTAAGCCGCTTTTTAAGCCAGCCACAGCCTTCCGAAGTCGATCGGCCATACTATATGTTGAGGTGCCATCGCCTATCAGATGGTGCAGGACAACTACCAGCACCAATTTATCGGAGGCTTTTATCAAACCAAAGCGGTAGAGCGGCCTGTCGAAGATGCTGGAAAAACCAGTCGACACGAAGGCTCTAACTGCCGCTTCCACTTCCGGTCCTTCGGCTTCCATATAACTCAGGGTAGATAAGTCGGGGGCGCCTAAATATTGAACAACATCCAAATTGTCATCCCGTGTAAATCTTATATTGATGTTTCCCTGCAGCAATGATTCTATAGCATCCCTGATATAGGGTTCATCACCGGGCGAGAATTCCATGCTTATAGGTATAATATAGGCCGTGGTCCCCGGATTGCTTAGCTCAGTGGGAATCAATCTCGCCTGCGCCTGTGATAGTCGAAATGTTTTCATAAATACAAATGCCTCCCTGCTGAACATAAAAAAGGAAGGAGCTATTCACTCCTTCCCTATATACACTCTATCTATTCTTTTACCAGGGCCGCAATGCCGCCCTTATAATAAGGCTCCGAGAACAATACGCTCTTGGCCCGTTCATCAGTTATGGTGATACAGGCACCGATCATGTCAACCTTGCCGGCGGTCAAAGCCGGGATCATGGCTCCAAAATCCATATTGACGACCTCCAGCTTCATACCCATTTTCCTGGCGACATAGCTGGCCAGTTCGATGTCAAACCCGACCACCTTCTGGCTGCCGTCAATGAAGGAAAACGGCTCGGTTACCGCTGCCGTACCAAAATTCAAGGTCCCCTTGGTGCCGTCCAGAATGATTTCCGGCATAGGTGCCGGGCTGCCGCTCTTGGGGAACCAGCGGGTCATCATTTGATCATATGTACCATTGGCCTTAAGTTCCTTAAGCGTATCGTCAATGGCGGTTTTCAATTCCTTATTATTGAGATTTACGGCAAAGCCGTAGCTGTCCGACGTGATCATGTCCGGTAAAACAACCAGCCCCGGGTTTTTAGCGGCGATATTCTTCAAAATGGGTTCATCGTAAGCAGCCGCATCGGCTTTGCCAGCCTTAACCGCCATGCAACAGTCAAGCACCGTATTATAGTATTGAAACTGGGCATTGGGAAACTTGGACAAAACGAGTTTATCTGCAGCAGTACCGGTGGGAACTGCAAATGTCTTCCCATTTAACTGGCTGGTAGCCGTGATCTTTGCCGCAGTCGTAGTCTTGTCCTTGGAACTGCAGCCGGAAACGATTACCGCCAGAAGTACCAACATAACCACTAAAATACCGCTTACCTTTTTAAACACTGACTCTCCTCCTTAATATTTCTGGTCACGAGTATGCCCTGTATCCGGTGTGAATACCTCCTTCCTGACGGATTTCCAGGCCATATTCTATAAGCTTTTTAACATGCCCCCGGTTCTTTAATTACCAGGGTATTTACTTGATAGCATAAAAAGGATTTCATACTTCTCTTTAAATATCGTTGATTCGCTTGTTATCCGGTACTGTTTTGGGGGATTATTTATGTTCCGGGAGAATGCCCCAAAATTAAATACCTTACAGTATTATTATAGATTTTAGTGGAATTAAAAGCTAAAGAACAATTCAAGAATACAGCCTGAAATATCGATTTTCAAAATAGCCTTAAAAATAGCTGGTTAAAAGGACCAGATGCGGCAATGAACTGTTTAAGGAGTGTACCTGTTGCGCAATAAATTGCTTGTCATCGGAATTTTCTCGTTCCTGCTTTTCTCCCTGGCCGGCTGCAATAAAGAAGATAAACAGATAACTGAGCTGTCCATGCTGGGCGGGGGTAAAACCTTTGCTGTCGTAACTGGAACCGCGTGTGACCAGTTTGTTCTGGCAAAATTCCCGGACGCCAAACTCCAGTATTACAACAGCGCCCTTGACGCCGCCACAGCTGTAAGAGATGGGAAGGCAGATGCAACCGCCTATGACAAGCCCATAGTGGAAAATATAGTGGCTAAAAATGACGGCCTGGTGGCTCTGCCTGAATTGCTGATGAAAGACAAATTCGGCATTGCCATGCATCTGCAAAATAAAGAGCTCAAAACCGCCATTGACGATACGGTAAAGGAGCTCAAGGCCAACGGAACTTACGATGATATGATGAAGCGCTGGTTTCCCAAACAGGGCGACCCGGCCCCAATGCCCGACATTAAACTGACTGGCAACAAAGGCACCTTGAGGGTGGGTTTTGCCAACAGCGGAGAACCTATTGCCTATATCGACAGCTCCAATAAATTCACCGGTTTTGACATTGAACTGGTCACCCGTATTGCTCAAAAGATGGATATGCAGCTGGAAGTCGTCAATATGGATTTCAGCGCCCTGATTCCGGCCCTTCAAGCCGGGAAAATTGACATGATCGCCTCCGGTATATCGATCACCGAGGAAAGGGCCAAAAAGGTATTGTTCTCGGAAAGCTACTACGACGGTGGCATTGCCGTTATTGTGGCCGGCAAGCCCGGAGCCCCGACCGGCAATACCAGCGGCAAGCTGAATACGGTTGACGACCTCAAAGACAAAAAGGTCGGGGTTTTATTAGGCGGTATTCATGACGAATATGCCCGCAAAACCTATCCGGGCGCCACGGTAATGCAGTATAAAAGTCAATCAGACCTGATTCTGGCGGTAAAAACGGGTAAAGTCGACGCGGCTTTCTTCACCCACGAATCCTTACTGGAAATGATGCGCAGCGACCAGGAGCTGGCCTTTTTAGGCGAGAATCTGTATAGAATTCCCATGGGTATGGGATTTAATCAGAACAATGATAAACTGCGGGAACAGTTTAACGAGTTCTTTAAACAGATTAAAGGCAACGGCGTCTATGACGACATGGTGGACCGCTGGGTGACCAAAGGCATAAACGATATGCCGGTCATCGATAATCCCAAAAGCAACGGCCGCCTGGTGGTAGGTGTGGTAAGCGACAAGGGGCTGCCCTTTGCCATAGTGAAAAACAACCGGATCGTCGGGTTTGATATTGAAATGGCGGATAGGTTTGCCGCCTACCTGGGCAAAGAACTGGTCCTGCAGGATATGGAATTTGCCAGCCTGATCGCAGCCGTGGCCAGCAATAAGATCGATATGGTGGACAGCACCCTGGTTATAACCGAAGAGAGAAAAAAGCAGGTAGACTTTTCCGATCCCTATTATGAATTGGGAACCAGCGTATTCACCCTGAAGAAGAATATGGCTAAATATGATGGGCAGTCTGACCAGTCATCGGCGGCGTCATTTATGAAAAGCATTTCCGATAGTTTTCACAATAACATGGTCGTTGAACAGCGCTATTTGCTTATAGTTGACGGCCTGAAAGTGACCGCTCTCATATCCCTGCTCTCAGTGCTCTTCGGTACCCTGCTGGGCGCTCTGGTCTGTTTCATGCGCATGTCTAAAAACCGGCTTCTTTGTGCTATTGCCCGGGTCTACATCTCCATTCTGCGCGGCACTCCGGTCCTGGTTTTGCTCATGTTGATCTTTTACGTGGTGTTCGCATCGGTGAATATCGACCCGGTGATTGTGGCGGTTATCGCCTTTGGCCTGAACTTCGGCGCTTATGTTTCAGAAATGTTCAGAACCGCCATCGAAAGCATTGACCCGGGGCAGACCGAGGCCGGGATTGCCGGTGGTTTTACACCTTTCCAAACCTTTATCTATATCGTCCTTCCCCAGGCCGTAAGACAGGTTCTGCCGGTCTACAAAGGTGAGTTTATATCCCTGGTCAAGATGACTTCGGTAGTTGGTTATATAGCAGTACAGGACCTGACCAAGGCTAGTGACATCATAAGAAGCCGCACCTTTGACGCTTTCTTCCCATTGGTGATGGTGGCGGTGCTTTACTTTATCATGGCCTACCTGTTGGCCCTGGTTCTGGACTATATCGGTCTGAAAACCGATCCCCAAAGGAATCGCCTTAAGAGAATTTCCCACGCAAAATAAGGCGGGCCAGGAACTTTCCTCATGCCCGCTCGATTGCACCGTCTTGGAACTATATAAATTACAGAAAGGAAGGTTTTTTATGGCTATGGTAAATGAAATGGATGCCATACCGGCTCCAAAGTATCAAATTTTTCAACCCGGTCCCAGGGAGTTCGAACTGGCCGGCCAGGCTATCCGGGATGGCAAAATTGTAGTTGTGCCGACCTTAACCATATACGTTTTGGTCTGTGATGCGTTCAACGCCAGGGCTCTGGAGAAATTGAGAGCCATGCGCAACAGCCCGGCTGATAAACCGATCACCATCGTTATGGACAAAATCAGAATACCGGAATTTGCAGATATTGATGAGCGCCAACAGCGTATTATTGATATTTTTAACCCATCGCCGGTAAGTCTCTATGTACAGAAGAAAAACAACGCTTTGGACGCGGCCCTAGCTGGTTCCGACGCCATAGTGGTATATTTCCAGGACAGTGAAATACACACCCTCTATGATTACAGCCAGACTATTCTGGGGATAAGTTCTTCCAACCTCAAGGGGCTGCCTGACGCCACAACCCTGGAAGAAGCGATCAGCTATTTTGGGGACAATGTAGACATTTATTTTGACGGCGGACCCGCCCGGGGCAATAAACCCAGTCCGCATATAGATATAAGAACCGAGCCGGTAGAACCGCGAAGAGAAGCCCCTCATTTCCCCTTCAGTAAAATACAAGAGATCCTGGCCGGGCATGGTTTGAGTTAGACTTGTTATCAGTAGATTTTAAGCATAATCTATATTCCAGATGGTCTTGTACCTGATATTAGGCAGGTAGAGTGTTTTTTTAGATCTAAAAAGCTCATTGCCTCAACAATTTGTGTTGATAACGGCAATTCAGTAATCCTTTGTTTTACACAGTAGTTGATTTTATTTACCCATAATGCAGACGAAAAAACAATAAGCTCATACAAGCCACCATGGCTCTCAATCCCATCATAACGGATCACCTTTTTATAAGAGACGGTTGAGTGTTGAAGATACTCATACTTTGGAAGGACTTGAAGCATCGGCGGGTTTTACCGCAGCGCTGACTCTTTGCATGAGTTTCCACAATATAACCGCCGATATAATTGCGCCCAGGGCCATGGAAGACGGCTGGCACCAGTAAATGCCGAAAGCACCCCAGCGAGCCCCCAGATAGAGCGCCAGGGTATAGCGCATCACTATCACGCGCATTCCCAGAGTGAACATCGGATACCATGGCTTTTGCAAGCCCTGAGCCAGGCTGTATAAAGCCAGATCAATAGGGGCCAGGATGTGCCCGAATGCCGCGATCCGTATGGCATGCTTCCCCAATTCCATAACCTCCGGACTAGCCCTGAATGGAAACATAAGATACTGTGGGAGCGATATGAATATGGTCATCATGGGCAGCACAAAAACAATTGCCACTATTAAAAAGTACTTTATGCCGTCCTTTACACGCTGGTATTTATACTGCCCCATATTAAATGACAGATAAGGGATCATGGAGGCAGCCATGCCATTCAGAGGCAGCAGGCCCAGCATCTCCAGCCTGGACATAATGTTCCAGGCGGCTACCGGCGCTGCTCCAAAGGATGCCAGAACCCCGTTGATAAGCGACAGGCTTACCGGACTGATCAAAAAGGTCAAGGCCACAAACGCACCCAATCTTCCGGTTTCTCTCCAGATCGCGATAAATTCCGGCTGCCATCTGAGAGTCGGCACGAAAAGCCCGTGTTGTTTTAACCTGGTTCCAATATATATAGCCGATAGGATTTGCCCCAGCAGCATGGCCATTGACGCACCGGCGATTCCAAGATTCAGGGCGAACATCAAGAGCGGTGCCAGGACAAGGTTGGCGCCGTTGCCAAGCAGCATAGCCTTCATAGGGGTGAATGTATCCCCATGGGACATAAAAATGGCTTCGGCTACCATCACGTAGGCCATTACTGGGAATCCCAGAACCAGCCAAAAAGTATACCTGTAAACCTGGGCCAGCATTTCCCCCCTGGCGCCCATAATGCCAAAAAAGGCGTCGGAGATGCCGGGGACAAGGAGCAGGAAAATCGGCGACATGACCAGCAGCAGCAGAGGCAGGGCGGCCCTGGCTAAAACCTCTACCTTTTCGGTCTTGCCTTCTCCCCGCGTGCGGCTAATCAACGTAGCGGTGCCGACCTGCACCCCTTTGCCCAGGGATAATGCCACGTAGAATACCGGTATGGAAAGGGCCTGAGCCGCCAGGGGCACGGTTCCCAACCAGGAAATGAACATGGTGTCGATAAAGGCATAGAGATTCTGAAAAAACATAGATGCCATGGCGGGAATGGCCAGGGTTAAAATAACCCGGGGAATGGATCCGCTTCCCATATCAACCGGCTTAGAAAAACGTAAATTCACTATATATTTTTCCCCCACAATAATATGTTCCGGTGGTTTATTAACCTCAGGCTTGTCCCATTTTTAATCCGGAAGCAGCCGCATGAGCAGGCTGGCAGCCAGCTGGCGGCGGTAGTCGGCGCCGGCTCTAAGATCAGAAACGGGCTTCACCTTTTCGGCCACTGCCTGGCCGCATTCTTTCAGTAAATCGAACGATATTTTGCGGCCCTGCAGCAGCGCTTCCACCTCGGTAAAACGCATTACCGTCGGGCCTGCGCTTCCCCAGGCCAAACGCGCCTCGGCTATCGACCCGTCGGCGGCCTGCTGCAAATAGACGGCCAGACTGCAAACTGCTATGGCCAGGGATTTGCGCTGCCCCACTTTATAATAGCCGGTTTTTACGCCCGGTGCCGGAAGTTCGATTATGAGCTGCCTGATTATTTCCATGGGAGCAAGGACCGTTTTTCCTGGTCCATATATAAACTCCTTGATGGGCACCAGGCGGCTCCCGGCAGGGCTTATCAATTCAAGTTCGGCTTCCAGCACATAAAGCGGCGGCAGAGTATCACCGGCCGGAGAAGCGGTGCAGATATTCCCCCCTATAGTTCCCATATGCCTTATGGGCGGTGAACCCAGTACCGCAACGGCCTGGTGCAGGCACTCCAGCCTGCTCTTTACCACTTGATTGTCCAGCAGTTGCTGGTGGCTTATCATTGCTCCGATCGATATCTGCGCTCCATCAGTCTTTATTTGCTGCAATTCTTCTATTTTTTCCAGACAGATAATGGTCTTCAGAGTGATTCTTTTGTTGCGCAGCTTCACTAGCAGGTCAGTTCCTCCCGCCATGAGCCCGGCATCGGGGGTGTCCCGCCACATGCTCCACAGTTCCTCCATATTTAGAGGAAACAGAACCTGTTTCATAGCTTGTCCCCCATTTCCAGGGCCGCTGCTTCAACCGCGTCCACTATCTTCTGATACCCGGTGCAACGGCACAGGTTGCCGCTCAAGCCCTGGCGGATTTCATGGCGCGAAGGATGAGGATTTCGCTTAAGCAGATCCAGGGACGCTATGGCCATGCCCGGGCTGCAAAAGCCGCACTGCAACGCTCCACGGTCGACAAACGCGGCCTGCACGGGATGAAGTTTTTCCCCGTCGGCCAGGCCTTCTATAGTAGTAATGGTATGTCCATCCAGCTGTGCGGCCAGCATCAGGCAGGAGAGCTTGCTCACCCCGTCAACCAGTATGCTGCAGGCCCCGCATTCACCCTCCCCGCACCCTTCCTTGGTTCCGGTCAGGCCCAGGTCTTCACGGAGCAGGTCAACCGCTCTTTTATCCGAATCGCTGCTTACTTCTTTCAATTCGCCATTTAAATAAAACTTGATCAACACCCTACTGTTCCTCCCCTGCGTGCAAGGCCTGCCATACCCGTTCCGCGCTTAACGGCCCCTTTTTAATTCTCTGCCCGGTGGCTTGGGCCACGGCGTTGGCTATGGCCGGGTAGGGCAGGTTAATGCCTATCTCTCCTATCCCTTTCATGCCAAAAGGTCCGGTGCCTTCTACCGTCTCCACCGGCAGGCTAATAATATCCGGCACATCCAGGGAACCGGGTATGATGTAGGTGGATAGATTGGTGCTTTGCACCTCTCCCGAGGAAACCTTGAAGTCCTCCCACAAAGCGTAGCCGATTCCCTGCACTATCCCGCCTTGAATCTGCTGCTCATACAATTGGGGATTCAGCACCCGGCCTCCATCGGTACAGGCCAGGTAACCGCATACCGTCACTTCTCCGGTAAGCTCGTCGATCTCGATGCGGGCCAGGTGGCAGGCAAAACTGAACACCAGATGCGGGAAGCCCGCCGCCGCTACGGCCGGGTCCACAATTTCTTTATGCCTGGCTACCGGCGCCGTATAAGTATTTACACTGACCCGTTCGCTGTCGCTCATAGCCCCGGCAATGACGGTCAGGGGAATGTCTCTCCCGGAGGGAATATGACGCACCCGGCCCGGTGCCAGCAGCAGGTCCTCTTTGTAGATGCCCATCCCCATCTGGCACACCCTGGCCAGAATGCGGTCTTTGAGCAGCAGGCAGGCACCCTGCAAGGCATTTCCAAAGGAATAGGTGGTGCGGCTGGCCGACGAAGATCCTGACGGCAAGGAACGCCCGGTGTCCGGCTGCAGCAGTTCAAAGGCATCAGCCGGCTGGCCCAGAATTTCGCCGGCAATTTGCACGTTGGTGGGATTATTGCCCTGTCCCATATCGGCCACCCCTGAATATATGCGAAACCGCCCGTCCATTAAAAGCTCCAGTTTGGCATTGGCGACATCGGCCACCTTCGGACCATAACCGGTGCCCTGCAGGCCGGCGGCTATCCCCACCGCCCTTCGTTTAAAAGGCGGGGCATTCTTTTCCCAATTCTTCCGGTCAATCCAGAAGGGGTGTTTTTGCATAGTTTGCAGGCAGGCTAGAATACCGGTCGACCTGCTCATCACAACCCCGCTGCCCAGCTCGTCTCCCCGGTTTACGGCATTCTTCAGGCGAAAGTCCAGCGGGTCCATGCCCAACTTATCGGCCAGCATATCTACCATCTGCTCTAAAGCGGCCAGCACCTGGGGGGCGCCGAAACCGCGAAAAGCTCCGCTAATGGGGTTGTTGGTATAAACACAGAATCCTTCTATATGTACATTTTCTATCCGGTATACTCCGGCAGCATGCTCCAGAGCCAGGGCTAGAACCGGCCCGCCCAGAGAGGCATAGGCTCCGGTGTCCAGGACAATACGGCAGCTCAAGGCATGAAGACTGCCGTCCTGCCTGCAGCCCAGGCGATAGTGCATATGAGCCGGGTGTCTTTTGGAGGAAGTTAAAAAGCTCTGTTCGCGGCTGTTCCACATCTTTACCGGCCGGCCCGCTGAATGGAGCGCGGCCAGGCCCAGCAGGCCCTGCACCGTAATCCCGTCTTTGCCGCGGCGGCAAGAGCTTCATCTTTTATCAAACGGATGTAGGAATGCACTCGTTCTTCCACGGCGTCAATTCGTGAAAAAACAGACTCGGTGATCTGTGTTGCCGACACGTCGCCGTTTTTGATTTTTTCCTGCAATCCGTGAATGGTTAACTGATTTAACTCCATAGTTTCCTCAATCGATGACTTTGGGCACCCGGAAGAATTCACCCCGCGCATCCGGCGCGTTGGTCAAT
>JBDKUE010000243.1:0-10477 GCA_039679855.1 Syntrophomonas sp.
CGCCTGCCGGTAGGCATCGGTCAAGCGCGCGGCATCAAAAGTGGCCTCAACATCGGCGAACATTCGGCCATATATTTTATCCACACCTTCAAGCCCTGCCAACCTGGCATACAGATCCCCGCTCAAACCTTTTTCAGAAATGAGAGAAATGTCAGGGGTATAGGGCTTGGTTGTTTTCAGGCTCTTGTACATAAAATCAACAAACACCTGAAATCCCAAAAACAATATAATGGAAAGAGCAATAGAACTGGCCATCAATACCAGGGTGCGCTTTTTTAACACTGCGTTGTTTATGCCCAGGGCCGTCTCAATCGGAAAAAGCCTGGTCAGTAATCCCTGTTTCATTTTTTGGGAAGTCTTTATTTCATTACTGCCGGTTACTGCGTTTACCGGAGAAACCCGGGCAGCTCTTCTAGCCGGGCCATGGGAAGCCATAAAAACGGTCAAAAACCCAATGCTGATTCCAGCGGCAATGCCGCTAGGGCTGAAATTGAAAAGGGAAATATCTCCGAACAAACTGGTGTTATAGTACTTTAATAAAGCACAACAAAACAGGGCCATGCCCATACCTACCAGGCATCCAAACGGGATGGCTTTAAAGGTGATAATAAGCCCTTCCCTGCGCACCAGCTTTTTGATCTGGGCCGGTGAAGCTCCAATGCATCGTAAAAGTCCGAACTGGCGCACCCGTTCCATCACCGATATATTAAAGGTGTTGTAGATCATAACCACCCCGGCAATCAAGACCATGGCGAACAAAACCGCACCGGTCATGTAAAGACTGATGGCTGATTCCTTGTCGTTCTGTCCCATGATGGCCAGCAGGCGATCGTTGCGCGCCAGTCTGTTATCATCCAGGTTTAGGGCGCCTTTGATCTCCTTTTCAGCTTTCAAGATGTTTACCCGGTTCTTGAATTCAATAAAATAGAAATCCTTTTTGGCGCATTGCAATGTATCGGCACCCGCAGGCGATAGCATCACGGCCGGCGTTCCCTTTGCCTTCATATGGCCCAGGTCTTCGAAGGTTCCGGAGATAACAAAATCCCTTTTGGTGCCATCAGAAAGAGTAGTTGTAATTCTATCTCCCACTTTAAGGTTTAATTGCTGGCTGTTGGCCGCCCACTCTTCCAGTATAATCTCATTGGCCGCAGCCGGAAATGCGCCCTGCAGCATCTTCATATTCATGTTGGGGGCAAACCTGGCATCCAACGCGCCCATCCGGCAGGAAATATCGTTTATCCTGGCTATGCCAAAATCCTGCCAGCGGCCGGTGTTCTTAACATCTACGCGGCTGTCTATAATCTGCATTTCCTGTGCTGAAGGATCAATCAGGGCAAGATGGTAATTGCCGTAATCATGGATTATCTGCACCGTTTCAAACTGAACGAAGACATCCAGCATTGAAAATATGCCGGTAATCAAGGCCACCGATATGGCTACACTTATTATGGTTAACCTGCTTTTCTTCTTATGGGCTTTGAGATATCGCGAGCTCAGGGCCAGGTAGTCTTTCATTGTCCGCCCCCCTTAAGCTCGCTGACGCTGCCGTCTTCAACATAAAAAACCCGCCCGGCATATGCAGCGTAGTTTTGATTGTGGGTTATCATAATGAGGGTTTGATTATACCTTTCAACCGACAATCTCATCAAATCGATTACCTCCCGGCTGTTTTTACTATCAAGATTTCCGGTAGGTTCGTCGGCCAGGATGATGGCCGGCCGGCTAGCCAGGGCCCGCCCGATAGCCGCTCGCTGCTGTTGTCCGCCTGACAACTGGTTCGGCAGATGGTGTTTTCTTTCCGTCATTCCTAAAACGTCGAGCAGCTCGTCAATATACTGCCAATCCGGTTTTTTATGGTCCAGCAGCAGCGGCAGAACCATATTTTCCTCCACACTCAATTCGGGAATCAGATTGTAGGCTTGAAAAATAAACCCAATATGGCGGCGGCGAAACACCGCCAGTTCTTCTTCCGGCATGGCAAACACATTGCGCCCATCCACAAATACCTGACCGGATGTCGGATTATCCAGTGCCCCCAGCAAGTTCAACAGGGTGCTCTTGCCTGAACCGGACGGCCCAACAATTGAAACGAACTGACCTTTGTCTATGGAGAAAGACGCTTTCTTGATTGCTTCAACCCGTGTTTCACCGCTTCCATAGGTCTTTGATAGGTTGAGAGTTCTCAGTACCTCCATTCTTTTACCTCTCCTTGCTGTCCTTTTATAAGAAAGATAGCATTCCCATCTTACCAGGACGTGAATACCGGCTTACAGATTTGTAAGTTTGGGCAGATGAACCGTGAAAACCGTACCTTTTTCCACCCGGCTTTGAACCCTGACAAAACCCTGGTGCATTTCTATAATTGATTTGGTCAGGGTTAATCCGATTCCACTCCCCTGCTTACCTTGAGAAAATTTGCTGCGATAAAAGCGGTTAAATACAAAATGCATATCATCTGGATGAATACCTTCTCCATCGTCCTCAACCGCTATAGTCATAAAGAGCGGGGTCTCTTCAATTAAAACCCGAATCGTACATCCGGCCCCGGTGTGCTCGACCGCATTTTTAACCAAATTGCTTAAAGCCTCCAGCATCCATTCCCGGTCACAGGCAAATCTAACGTTGTGCTCAGCCATGATTTCCAGAGTCTTTTGCTCCCTGCCGATCCTGGTTTCAAAGCTCTCTGCCACCTGTTTGACGATATCGTTTATAGAGCAGTCTCTTCTTGCCAGATCAATAACACCTGCATCCAGGCGAGCCAGTTTTAACAGACTGGCAATCTGGCTCTGCATGCGCTCCAGTTCGTCTGAACTGCGGTCCAAAAAATTAACTATGGTATCGTTGTCAACTTTTTCATCCTTCATGATCTCGTTGTACATAAAAAGAGCGGATAACGGAGTCTTGAGCTGGTGTGATATATTAGTCAAATTATCCTTGAGCGATAGGCGGCCGGCCCTCTCCTTTTCAATATGGGTGCGCAGCGAGGCGTTCATAACATTGATGGAGGCGGCCAGTCGGTCCAGGTTCCCTTCCTCGCCGTCGTCCAGTTTTACACCTGTTTCACCATTCATGATTCTCTGCACATCCCGCTCGTAACACTCTATTCTTCGGTAATGCCGTTTTATATAACCATAAACCATAATCAGTACTATTGAGCTCATTAACCCGGTCAGGAGCAATACCCTGGTCATGGTAGCTCTATAAATTTGATCCAGGTCGGGCATTAATTGCAGGGGCAGGCTCTCTTTATATCCGGAAGGCTCGAGCAGCCTTTGCCCTGCATCAAGATGGGCTGGTGATTTTTCCGAGGTAAACAGCGAGGGGATGCTTGAACCCCATTCCGGGTGCTGTTGAAGAAGATACCCTGCCAGCTTGTAGTCGTGAGCTGTCATCTGGCTTTTAAACTGTAGCACAGAAATATAGCTCGTTATCAGGGCAGTGATCATCCATAATAGCAAAACCAATATCAGTATGAAGTAAAAACGTTTAGCATCACGGTTTCTAAATACTCCCATAGACGACACCTCAAGAAATATTCCACTTGTATCCCATTCCACGAATGGTGGTTAAAAAGGCGGGGTGCCTGGGAACGGCTTCAATTTTATCCCGAAGCCGGCTGATGTAAACCGCCAGGGTATTGTCATCTACGAAACTTTCCCGGTCCCAGAGCCGCTGCATGATCTGGTCCCTGGATAGAACTATACGCGGGTTCTGCATAAAAAGGCATAAGAGCTTGAACTCGACCGGGGTCAACTCAAGCTCTGTTCCGTCTTTAACAACCCTTCCTTCCAGCAGCCTGACGGATATCCCGTTTGAATAGAGTTCATTAGGGGATCCTGAGCTTAAGCCGTAACGCCGCAATGCCGCGTTGATCCTGGATATCAGTTCATTGAGTTTAAAAGGCTTGGTGACATAATCATCAGCACCTATATCCAGTCCCATAACCACGTTGACTTCCTCATCGGAAGCGGTTAAAAAGACAACCGGAATATCCGTTCTCTGCCGGATAGACTTGCACAACTCAAAGCCGTTTCCATCAGGAAGCATCACATCCAGAATAATCAAATCATAGCTCGTATTGTTCAAAGACCGCTCGGCTTCTGCCACTGTTCTGGCCACGGTTACATCAAAGTTCTGGCGCTGGAGGGAAAAGCGCAACCCCTCAATCAAACTCAGATCATCTTCAACCAGCAGTATCGTTTTCATTGTTTTCCTTCCTTACAAGCTGTTCTGTTCCCTCATGGTTAGTTCGTAAAAATCTCCCGTTCTAATTGGATAACGATAAAAAAAATGCTTACCCCGCATATACAACAAAATATGGCTATCTGAAGAAGCCCCTTTTACCATAATAACTAATAATTGTTAAAATAAAAGGAGTCGTTTGTCTTATCAACATCGACCCCTTAAAAGTCCAGTCAATCTTCAAGTTATTTTACGGAAACGGCCTGCATTTGGTCTTTGAATTCGGAAAATGAGGTCTCGCTGCTGCGCAGGTTTCTCATCACGGAAAGGAACATGTTGCGATCGAGAGTGCTGTCTGCCGATGTCATGATGGCTTTGAATAAATCCTCACCGCCTGAGTGGTACGAAGATAAACCATGCACACCCATCCCGGGCTTAACCTGGGCTTTAAGAAACTGAGTCTCGTCATAGGTATAGGTCTTCCCCACAGCGTCAACCAGGATCTGTTCTCTGAGGGGCTTAATATTGGCGCATTTTTCGGGGTAGGTAATCCCTTTGAGATCGAAAAATTCTATATAAGGTGATTCTAGCCACAGCTTCATCCCGTTTTGTTCTATAAAAACCTGCAGCCACCGGTCCAATGTGGTGCCGCCTTTACCTGTAACCCCTTGCCGGATGGCAACGGCCAGATTATAGGGAAGAGCGAGATCAAATTCCATCAGGGTTCTTCCCGTTTTTTCATGTTTAAAGGTCCATTTGGACTGCCGGATAGTCAAAATACGGCCCTTCCTTCGCCAGAATGCCGCCACCAGGGCCAGCACACAGGCCCCCAGGATCACCCCGATTACAATAGGAGTAGACATTGATTCAGGATACAGGTTGCCTATAACAATAACAGCAATCATAGGTCCTAAAAAAAATGTAAGGGATATCACCAATTCATACCAGTGAAGCCGGACCGAAACCTTGAAATCTCCTACCATAGCCCCCTCCTCCTTCTTCCTTCAACAAATATCGAAATAGTATTTCAATATCTTAAGCTCCAGAAATTGGGCTTTGAAGGAAGATGATGCGCTGGTTGACCTGGTCGTTTGGCCCCTACAAATTAAATTCGTTCTCCCAATCAAACTCGCCCGATGCCTCAAGGCTTTTGGGCCAGTGGCTGCACCATTCAGGTACTTTAGGCTTGTCCACTCGATCCAAGCTCGGTGTATAGGGCTTAAGATCGATCACCGGGCTGCCATCATGGGCGTCTATGTAGGCAATGGCAATACGGGCCTTTTTATTATCGATATAGAGTATTTGAGCGGTTGATAGAGCTACCGGGTTGGGCCTTACCGGCGACCTGGTGGCAAACACTCCCATAGATGGCGGCCCGTTTTTATATGGGGACGAGGCCTCCAAAACCTCCCGGGACTGTTCATTGTCAAATTCGCTCAACCACCAGATAACATTAAGATGACTAAAACCGTCCAGTCCTCGTAAAGCCGCGGCATATTTTTCATCAAGCTCGATAAACATGCCCTCTTCAGCTATTCTCACCTTACCTATAGGGTTTACAAAAAGCTGCTGCATAACTGAACATCCTCCTTGCTTAAATAGTTGGTTTGCTTGCAGCCCTACTATAAACCCTGCCATCATGTGAGAGTCAATAAGCATAATCAGGTTGGTAATTTCTCTACTGGAATTTGTATTTCCGTTAAATATTTACCCGGGTCCGGCTCGTTCCAGGGACCCCGGTGGCAGATTTGCCTGCTTTTTCCGGTCATTTTATACTGATCATGCTTCATTAACCACTCGGCCAATGAATGGTATGCTGATGCGATATTTTCAAACGGCCCGTACACCATGGCGCAAGCCATGGCCTCGATTTTTTCAGTCTCCCGAAAGGTGAACCCGGCTCCACTTTTGCTCGTTTGCTTCACAACTGCACACACCTCAACATCGACTTCCACGTCTTTATGTTCCAAATCATGGTATATTGCAAAACACAGGTTATTGGGCGGTATGTCCAGACCTTCATTTTCAATAAAAGCAGACATCTCCTGCCATAGCTCGGCTTCGGCAAAATAATTTGGAATGGTTTTGCGAAGGGACAAAACTTTATAGGAGGGGATGCATTTCAAGGTTACATTACAGTTTATGGAGGTATCTTCTTCCTCAATCTCTTTAAGGGCTATGCCTATTTTTCCAAGCATTTCCTGTTGGTGTTTAATAGTTGATTCTATTTCCTGCCGCTTGTTTTTGAGATGCCGGGTTATTGAATCATTTTTCCAATGTTTGATCGCTGCATCTATTTCGGCAACATTAAACCCGATATCCCTTAAAAAAATGATCTTATGTAAATGGGGGATCTGTTCCACAGAATAAGTTCGGTATCCGGTAGCATTGTCAATGCTAGCCGGTTTGAATATTCCGATCTCATCATAGTAGCGCAGCATCCGGATGGACACCCGGGTCAACTTGGAAAACTCGCCAATTTTGAATATCGCTTCCACCCCCTGGCCTGTTTCCGCCTGCCTCAATGGCACATCAGCGCATATCCCAGTCTCTTCTCAGCAAAGCCAGAATCGTTTGGTTGCGGAATTGACCTTGCGTAATTTCATAGTCTCTAAGCAGACCTTCAATTTTAAAGCCCAACTGTTCCAATGTGTTGACTGACCGGGTATTGCCTTCGGTTACAAAAGCCTCAATCCGGTTGAATCCTTCATTTACGAAACAATACTCAAGCACTGCGGTCAATACTTCTTGCATGATTCCTCTTCCCCAAAACTCAAAGCCCAGTTCATAGCCTATTTCTGCCCGCCGGTGTTCTGCTTTGACATTGTGATAACCGCAGCTTCCTATTACACGTTCGGTTGTTTTCTCAACAATGGCCCACCGTCTTCCTTCGTTATTCTCTGGAAGGCCGTTTAAAAGGTCAATCATAGCCTGACTTTCATCCAGTGATTTAAATGAAGTGTTCATAAATTTGGTCACTACCTCATCGGACCAATAGCTATGCAGGATTTTTAGATCGGCATTTTCAATTTTTCTAAGTAAAAAATTGCTGGTATGTATTTCAGATGAGTTCATAACTATAATTCCCCCTGTTGCTACGGCAGCTGTTTATATGGATGCTTATTATATTTATTTTCCCCGCAGGGCACGGGCCAGTTCTTCCATCTCCTGGCGGGCTAGATCGTCCCGGCCCGCTTTGGATTCCATATGATGCTGCATTTCATGATATACCGTGTCTACAATCTCAGCCTCCCAGACATCACGGCCACTCCCACCCAGCAATCCAACGAAAGAACCGTAGTAAAAATTTATAAAACAACCCAGGTGAGTTCCTTCAATATACTCTCCTAGAATGTAGTAGCCTTTCTCCCGCCTGGTTTCCTTTTGAAGATTGAACCCGCCGTTTAAGTCTTTACAAAAATGCGGCGGAATTTTATTAACCGCTTCCTCCAACATGTCGGCAAATTCATCAAAAGTAGGTGGCTTCATAATCTCCTCCCCAGGAATTTATCTTTTCGGCTTATAATCCATACCCATGTACTTGTCACCCTGGCGCAGTTCCAAGAGCATCTGGTTTAATCGCTTTCGAACCGTCTCAGGCCGCCTGGCGCGGTTTATCCATCCTATATAATCATTTTGCTGGTAGGGCGGCCGGGCTAGATATTTCTCCATCAGGTCCTCTTTTGACAACGCCTCTTTCACAAAATCAGGCATAGGGTTAAGGCTTCTTTTTAATCTGGAATGATCCACCGCCCCATTACTCCCCTTTCGAAAAGTAGAATTAAAAAGCCAACCAACCAAGATGCTCCAGTAGACTGTTAACCCTAATACTGTGTATTACTTCATCGAGGAAAATTTTTGTAGGACAAGGCGGAGGAATGAGTAATACTGGACGTATTGCAAATGACGACAACGCAGTCATACGGAAATTTAACCGATGATAATACACAGTATTAGGGTTAACAGTCTACTAATAGTATTCTTAGTCCTATTAAGATTAGAATAACGCCTCCAGCAAGCTCCGCTTTAGATTTGTACCTGGCCCCAAAAACATTGCCGATTTTCACACCGCCAATAGAGAGGAAAAAGGTAGTTATCCCGATTATGGCAACCGCTGTTATTATGTTTACTGACAAAAACGCCAGGGTAACGCCTACCGCCAGCGCATCTATACTGGTGGCAACCGCCAGCACCGTTAAATTTCGCAGGTTGAAATGGTCCTTCAAGCCGTTCTCTTCCTGGCGGGATTCATAGACCATCTTCAAACCGATGAAAAGCAGCAAAATAAAAGCGATCCAATGATCTATTGATGTAACGTAGTCCTTGAACTGGGTTCCCAGAAAATATCCCAAAACCGGCATCAGGGCTTGAAATCCGCCGAAGAACAAACCAACAATCATCGCCCGCTTATAGCTCATCTTCCACATGGATAAGCCAATACTGACGGATACTGCGAATGCATCCATTGAAAGTCCAACCGCGATAATAAATATGTCCAGGATGGTCATAGCATCATTCTCTCCTGAATTTAGAACCTGGCAATCTTATTAAACGACCGCCCGGTAAGGGCCAAGGTTTTATCTGCATGCACTTAATATTTTAAAATATTAAGATTAAATTTTGTTTATAACCTGTACAGCCGGATTCCGGCCCTCTCACTGACATATTTTAGGATGTGCCAATATAAACCCTTATATCAAGTGAAGGATAAGGTACTGCAATATACCCACCAGCGCTCCAATGACGGTTCCATTTATCCTTATCCACTGCAGATCGTTTCCCACTTTGGCCTCTAGAGAAATTACCAGGCCCTCGTCGTCCAGACTTTCAAGTTTTTCTTTGACTATCTGTCCGATTACCCCGTGATATCTCACCAGCAGATTGGCCAGTTCATCTTTGATCCGGTTTTCAAGTACGGCCTTGCGCTCCTCATCCTGGCGGATCAGCTTGAGCTGTTTGAGCACCATATCGGCAAGGTAATGAATTACCGGCATGTCCTGTTCTTCACCATCCAGGAGCTGATTCTTTAAAATTGTAACCAGGTCGGTAATCGCTTCAAAGCCGACCTCGCTTTCAGCAATATTCTTTAGCATGCTGTTCAACATGAGGGACGCTGCTTCAGCGTCGGCTATTTTCAGCTTGTGCAGTTCGCTTTTCACCTTGATATGATAGCGGTTTTCCGGATCCTGCATCTCGGTTAGCAGGCGGTTTATGCGATGGGATAAGGCCCGGGCGGCTTGATCGTAATTCAGTATGTCCAGACTCTCGCCCAAACCCTTGCTCAACCGGCGTAAAAAATTGCCCTGGTTTGAATAGTCGTCGGCGGTTCTTAATATAGTCCGCTTCACGGCCCGTTCAAATTCATCCCCCCGGGTTGCACCAATTGCCCAGTTTAGCATAAGCTGGATCAGATGGTCGCCGTACAGGTTTTTGAGGGAATCTTCCAGGTGGTCAATGAGTTCCGAAGAAACTCTGAGCTCACCCATATTTTCCTTGATCCCGGTTTGTACAAAATGAGCCACATCCCGGGCGTTTAATTCCTTAAGGGTGCTTTTTAGCAAAGCCGTAGCCAGCCGCTCCAATTCCTGGCGCCCCCGGGCCGTATCCAAAGCCTCAGCCAGTCCGTCAATAATCTGATAATCGTAAATTTTGGCCTTTATGAAATCCAGACTCAACCATTCGGTTTCAACAATAGAAATGATTCCTTCAATGATACGGTCCCGGTTGTTGGGTATGATGGCCGTGTGGGGAATAAATTTCAAGCCCAGGGGGTGCCTGAACAAGGCCACCACTGCAAACCAATCGGCCAGGGCTCCGACCAGGGCAGCCTCACAGGCTGCAAAAAGCAAGCCTCCCCCAAAGCCGGCCCGATAGGGCCAGGTTGCCAGAGCGCCGGCTAAAGCCAGGGCAAACATGGCTGTAGCAACTTTCTTCATCCTGCTCATCTGCGTCCCCTTCTTTACTGGATAGAAGCGTTAAATCACCCCGGTCCGGCAAGGTCGGCAGCAGCCCACCTACCGGCTTTAAAAATGCCGGCCGTCACAGAGTCCAACCGTGGTTCTTATGGAATTTTGAACTTGACTTCTCTAGAAATATCAGGCTTATCTTTGTATTTCTCGCTTTGCTTCAAACGCTTCATTCGCTTCCACGACCCTCCGGGCCAACTCCTGGTCCGAACAGGTAGGCCCTGACAGCTGATCGTTATTTAAAAATACATTATAAACCTTGATGGCCAGGATGGCCAGTTGGGATGAATCATGAGGCACTTTTCCCTCCGGGAAGCATTCCGCGCTCT
>JBDKUE010000081.1:0-24389 GCA_039679855.1 Syntrophomonas sp.
CTACACTGCGCGCATCGTTCACGGCATCCAGTCCGCAGCAGGTTTTACCCCGTTCTTTTTCCAGCGGCCAGATCTGCATGGTAACTCCGGTAACATCATAACCCTGTTTTTTAAGTAAAAGAGCGGCCACCGAACTGTCGACTCCGCCGCTCATGGCTACAAACACTTTTTCTGGCATCCTTTTACCTTTCACTCGGGCTTAAGTTTGCCTCGGGCGCAATGAGTATCGTCACAGGCACAAAAACGGTTTAGTATCTATACTATTATTATAGGTATTATAGGGTATTCAGAATCAGATTTCAACATGTTATTACCTATGACAACCTGGTAAATAGGCTGGATCTGGTTTCTTGCTCTTTACCCTGCCATTATTATTCTTGAAACAGTATGGTTGATAGGTATCTCTCACCGGTATCCGGCAGCAGGACTACAATAGTCTTCCCCCGGTTCTCAGGCCTTTTGGCCAGCTGGGTGGCAGCATAGGCGGCCGCTCCCGAAGAAATCCCCACCAGCAGTCCTTCCGTATTGGACAGCAATCGGGCTGTCTCAATGGCTTCCTCATTTCTAACTTTGTAGATCTCGTCAACGATGTCTAGATTGAGAACATCAGGCACAAATCCAGCCCCAATTCCCTGGATCTTATGAGGACCGGGCGAGCCGCCCGAGAGCACCGGAGAATCGAAGGGCTCAACCGCTACTATCTGCACCGAGGTTTTTCTTTCTTTCAAGACCTCTCCCACTCCGGTAATAGTTCCGCCGGTGCCGACCCCGCCCACAAAAATATCCACCTGGCCATTCGTATCCCGCCAGATCTCCTCTGCGGTTGTCTCACGGTGAATGGCCGGATTAGCTGGATTTTTAAACTGCTGGGGCATGAAGGAATGCGGCGTTTGAGCGGCCAATTCTTCAGCCGCCCGGATAGCTCCCGGCATGCCGTTTGCTCCAGGAGTCAACACCAGCTCCGCCCCCAGAGCTTTTAACAGATTGCGGCGTTCGACACTCATCGTTTCAGGCATGGTTAAAATGAGCCGGTAGCCCTTGGCGGCCGCCACGAAGGCCAAAGCAATGCCCGTGTTTCCGCTGGTAGGCTCGATGATAACTGTATCTTTATCAATCAGTCCTTTTTCCTCAGCATCTTTGATCATGGCATAACCGATGCGATCTTTGACGCTACCAGCGGGATTAAAATACTCCAATTTAAGAATTAATTTCGCCTCTAGCTGATTAAGCTGCTTGAAGTTGGTCGGTTCTAATAATGGTGTGTTTCCAATCAGGTCGGTCAGGTTTTTTGCTATGACAGCCATAAAATAATACCTCCATTTTCAAATGCCTACTATTTCGCTTCGTTTACATAGTTTTTTATGGGATGCCACTATTATCTTTGTCAATCATCAAATGAAAGTTTCTAAAATTTTTAACATTAGTTATACCATAGTCTTCTAAACAAAATGAGTTAGGGGACGGTTCTTCAACTCATTCCTGGTTTCCAGGATTCCGTCATCGTAAGCCTCAACGTCTCGTTGCACATAGATAATATCCGCATCCACAAAATATTCCCTCCTCAGATTAATACGCTCAGGGTTATATAAGCCGGCTTTACTCTATGTGCCAGAACTGCTCTTCGGGATTGCATAGCCGGTCCAGGTCATACGGAGTTTCCTGATATACATGGTAATTCAGCCAGTTTGTAATGGGCTGCTATTTTATCCATAACCGCTTCAGCAGCCAGGAGAGGCCTTTGTCCTCCTCCCACCTCGATACGCGCCAGATCCCTGTGCATTCGAACCCTTACCTGTTTGAATCCGAGATCATGTAAGAAGTACTCCGCCTTTTCCACCATTTTAAATTTATCAACAGTAATATTCTCCCCAGGTCCAAAGCTCGTCCTCCCCGGAATTGTTATCCATACTATTTCTATGGGTATTATAGGGTATTTAGAAACAAAAATCAATAAGACCATAAATTAAGGAGATTCTTTTATTTTCTTGCGCTGTGATAATCTGAGGCCGCCCCTCACGGAGGCGGCCTCTTTCTATGTGAGCAAACGACTACTCCTGGGATATTTTAAACCTCCAGGCGCAGAACCATTCATCCGGATGAGCATCCGGCGGACAGCCAATGCATTCCGTTACAATTCTGGAATCGATATTCCGAGCAAAGGTTGAATATTCGACCAGACCCGCTGACTTGCAGGGGTAATCGTCTAGGCCCTGGCGTTTTCTGGCTGATTGAACCCGGCAATCATTCATCTGGAAGATAATGCTATCTGGGCCCTCATCGATAATTGACTGTACATTAATCCTGGCATATAACCTGGCCTGTAAGGCTTTTTTCAACCCTTCTATACCAGCTTTTTCTGGGAGCTTTAATAGACGTTTTATTGACCAGGCTTCAAACGGCGAAAACCATGCCCAGCACGAGTCGTTGCAGCGTTTGGCATCATTCATTCCATGTTTAAACTCCACACTCTGGAACCAGATGCCGTCCCCGGCCAACCAATTCAGACCAGTGTTATCAATAAGCTCTATCAGCCTTTCTTTGGGCATTTCCAACAGAGGTTCCGGAATTCCGTCCACCAATTTGAAACCGAATAACTTACCCAACCGGTTGAGCTGTAAACCCATGCTTTTGGGGTAGGCATCTTCTAATATGTCCACGGCTTTATCAAAACCCATCTGGTGATCAACTTCTTTAAACCAAAAAATGTGATGAACTATGGACCGGTGAATCATGTCCATAGCCATTCTGGCCAGGTCCACCTGGCTCATATCTTCGACCTTGAATGCTGTCTGTTCCATTAATTCTCCCCCTTCTGGAAAGGGTTCTTCGACTGGCACACGCATTTACGCTAATTACACATGTAATTTTTAACCTGCCTCAGATTGCGCCAGACCTCTCCCTCACCCTATAACATTGCTCCTCCTTCTTTCTACCTTTAAAATGCACTGTTTATAGATGTTCGCCTTTTCTCTTAGGAATCAGCTCCCCCCCCTTCTCCACTTAAGTTAGCTGTATTATTTTATCTCCTCATCCTTAAAGTTTTGAGAAGCAAAATTATTTCTGGATATACTGTTGCCTGTTAACTTTTCAAGCGCATCAATTAGCTTTTGGTAAATAACAGGAAGTGAATCATATCACTCACGCATCCCAGACATTCAAGAAATGTTTCATAAACTTGAGGTAAAATTACCATATCCACCGCCTGATCCAGCCGGCAGGCCAGACACAGGCATAAAGTTTGCCAACGTCATAGCGAAGCAAATTAACAATATATCTGCCTGATTTGGTTTATGGAGGTATTATGATTGAATTTGTCTCTCTGTGATGCGAGGTGAATGGAAATTGGAGATCTTATAATTGGTTTGTTTTTTAGTATAGAATTGATGACAGCGGCAAGTATTATATAGCATAAAAGCAAGGCTTACTGAATGCGCTGAACAATCGTTCACTTTTAATATAAAAATATTAAGGCGGGGTGTCAAGTACTAGCTTTAAACAGCCAGCCGGGCCAGTTCCAAAGTATTTTTATGGTAATATAGGCTATACTACAGCATGAACAAGTGATGTCCAGGATTATGCCATTTTTCTCATCATTCTCTTTTGAGCATTGCAACAGTAAAAATCGTATGGGAGATAGTTATGGAATATGAATTTACCCGAACCGAACTGCTTATTGGGAAAGAAGCACTTGATAAATTGGAACGCTGCCATGTAGCCGTCTTCGGTATAGGCGGCGTTGGCGGTTATGCTGTGGAAGCACTTGCACGGTGCGGGGTTGGAGATCTGATCCTGGTTGACAATGATTCAGTAAGTCCCAGTAATATAAACCGCCAAATTCACGCTGCCCATTCAACTCTAGGTCAGCCCAAGGTAGAGGTCATGAAAAAACGGGTCCTGGATATAAATCCCCGGGCCCGGGTTGAGACCCATCAGACCTTTTATACGGGAGAAGCTCAATTCCTTAACCCCGGTTGGGATTATATAGTCGATGCCATCGATTCAGTTAAATCGAAAATTGAACTTATAGTAAATGCCTCCCGCCTGAACATTCCCATCATCAGCAGCATGGGCGCCGGCAATAAACTGGACCCCGGCCGCTTTGAGATCGCCGACATCTACCAAACCTCGATCTGCCCCCTGGCCAAAGTAATGCGCCGCGAATTGAGAAAGAGAGATATACCTGCTTTGAAAGTAGTTTATTCCAAGGAGCCACCGCAAGTCCCCATGCTAAGCGAAGAATCCGATTGTAAGCATGGCTGCATCTGCCCCCCGGGGTCTCCCGGCTCATGCCTTGTCAGGCGCCAGGTTCCGGGCAGTATTTCATTTGTTCCATCTACGGTAGGGTTGCTTATAGCCGGTCAGGTCATAAGAGACCTTCTTTCCCTTTAACGCGCAAAACAGGCCGTCATCAACCAAAATGGTCAAATACGGCCTGTTTTAATCAAGTTTGTAGATCCCGCCTTTTTACTCGGCGTAATAGTTGATCAGGCTTCCCTTCAGGATGATGCTCCTTTCGTCGGCGCTGAGCTTTTTCAAATAGAGCTGGATGGAACGAGCCCCCTGGCCGTTTATGATCTGAGCCGGCACAAGCTCTTCCCCTTTTTCCATTCGGCTGCAAATGTCAGGAATAAAAACGATGTCCCCTAATGCAAATTGCACGTCTCTATCGACCGTAAAGGGCAGCATACCCCAGTTTATCAGGTTGCTGCGATATCTCTTGGTGGCGTATTCGACCGCGATGTTGGCCGAGGCTCCCAAAACCTTCTGGCAGGATGCAGCCTGTTCCCTGGCGGAACCGTCGCCCGGTTTTATGGCGTATATCACACTGCCGATGGCGCTGCTCTTTAACAGGGCATTAACATCGGCCCACTGGCTGTTGCTGCCTGCCACCCGGGCGGTTATTTCCTGCAAAGCTCCGGACATTTCACCCTGGTTGTTTTCAAGCAGCCGGCGCCGTTCCTGTTCCAGGCTCTGAATCTGCTTGGCCCTCCCCACATACCCGGGGTCTTTTCTGGACAGGGTAAATTCAGCCAACCTCATGGGATTGGATCGGAAGGAAGATGTCTCTCCCGAGGGAATCAATTCATCAGTAGTCGTGACCGGATCGGTTATTACACAGGCTACCTCCAGAATCAGGTTTTGCGGCAGGGCGCTCATAGCCGGCCAGTCAGCGATGTTCGGGCCGAATTTGAGCGATTCTTCAGCCGCCGCATGACCGTAGCCATCGTAAACTCGATTAGAATATATATCCTTGAAGAAGGTATAGGATACGGCTGAAGGTTTGAAATTAAGTTCAGTGGCCGGAGTTACCAAACCGCCATTCAGAGCGCTGGCTGCAATAGAACGGGCATCCATCAGGGCTACCGAGGATATCTGGCCATCGCCCGGTTTGGAACCTTCCCGGTTGGGGAAGTTGCGGGTGGAATGCCTGATGCTCAAGCCCCCGTTGGCCGGTACATCGCCGGCTCCGAAACAGGGTCCACAGAAGGCTGTTTTTATGGTTATGCCGGCCGACATCAACCTGGCGGCCGCCCCATCCTTGATCAATTCGTAGAAAATGGGCTGGCTGGCCGGGTAAACACTGAATGACAGCGGGCCGTTGCCTATGGAATGGTTTTCTACCATGGCAGCGATATCATAGAGGTTCTCAAAGGTGCCGCCGGCGCATCCTGCTACTATGCCCTGATCCGCCCGCAGCCTGCCATTTATGATTTTATCGGTAAGGGAAAATTTGATATTGGGGTTCTCCAACTGCTTCCGCCCTTCTTCTTCAACAGTTTTCAGTATGTCATAGGCATTCCGGTTTAGCTCCGCAATCGAATAGACATTGCTGGGGTGGAATGGAAGGGCAATCATCGGCTCAATCTGGTCCAGGCTGACAATGATGGCGCCATCATAATAAGCGGCATCCCCCGGGTTTAGCTCACCATAGCATTCGGGGCGGCCGTGAATCGCATAATACTCTTTAACCCGATCGTCGGTCATCCAAATCGAGCTTAAA
The DNA here is from genome assembly GCA_039679855.1 of Syntrophomonas sp. Lineage (GTDB taxonomy): Bacteria > Bacillota > Syntrophomonadia > Syntrophomonadales > Syntrophomonadaceae > UBA5314. The sequence goes on from JBDKUE010000081.1 coordinate 6,002, forward strand.
CAGGTGGTTTCAGTGGTCATTACATCAATGCCGTTGCGGTAGTCCACGGAGAGTTCTTTGATGCCAGGTCCGATGAATTCCAGCACCTTATTATTTACGAATCCATTGCCAAACACTGCTCCAATTATGGCCAGGGCCACATCCTGAGGTCCTACCCCGGGCCGGGGTTGTCCTTCCAGATACACGGCAACGATTTCCGGGTAAGCCACATCGTAGGTCTTCTGCAAAAGCTGTTTGACCAGTTCCGGACCACCCTCTCCTATGGCCATGGTACCCAGGGCTCCATAACGGGTGTGGCTGTCCGAACCTAGAATCATGCTGCCGCAGCAGCTCATCATTTCCCTCATATACTGGTGAATTACTGCTTGATGGGCCGGTACGTAAATCCCCCCGTACTTTTGGGCAGCCGACAGGCCGAAGATATGATCATCCTCGTTAATAGTGCCTCCCACCGCGCAGAGGCTGTTGTGACAGTTGGTCAAAACATAGGGAATAGGAAACTCCCTTAATCCGCTGGCCCGCGCAGTTTGTACTATGCCTACATAGGTGATGTCATGCGAAGCCAGAGCATCGAAGTGAATTTTCAGTTCTTTAGGGTCACTGCCAACGTTGTGTTGGGATAGGATTTTATAAGCTATAGTATTCTTTTGAGCATCGCCCTGATTTAATTTAGCCGGGTCAAAGTCAGGCCGGCCCTTCAATACTCTGGGCTGACCGTCGTCCATTTCCACCAGCGTTTCTCTGTTCAAAAAATATATCCCGTTGTCTACCAAGCGAACCAAATCAGCACCTCCAAAAATCGTCAAGAAATATGATCAAACCAATTATTATTTTAACACAGGATGAGGCACAAGAATCTGATTCAATAATGTATGCAATAACATACGGCTTACTTCATCAAGGCTCTCTCATTAGCCCGACAAACCCGCCATCGGGCAACGCCGATGCCGGGTTCTCAATCAGTTTATGATAAAATATATCATTTGCTTTGCCTTACCCCACAGTGCACTGTGGGGTAAGACAGATTTTTTAACTTTTTAGGCATGTATGCTCAGTCCTGGAAGAGTTCTGTAGATAGATATCTTTCCCCGGTATCGGGGAGTAGTACTACGATAGTCTTTTCTCTGTTTTCCGGTCGTTTGGCAATCTGGGTGGCTGCAAAAGCCGCCGCCCCGGAAGAAATCCCCACCAATAATCCTTCCGTTTTGGACAGTAAACGGGACGTTTTAAAGGCATCCTCGTTTTTAACCGGGAATACTTCATCCAGGATAGACCGGTTAAGCACTTCTGGAATAAAATTCGCTCCAAGTCCCTGCAGTTTGTGCGGTCCGGCGGTTCCCCCGGACAGCAGGGGAGAATCATAAGGTTCTACAGCAACTATCTGCACAGCGGGGTTTTGGGCCTTTAACCCTTCTCCCACTCCGGTTACCGTTCCTCCGGAGCCTACTCCAGCGACGAAAATATCCACCTTTCCTTCAGTATCCCGCCAAATTTCTTCAGCAGTGGTCGCACGGTGTACGGCGGGATTGGCAGGGTTCTTAAACTGCTGTGGAATAAATGAGTTCGGATTACTGGCTGCCAGTTCGTCGGCAACTCGAATGGCCCCGGCCATTCCTTCGGCTCCGGGAGTCAATACTACTTCCGCCCCCAGAGTTTTCAGCAGCTTGCGCCGCTCTACGCTGAAGCTCTCCGGCATAGTAAGAATAAGGTGATAGCCTTTGGCAGCAGCTACCAGGGCCAGCCCAACGCCGGTATTGCCGCTGGTCGGTTCGATGATAAGGGTGTCTTTATTGATCAAGCCTTTCTCTTCAGCGTCTTTTATCCTTGCATAACCGATCCGATCTTTGACGCTGCCAGCCGGATTAAAATACTCCAGTTTGGCCAGGAGCCGGGCCTCGATTTGATTATACCGGCTGTAGTTGGATATCTCCAGTAATGGAGTGTTCCCGATAAGTTCAGTAAGATTTGCTGCTATTGGCGCCATTTCTAATCCCTCCATATAGTTTATCCGGTTTAAGAGTACTGCCCTAATCCGGGTTAGTGATCTCCCTGGGCCGCACTTTTATCTAAAAGCTCGATTAAAACACAACCCTAAATATAGAACATCAAAGACCGGGGTCCTTGCATCTTTTTATATTGAGTCACAAGGTCTTCCAGGGTTATAGCATCAACAACCGTGTTGATGCTCTGATTTATCTGCTCCCACACGTGCTTTTGCAAGCAGTACTCAACTGTGCTGTCAGACTCGTTCGAACGATCTCCAGCAACCACCAGCTCTCCTTCCAGAGCCCGGAGGATCTGTCCTACGTTTATGCGGCCGGGGCTGTCAGCCAGTACGTAGCCACCCTGGGCTCCCTTCACACTGTTTACCAGGCCGGCTTTGCGCAAAATAGAAAAAACCTGTTCCAGGTAGTTGGGAGAAATATTCTGCCTTTCAGCAATGGTATTTAGGGCCACGTGATCGCCGGTCGAATTGAGGGTCAAGTCCAACATAGCCCGCAAACCATAACGACCTTTAGTGGATATTTTCATCTTCGCCCCTCCAGAAAGTTTTCTTATATGAATAATAATATATCTTCAGAACGCAGTGCAAGTTGTATTATTAAAATCACTCAATCTTCCGGCGGTATTTCGATGATATTGTCGTCCACATGCCGTTTGTGCATCAGCTTGCGCTTTTTCCGGTTCTCTTTACTTTCCAGGACGATATCCAGGTCGTAGTCTTCCGGGTAGAGATCTTTGGCTTCAATATGCAGCGAGAGCCGCTTGTGATTGATCCGGTACTTTTTCTTCATAACCATCACCACCACCTCTCCCCGGCTGTTGACCGGTTCACATACTATCCCGGTGCGCTTCATGGTGCTTATATAAACCCGGTCCCCCTTTTCAAAGGGAGCTACGGGAGTCTGAGGCTGCCTGGCTAAACGCTCTTCGCGGACCTGCTGCTCCTTCATTTCTTCGACTCCCTGGCGGTGTTCCGGCAGAGCTTTCGAATCGGCATTAGTTTTGATTGGAGCGGCTTCCTCCTTTGCATAATCCTTCTTCTCTTTATAAGTAATCTCATGAGCCCGGGACACTATACGCCGGTCCACACCCAATCGCAGAGCAATGAGAAAGGCGTGACTTTCTCCTGCTTTCCCAACCACCAGGTGGTAAAGCGGCTGCAGGCTGGCCAGGTCAAAAGCCATGGAGCCATTCTCAAACCCCGGAGTGTTATGGGCAAATTCTTTAATTTCACTGATGTGGGTGGTGGCAATAATGCTGGCTCCCCGGGCAAAGATCTCCTCCAGAACGGCTATGGCGAATCCCATCCCTTCACCGGGATCAGTTCCGGCCCCCAGTTCATCCAACAAGACCAGAGTGTAGGGATCAGCACAGTTGATAATCCGGGCGATGTTTTGCACATGGCCCGAGAAAGTGCTCAAGGACTGCTCGATGCTCTGGCTGTCGCCGATGTCAGTGCACACATCGGCAAAGACGGCCATTTCCGTCCCTTCCTGAGCCGGGATGTGCAAGCCGGACTGGGCCATCAAAGTCAGAAGGCCTACCGTTTTCAACGCTACCGTTTTTCCCCCGGTATTGGGGCCGGTTATTATTAAGGCCCGATAGCCTGCTCCCAGTTCTACGTCAAGGGGAACTCCTTCATCTCCCAGCAGGGGATGGAGTCCGCCTTTCAGCCTCACCAGGTTGCGGGTATTAATAAGAGCCGGTATGCCTTTTATATCCCTGCCGTAACGGGCTTTGGCAAACACGAAATCATAATGCTCCATAACCTCTTTATTGATTCCCAACTCCCGGCTCTGCAGAGCCACCGCTTCGCTGAGCGAAGTCAGAATTCTAAAGACCTCTCGTTCTTCCTCGTTTTGCAGCAGGCTGTATTCACTCTGCAGGCGGTTGACCGCAGTTGGTTCCATAAAGAGGGTGGCTCCGCTTGCGGATACATCAAGTACGCTGCCTGGGAAGCTCCGTTTGTATTCCTTTTTAACCGGGACCACGAAGCGGCCGCCGCGGGTGCTTATCAGTGGTTCCTGCAGCATAGAGGCTGTGCCGGAGCCGGTCAAAATACTGTTCAGCTTTTGCCTGGTCTTGGCCTCAACTATCTGCATCCTCTTTCTTATGCTACCGAGTTCACTGCTGGCCCGGTCATCTACTTGATTGTTTCTAATGCAGCGGTCAATTTCTTCCGCCAGTTCACAGCATTCAAACATGGAAAGGGCATAAATTGAGATTCGTGGCCCGGTGTATTCCATGGATTTCATAAATTTGCGCATGCGCCTCACCCCAATCAGCAGGTCCTTCACGGCACCCAGCTCACCGGGATTTAATACCGCCCCCTTGACGGCCTTGGGAAGTATTTCCTCTAGATTTTCCATTACCGCCAGCGGGATGCTGGAGTTAATCTCCAGAATGCTGCAGGCCTCAGTCGTCTCGGCAATCCAGTCTTCTATTACCCGAACATTGGTGGATGGATGGAGCCGTTCAATTAGTATTTTAGCACCCGGTGATAGAGCGTATTCACCCAGGTGCTCCTTTATTTTGTCGTATTCCAGTGTCTTAATAGCGTTTTGGTTCATTGCTCATTGGCCTCCCTGAAAATGTTCAGTCCGGGAGCGGGCGTTTTAATTCCGAAAAACACGGTAGGACTAAAAACTGCCAGCAACACTTCAATTGCTGACAGCCCATAAATGTCTATAAGAGACCTTGAAATAGAAAAACCGCGCCGGAGCACGGACACGATTGATTCAAATTCCCTTGTTTTATCAGCACACCGTTGTTTCCAGACAAGCAGGCCCACAACAAACCAGCCTGACTTAAGCCAGACTTTTGCTTTCCGGACCATTCTATTGGTTTTGCTTATTGGATATCAACAACAGCGGACAAAAACACAACTCCCATATTTAACTTCTCTTTAATCCTAAAGCAAATCGGGTCCATAATCAAGTCTAAACGGTCTGGGCTGTTTACAGGGTAAAAATGAGAACCCGGCGATATTTATATTACTGATTCATATGATCTTGGCGGGTTCAATGTGCCTTCCATCTTAAATAGAAATGACATGTAAAAAGTCACCGAACCATGAGCAATTCCATATAATTTAGCAGTAGTTATAAAGGTGGAACAAGCCGCCATGGGCTGTACGTACAGGCGTAAAATCTGCGTGATAACCGGCAGCAGAGCAGAATATGGACTGCTCTGCGGACTGCTAAAAAATATTGCGGCTGATCCGGATCTCCTTCTGCAGCTGGTAGCGACCGGCACCCATCTCTCTCCGGAATATGGCCTCACCTACCAGGTTATTGAAAACGACGGATTTATAATAGACGAGAAGCTGGAAATCCTTCTGTCCGGTGATACCAAAACCGCTATGGCCAAATCCCTCGGTCTGGCAGTTATCGGTTTTTCCGAGCTGCTGCAGCGCCTGGAGCCTGATCTGCTGGTGATCCTGGGTGATCGCTATGAGATCCTGGCCGCCGCCCAGGCCGCTTTGTTTCTGGCTATTCCCACTGCTCACCTATCAGGAGGGGAATGCACCGAAGGGATGGTTGACGGGGCGGTCCGCCACGCGATTACCAAAATGTCCCACCTTCATTTTGTATCCAATGAAGTTTACCGTAAAAGGGTTATTCAACTGGGTGAAGATCCCGGGCGGGTTTTCAACTATGGGGATCCGGGCCTGGATAACCTACGCCGGGTCGCCTTGTTTACCCGCAGCGAGCTGGAGCAGGAACTAGATTTTGAACTGAGCGAGCTGAATTTTCTGGTAGCCTACCACCCCCTCACCGTGTATAACCAACAAGCAGACGATATTCAGGAAATAAATGAATTGCTGGCCGCCCTGGACTGGTTCCCCCAGGCCTGCATCATCATAACCGGTGCCAATGCCGACGCCGGTGGGCGGGCCATCAATAAGCGGCTGCTGGCCTATGCCAGGAATAACAGCCCCCGGGTGCTTTATTGTTCATCACTGGGGCAGAAGCGCTACCTGAGCGCTTTGAAACATTGCCAGGTGCTTATAGGAAATTCCTCCAGCGGGATTGTGGAAGCCCCGGTGCTTAATACAGCAACGGTCAATATTGGGGACCGCCAGGAAGGGCGGTTAAAGGCCGCCTCTATTATAGACTGTCCCACGGCTCCGGCGGAAATAATTAAATCCATCCGCCTGGCAATATCGCCCGCCTTCCAGAACCAGCTGGCCGAAGTGCAGTCTCTCTACGATGATGATGACACCTCCTGGAAGATCAAAGAAAAGATTAAAACGGTCAACCTCGCAAACCTGACCAGGAAGAGATTTTATGATCTCGACTTTGCCTATTAATCCGGTTATGAATATAGGTGGGGAACCCACTCTATCGCTGGACGTTTTTCTGTTAATGCCCGGTCTGTCCAAAGACCTGCCCGATAAGCACCGGCACCAGCTCCTGCTTGATACCGGCTGCTCCGCCATATACCTGGCCCTTGTGAATATACTGCAATCGCGGGGGTTGTTTGTATATTTTACCTGTGTTTGGCCGCAAATCAGGGGGACAATTAATCTAGGAAAGGGAGGGGATTTTCGATTAGCTGCCGGGAAGCTTAGCTGCAGCCCTGAAAAAAGATCCGAAGTTTAGTCTGGTTTTTGGCCTCGGCCGAAAAAACTACCCGTATAAACTTCAAGTAATAGGTGGAAATCAGGACCCGGCTCTCCCCTGCAGACAGTTCAGCCATAGCCGGCTGGTCGTCAATCCAATGCACTCCGTCCGGGCTGATTTGGAGGCCGATATATGCCTTGTGGTTCCCCACGTTTATTATGCAAAAGGAATATACTTTGAGCAGCATAACATCCTGGACACTTGATGACGCCAACTTTTCTGTAGCCTGAAGATCTTCATAAAAGTCTTTGCTTTTACGAACTGTCTCAAGAGGTCCCCGAAGATAAACTGGATCTATGATTCTTTGCACAGTGAGCGGTTCCAGAACCTGCTTCACACTTTCAACCGTGTTTATTTTAAATCGGCCCCGGGAATCGGTATCATATTCGCCGACCGGAAAGACCCTGCAAAACTGTACATCTTCAATTGTCAGCACTCCCAAGTCTTGTAGAATCACTTCCACAAAAGCGTAACTGGCCCCGGTAGGTACGGTGACTATTCCGTGGTAGTCTTCAAAACCTGGCTCGCAAATAAATTCCAGCGAGTTTTTGATGGTCCGCGACGACTGCCTTATAAAATATACGTTCACCCCGACCGCAAGCGTTTCCTCAAAGCGGCATTTCAGCCCCAGGCTCCAGACCTGGCCTTGATAAACCGGAGTACTATACAGACGCTGCTGGCAGAGACTGGGGACGCTTCCGCCCGAGTTGGTCATTAAAATCCAGCAAGAGGCCTGGTCCGTTTGCCAGTTAACACTTCCCTTCTTCCATTCCCTATTTCTTTGCCATCCGGCGGGAAAATCCCCGGTTGGTCCGGGAAGCCGGAAGTCGTGATTAAAAATGCCATTATTTTCTGTGGATGAGTCATGGTTCACTGGATTACAAACTCCTCCGTTTCGTTGTTTATCTTTAAAACATATGTTTTAAAAATGCTAAAAATGAGTTCAGGCTGGAGCAATTGCGGGTGAACAAAATAAAAAAGCAGTGCACTGGCACTGCTTTTGAAATCAGATTTGTTATAATAGGGTGGTTTTATTCTTCGACAGCGGCTTTTTGAAGCGGGTAATCCTCTTCTTCCTGCGGCGGATAAGGCCGTTGGCTGCTCGCTTTACGGGTGCTCAAGCCTTTGCCGGTATGGACTTGAAATTGCGGGGTTGGAGTTTCGCTGCTCTCCTGGCTAACCGCCAGTTCCATAGCCGGTGTTCCTTTAGCCCCCTCCAGGGCGGCAATAGAAATGCCCCGGTGGTGAACCGTATGAGCCCATTCCTGCTGGTTGTCACGTTTGATAAGCCCCCAAACGGTTACCGGGAACCAGGTTATCCCATATATCGGATAGGTTATGTAGTACCAGTAAGCCTTTTTGGGAGCGCCTTCGAGGACAAGTCCCAGCATCGGGTAGAGATATCCCAGTATTCCAAACGAGATCCAGAACCAGCCGGGAGCAATGTTGGTCAAGGATGAACCAAATACTTGAACCGGGAAAAAGGCCGCTATGGTGCCAATAACACAGTTAAACAGCATTGTCATAATAAGGATGGGCTGAAACAGATAAATGGCTCCGTCTATCGGGTACCACTTTCTCTCCTTGATCCCCTTTTTGATCAAAGGGATGATGTAGCGGAAAGCGACATCCCAGTGGCCTGACAGCCAGCGGGTGCGCTGCTTCCAGGTCTGAGAGAAATAAACCGGTTTTTCATCATATACCTTGGCGTCGTGGGCCCAGGAAGTCTTAATGCCGTTAGATATAAGCTTCATAGTAAATTCCAGGTCTTCGGTAAGGCAGGTCGCCCCCCACCCATATTCCTTGAGCAGATTGTATTCCAGGCATACGCCGGTTCCACCCAGGGCGTTGGAAAGGCCTTTGTTGTAACGGGCCAACTGCCACATGCGGTTCATGGACCAGTAAGCTGTAGCATAGCTGGCTGATACCCATGAATCGTTAGGATTCTTAATGTCCAGATACCCCTGAATCGAACGGCAGCCCTGCTTAAGCTTGGAGTTCATTTCCAGAAGGAAGTTAGATGACACTACATTGTCGGCGTCAAAAAGGCAAATAGCATCGTATTGCTTTTCGTCTTCCATCTGGAACAGTTTTTCGAACATCCATTCCAGGGCAAATCCTTTACCCCGCTGATCGGAAAAACGTTCATACACCAGAGCACCTTCAGCCCGGGCGACATCAGCCGTCTTGTCCGTACAATTGTCGGCAATTATATAGATATCGTACAGTTCCTTGGGGTAGTTGAGACTTTTGAGGCTCTCGATGTGGTACTGGAGCACGGCCTCTTCGTTGTGAGCAGCAGTGACGAGAGCGAATTTCTTAACAGGTATATAGTCTTTTTCTTCTTTTCGTTTACGCCAACCGGACACCGATACATAATAATAGTAGGATAAAAATAAAAAGATAATAATTTCTGAAAGGGCTATTACGACCGTAAGCGTATTATACAACCAGCCGTGTAGCAAGATTAAGACCCCTTCCTCTCATGGAATTGCAGTTTGTCCCTTTCCATTGCCTTATTTTCGGGGTTCTCTTTATATGCAAAGGAACAAAGGGGCTGACTACCTTTAACACTTTAACAGAAATTTATAGGCTCCACAAGATATTTATCGTATTTGAAGGTAGCATCCCCTGATTTAAGGGATCCAGGCAAAAAACCTCAACCTGTACAGCCAGTACTTTTTGCCCGGGTTTTATGGCTGTAAAACATGGCCAGATTATGCAAAAACATGTTGGCCCCATTCACAAACCACTAGTCTTATTCTATATGAGCATGTGCAAGTCCTTCCAATCTTATACGAATATTTTATCTGCCAGGGGAATATTGCCATGCATTTTTGTATTCTTCGGCCGTTTTTTAATTATTGCTTGCTTTTTCGCCCCATATTAAATTTGCTTGTTACGAGCTGATTTTTATTCCCAATATTAAATGTAGACTATTGCCCCAAATTTAATTCCAAAAATTCTAATTCCAGTTAGTACTCTGTTAAGCGACCCAACAATATTTTTCACAGAAGCCCTCTGAATCAAATGCGGTGGGTTTTCTCTTTAGCAGACCATTCCATAAGCCCATGTTATAATTAGGTAAGAGCATGTAATTAATTTTTTGTACGTTCTTCCCAAATGTTAAACTCTCATCAATAAATCGGGGGTGTGAATTTGCCAAGGAAAGATGTTTATCTAAATTTCCGGCTCATCGCGGGCTGGCTGTTTATTTGCAGTTTTGGATATACGGCCCCAGCTTATGCTGCGCCGGCTGAATGGACTGAATTCGCGCGTGCCCTGAACAACTCAATGGGGGGCCATCAGGTATTTACCAGGAACACCTTTATCGTGCTGGCGATAATTATAGTTGTCACTATTGTGCTGTTCATCATGAACCGCATCTATTGGCGAAACCGTAAAGAAGAGATCGCGCAGTACGAGAAGAGGCGATTAGAGCATATAGAACAGCCAGCCAGGCCAAAGCCCTCCACCAGCAATCAGCGCCGCCAATGGTTTAGAATTAAAACCAACCTTCTTATTAAGTGGATTCAGTCCCTGCGGGCTTCTACGGTAAAGGAAACCCAGTATAACAGAGATCAACTGGTGGATATAAGCGGAGGCGGCTTGAGTTTTACCACCCATAGCGCGCTATCGCCTGACGACGAACTTAATTTTCAGTTGGACATTGGCAGCAAGAAGCCGTTGAACTTAAAAGGCAAGGTTCTTCGAGTTCAAGATGACGGCGACACGGTGCAGCCAACCTATTTTGTAGCTATTCAATTCAGCGATTTGTTGAGCGGCGAAAGAGACCGCCTGGTATCCTGGATATTAAAAGGTCAGAGAGAAGAACTGCAGGAGATAAAAATGGAAGAGAGTGCTGAACCATCGGCATAAATGTGCAACAGGGGGACGGAGGCTTTGTGTCATTTAGTGAATGACACAAATTCTCCGTCCCCTTGTTGCATGCCCCTGCTGTGGTTTAGATCAAGCAACCTCGATATCCGGCCCAGATTCAGGATTTTGATTCTCTGAGCTCTGCGGCTCAGTGGGCCCAGCCGGGTCCGGTTTTTTGGATCTCCAGTTGTAAAAATGCATTACCACCATTCCCAGGGCCAAACACGATGCCGCCAGGCTTACCAGAAAACCGACCACCGGTACTTTAGACAATATGATCAGGGCCAGAAAAGCTATCATAAAGGAAAAGAAAAACGGCATATGGTTTTCCCAGCCAAAATATTTGGCCAGATACCGCCCGATCACATCTCCGGCCAGGATTTTGGAGGCGAACAGTATGAAAACATAGAGGAAGAACATTATTATAGCCAGGGGTATGCCGATTATGGTAACGGTAAGCAGCAGGCCCGCCAGAGGCGTAAGCAGAAGAGCTAAAAATCCCCAGCCCAGGGTGCTTCCCGGAGCGCTCAAAACCGTCTCTCCCATATTGGGCAAGAGCCGGGGAGAAACCCAGTAGCAGATGGCCCACAAAAGTAGCCCGGCAGCAATCCATCCCAGCGCGTCCAACCAGGAAAATCCGGTCGTCTTCTTCTCAGGAACATTGGCAACTGTCTGCTGCCAGGATGTGCCGTTGATTTGGGACTGGGGCGATATATTGGCTTGATTGGGGGAGCCGTAGTTTATAAGGCCCTTGACAACCGCAGCCGGCCCCACGCTTAAGGTCTGAACATTCCAAATAGTGACCGTACCGTTGACCGTACCGTTGATCCGCATTTCCGCTGCGCTTCCCATCAATTGACCGTCGATGCGGCCAGCGGTGCCGATGCTGTTGCCGAAGCCCAGTACGTCACGGCTTACAACGGCCTGCTCCCGGACCTCGATGTTGTTGGCCGCAGCAGTCACACTGCCCATTACCTGCCCCTGAATATCGATCTGATTGGCCGCGCCTCGCACATCACCATTGACAACTCCTTTGACGGTGATAGACTGAGCGGCGGCAATAACATCCCCGTTGACCTTTCCATTGATAGTGACCGATTGGCCGGCCACAAATACATCTCCGTCCACATCGGCGTTAACCGTAACGTAATTGCCGCTTAGAAACAGCGGCCCCACCAAATTACCTTCCGCAATAGTGAGGGTGTCGCCACTTTTGATCTCAACCGCCCAGACTGGTAAAGCAATTAGAACAGCCAGCAGCAAGGTCAGGACTAAACCAAGGCCTATTTTTCTCGTACTACGCATTGTCATACCCTCCTTTTCTGATCTGTACCAGTATGCCTGCCAGGCAGGCCAGTAAAACAATAAAAGTCGGAATCATTCCAACTGGTTCACCCTGCAGAACATGCTGGGCCGCTATGGTCAGAAATCTGCCCAGGAAAATCAGCAGGTGCATGGCCAGATTCCCCCCCAGCATGAACTGTAAAACTGATGAGAACCATTCGATTAGCGGAATCCAGTTGCCAGCCAAGGCCAGCAGGCCTGAAATCAAAAGCAGCGCTGGTACGCCCACCTTTAAAGTCCACCAGGATCGTTCCCGCTGCTTCAACCGGTTTTGAACGTAGGCCCCCAAATCAGCCGGTAAGTCAATCCCCTGCAAGGCATCCCGTATCATCCGGTTTTCTTCCTTTAAGGCCAAAACCCCATCCCGGCATTGGGGACACTGCTGCAGGTGGGACTGCATCTGCCGGCTGTCTTTGGTCATCTCCCCGTCAATATATGCACTTAACTCCTGCCTATCCGGGCATTGCATAACACTCTACCCCTTTTGTTCAAGAATTTCTTTCATCCTGGCCTTGCCCCGATGCAGCCAGGTGCCCACCAGAGAGGCTGCTACTCCCAATACTTCAGATATCTCGTCATAACTCAAGTCCTGATAGTAGCGCAGCACCAAGGCCGCCCGTTCCTTTTCCGGAAGCTTGAGCAAAGCCTGCCGAACAATAATTTGCTCCTCGGCATCCGCAGCCGCCTGGGCCGGATCAGGTTCCAGGCCGGCCTGTGAATATCTCAGCAGGCGGGGAAGAAGGCCTTGCCAGGTCTTGCGGCGCCGCAAGAGGTCCAGACAGTGGTTGTAAACCACTTTCATCAACCAGGGTTTAAAGCCCTGTACAGGAATCTTTTCCGGGGATTCATACAATTTTACGAATACATCCCCGGCTGCGTCCCGAGCCTCTTCTTCTGATTTAAGAAGGCAGAAGGCCAACCGGTACACCTGGGGGGCGTATTGTTCAGCAAGGCCGCTCAAGGCCTGGCCGTCGCCCGTACGCGCCCGGCCAATCAGTCTTTCTTCATTGTCCATAAATTCCACCCGGGTTCTTATTTCCTGCTTCTAAATAATAAACGGGCCAGCCTATCGCTTTATTTCTGAAATCCAAAATATTTTTCCCTGGTATATGATTGCTATCGCAAACCGGGGAAGATAATTTCAATATTATGGAGAATTTGATGTGTATTAAAGGGTTAAAGGGGAAACAATAGTCAGTAATATGGGCTCAATAATTCAAGGAGTCTATTTTTTCTCTTGCGACGATGCTACAAGGAGGCAAGATAAATAAAAATGAAATCTGCCTGGTTCTTGTGCCTATCTCCTTTCCGGAGACTAAGTCCAAGAGTACATCCAGAAAGGAGAAGAAAGAATGTTCGAAGACAAGTATCTAGTCTGCCAGGATTGCGGTAATGAATTTACCTTTTCCGCCTCGGAACAGGAATTCTACGCCGAAAAGGGTTTTGAGAACCTGCCCGGCCGCTGCGCACCCTGTCGGAAAGCCCGCAAGCAGAGGCGCAACAGTCAGCACACCTCAAGTTATCGTGATGACCGTCCCATGTTCCAGACGGTTTGCGCTGCTTGCGGCGCCGAAACCAGTGTACCGTTTGAACCGAGCGGGGAGCGCCCGGTCTACTGCCGGGACTGTTACCAGGTTCGCAAGGTCAAGACCTATCGATAAAGTTCCCAAAATGATTAGTGTCCGGGGCTGCCTCAAAAGAGGCAGCCTCCTTCTTTATGGTAATGTATATCTTCCCCGTGGCCTACCCATTTTCCGGGAAATAAAGTAGTATTGAATATTATGGAATAGAAGTTGTTTTAAATCAAAGAGGAGATTTAGGTTATGGAGAAGATAGATGTTGCCATAATCGGCGCCGGAGTAGTCGGTCTGGCTATAGCCAGGGAGTTGTCAAAAGACTCCCCAAGGACCATTGCTGTCCTGGAAAGCAACCCCCGCTTCGGCCAGGAAACCTCCAGCCGCAACAGCGAGGTGATCCACTCCGGGCTCTACTACCCATCTTCTATGCTCAAAACCCGCCTGTGCCTGGAAGGCAACCGGCTCCTCTACGACTTCTGCCGGGGCCATAAAGTAAAACACTTCGCCACTGGCAAACTGGTCATCAGCGGTATTGAAGAAGGTGAAGACAAACTCGACCCGCTTATCCGGCAGGCCAGGGCCAACGACGTTGCAGTTGAGCCCCTTAGCAAGCGACAGCTAAAAAATACTGAGCCCCTGGTTGAAGCCGGCTCCGGATTTTTAGTCCCTTCAACCGGCATTATTGATTCCCATGGCCTTATGCAGGCCCTTTATTACCTGGCTCGTGAAAGCCGGGTGGTCTTCCTTTTCAATACCCCACTGCTAAATGCTGAATATGACGGAAATGCCTATCGGCTCACTACTCCCCGAGAACGGATAAAGGCTGATATTCTGATAAATGCAGCTGGTCTGGGCGCCTCCCGGATAGCCGCTATGCTGGGTTTGGATATTGACCATTGCGGCTACCGTCTGCATCCCTGCAAAGGTGAATATTTTAAAATACAGCGCCGCTTCCCAGTCAAACACCTCGTTTATCCCCTGCCGGGCCCGATGAGCCTTGGGATTCACCTGACCATTGACACCGGGGGCGGGCTGCGCCTGGGTCCCAATGCCTTTTATGTGAATGATATAAACTATATGGTAAATGAAGAACACCGCCTGGAATTCTTCCAGGCGGCGGTACAATATCTTCCCTTTATTCAATTGGGCGACCTGGCCCCTGACTTTGCCGGGGTGAGGCCCAAACTCCAGGAACCTGGAGAAGATCCCCGGGACTTTGTCATTCGTGAAGAAACCGACCGGAGACTGCCGGGGCTTATAAACCTTATTGGCATTGAGTCGCCCGGCCTTACCTCCAGCCTGGCTATAGGCCGCTATGTCAGCAATATTCTGGGCGGCTGACTTTCATCCGGAATGTCACCAATCGGCGTCGGCGCCGCCTCCACCACCAGAGCCTCCTCCGAAATCGCCGCCGCCACCGCCGAAGCCTCCTCCACCGCCAAACGGTCCGCCAAAGCCACCGAACCACCAGATGCCGCGCCGGGCTAAAAACAGCGATATCAGTATAAAGAAGATCAGCCCGACGATCTGGGACCAACCGGCTTTATTGTTGGTCTTTTTAACCGGCTGCACCGCCTTATCGGCGGAGATGGGGCTTATGCTTATGCCATATTCCTGGTTGACTTCTGCCAGCAGGGCATTGTAGGTGTTTATAATCCCCGCATCGTACTGCCCTTTGGCAAAATAAGGCACCAGGTTTTCATCCAATATGCGACCGGTCTTTCCGTCGGGCAGCGCCCCCTCCAACCCGTACCCCACTTCGATGCGGCTTTTGCGTTCATTTAAGGCTACCAGTATCAGGACCCCGTTGTTCTTGGTCTTGTCGCCAATTCCCCACTGGCGCAAAACATCCAGGGCAAATTCCTGCTGGTTGGCTCCGTTAAGCGTCTTAACCGTTAAAACCACGATCTGGGCGCCTGAGGCAGCCTCCAGATTCTGCCCGGTAGCCACGATGGCGCGCTCCGTGGATTCGGATAATATGCCGGCCTCATCCAAGCAGTATACGTCAGCCGGAGGTTTGGGAATATTGGATACGGCCATTGCGCTTCCTGCCATGATAAAAAGCAGCAAAATGCTCAAACATGAAATGTATTTTTTCATAAAGTGCTCCCTTTAAGAGAGTTTGTAAATAACTAGAATTGGACTTTGGGCGTTTCCTTGGCCGATTCAGGCGCTTTAAAGTAATCACGAGCCGTAAAACCGGCCATATTGGCGAGGATGTTGCTCGGGAACTTTTTAATTCGGGTGTTGAAGTTTTGCACTGCGTCATTGTAATCCTTGCGGGCTACTGCCAGGCGGTTTTCAGTCCCGGCCAGTTCATCTGACAGTTGGCGGAAATTGGCATCAGATTTTAATTGCGGATAGTTTTCCACCACTACCAGCAAACGTGAAAGAGCCCCACTAAGCTCAGAATCGGCCTTGGCCTTGTCAGCCACGGTGGTTGAACCGGCTAGCTTGGCGCGGGCCTCGGCCACTTGCGTAAATATCTCTTTTTCCTGGGTGGCATAGCCCTTGGTGGTGGCTACCAGGTTCGGGATCAAATCGCTGCGCCTTTGCAGCTGGTTTTCCACCTGGCTCCACTTGCCGTCGATATTCTCATTGGCGCTGACCAGGCCATTGTACATGGAAACCCCGCCGATCAAGGCTATTACGATCACTCCAATAATAATCCATAATACCGGTTTGTTCACATTTTTACCCCTTCCCATTTTAATGTCCGATGCATATCCTATATTTTACATCAATTCTTGCTTCGTAGAACAGCAAGAATTGCTCGATAAATCAAACCCCACCATTATTGGCGGGGTTTGATCTTCACTTAATTAATATACGCTCTATTTTTCCATTCGCTTGCATACCTTCATATGCCCCTCGGAGATCCCGTCACAAAAAGGCATACTATCTGATTTTCCGCAGCGGCAGATGGCAACCGGCATCTCTTTTTCAATGGTATGGCCCTGGTCATCCACCAGATGAATGTGTCCGGCGACAATAGCCGGCCCATTGGAGAGGATCTGAATCGTTCCTTCTGACACTCCTTGCTCCCATCCTTTCATTGTTTGCTGGTATTATTTTTGCCTCGATTAAATGATAAAATCCGCCAAAAAAAAATAAACCCGGGAGTTCCCGGGTGGGCAGACGAAATCATTTGAAATGATGCGTTCTGGTCTTTATGTGCTGAAACAGAGAGTTTACCGCAGCGCCACCCGATAAACCACAAATCAAGTGTATTATTATACGAACTTTATTGAGGCAACGCGTTGGCAATAACCGTCATGGCTTCGGCACGGGTGGCATTTTTGCCAGGTTGGAAAGTGCCGTCCGAATAACCGCCAAAGATCCGATTTTTCACTACAGCCGCAACCGATTCTTGCGCCCATCCAGAAATATCATTATTATCCGTGAAAACCAGAACTCCGGAAATCTGCTGTAGCTTGGCAACTTTGGCGATCATCACCGCCATTTGCTCCCGGGTAATAAGATCATCGGGACCAAAGGCATCCTCGTTGTAGCCGCTCACGATTCCGGCGGCAACAGCAGTTGAAATATAATCCAGTGCCCAGCTATTCAAGGTATCATGGTATACCCTGCCGGTCTGAAGGGGCAGTTTAAACGCATTGACCAGGATGGCGGTAAACTCGGCCCGGCTTATATTCTTATCGGGTTTAAAGGTGCCGTCCGGATATCCGGCCACCGCCCCCAGCGCAACCATTTTTTTAATATTCGCTTCAGCCCAGCAGCCCGTGATGTCATTTAAATAAACCCCGGTCTTTATTTCGGCTGTGGCTGTCATGACGGTGAATTTGGTAAAATGATCGACTTCCACAGAAATAGTATTCCCGGATATTTTTCCGCCCAGCTGAACCCAGCTCTGGGAGCTCTGATCATAATAGTATACGGCGGGCGTCTGACCAGCCTCAACATCGGCCGGGTCAAAAGTGAAGGTCAGGGTTATATTTTTATTGAAACTATAACTATCGGCACTCCCTACCGTAAACTCGTAAGTTTTGCCAAGAACTCGAAAACCAGATGGAACGGGGGGATTGAAAGCTGCCGCTGTTATAGTGACGTTGGCACTGGCGGTTCCCTGCAAAGCATCAGCGGGAATATCCAGGGTGACTTCATTGCCCAGGCCGATGCTGCCACCGGCGGCCGGATCAACCATACCTGTGCCGCTGGTGTTAGTAGTGGTTTCGGTAGTCGCAGCAGTCGTTGTGGTAGTGCCGCCGCCCCCACCACCGCCCCCTCCGCCAGAGCTGCCGACGTTTACGGGAATGGCCTCTTTGGTGTATTCCGCATCTATATTTTTAAACCGGGCGTATATATTGCAGTTGCCCGCAGTGTGGGCCGTAATTAAACCGTTTGCATCCACAGTGCATACAGCATCGGCTGAACTGGTAAAACTAAAATCTGACAAAATCCCCCAACCGGTTGATACCCACGATGAACCATTATCGCTTTGTTCCCGGATCAGGTCGGACGGTGCTATTTGATAAGAACTGCTGGAACTTAGCGATTTCCCAGCACCGGAATAATTATATCTATACTGAGGAGTTGCACCTTTAGTAGCAGCCGTGCAGTTGTCCAGTTTTGTTTTGACCGCGCCGTTAAAAACATTCAATAAATTAGAATAGCATTGCAGCTCGGTCAGGCTGGCGGGCAGATCAGGCAGGCTGGTCAGATAGTTATTATGGCAGTCCAAAGACTGCAAATTGGCGGGCAAAACAGGCAGGCCGGTTATGGCATTGTTACTGCAGTACAAAAGCAACAGCCCTGCCGGAAGTACCGGCAGTCCGGTCAACTGGTTGCCGGAGCAGTTCAACCTGAGCAGACTGGCCGGCAGGGGATCCGGCAGACTGCCCAGTTGGTTCTGATAACAGCGCAGTTCTTGCAGGCTGGCAGGCAGTCCCGGCAGGCTGGCCAGCTGGTTTTGGTAGCAGTCCAGGTATTGCAGTCCAT
>JBDKUE010000076.1:0-14004 GCA_039679855.1 Syntrophomonas sp.
TTTTTATGCTACTTTCCACAAAATTACCTCCTTGCCATAAAAAATAATAGCACACTAAAATGAGTATGTGCAATAATTAGAGCATCGAAGCGTATGGTAGGTAATAGAAGTTTGGAATTTCGGTTATTTATAGTATAGTCTGATACCTGGCAGGAGGAAAACACTGACCATGACACGTGACCTTGCCCAGTCGCAGTTAAAGAGGAAACGAAAGATCAATTATAAAAAAATAAGAAGCATTGTATTAGTCCTTTTTGCAGTTATGTTTTTATGCGGCGTTGGTGTCGTTGTTTATGCCACCTCGGGAATGCCGCCATTTGATCCCGAACAATTAACCGGCGCCCGTACTACGGAAGTGCTGGATGACCAGGGCAAAGTCGTTGCCAGTCTACATGCCGAAGAAAACCGGACTGAAATAACCATCGATAAGGTCCCCAAAGACCTGGTAAATGCCTTTCTGGCCATAGAAGACCAGGAATTCTACAATCACCACGGAGTTAATTTCAAAGGTATTGCACGGGCGTTGATAGTAAACGTTCAGGAAGGCGGAAAAAGCCAGGGAGCCAGCACCATAACCCAGCAGCTAGCCAGAAGCGCCTTTTTATCCTCGGAAAAGCAATGGGTCCGCAAGGTCCAGGAAATCATACTGGCCTTTAAGCTGGAATCCAAGTATTCAAAAGATGAAATTTTAACCATGTATATGAATAAAATATACTTTGGTGCTGGCGCCTATGGAGTTCAAGCGGCATCCA
Organism: Syntrophomonas sp.; assembly: GCA_039679855.1. Classification (GTDB taxonomy): domain Bacteria; phylum Bacillota; class Syntrophomonadia; order Syntrophomonadales; family Syntrophomonadaceae; genus UBA5314. The sequence continues at coordinate 753 of JBDKUE010000076.1, forward strand.
ACACCTACTTCGGCAAAAACGTCGACAAGCTCACCCTGGCCGAAGCTTCGATGATCGCCGGACTTCCACAGAGTCCCAGCGCCTATGATCCGCTCCGCTACATGGACAAGGCCAAAAACCGGCAAAAGATGGTCCTGAACAATATGGTGACATGCGGTTACATAACCCAGGAACAGGCTGATCAGGCTTACAACACCCAGCTTAAGCTCAGTACCAAGGTCTCTACCGGCTCCAAATACGGATACTACAAAGACGCGGTAATAGATGAAGCGATTGATATCATGAAGGAAATGAAAACCATCGAGGATCCTGATTCCTCTATCTACCGTGCCGGCCTAAAAATATATACCAGTATGGACTCAGATCTGCAGAGTACCGCCGAATCGCTTTATGCAACTGCTTCCTACTTTCCCAACGAAACTAAAAACGGTTCTACCGTCAATTCAGGAATGGTGGTTGTGGACCATAAGACCGGAGAGGTCAAAGCCCTTATGGGAGGCCGTAAATACGAACAGGTGCGGGGCTTCAACCGGGCCACCAACGCCTACCGCCAGCCCGGTTCATGCATCAAACCCCTGACGGTGTACTGCCCGGCACTGGAGCAAGGCATCATGCCCTTTTACACCCTGGATGATTCACCTCTGTCTATAAAAGTGGGCAGCACCGTATGGCAGCCTAAAAACTATGACGGTGTATATCGTGGCCTTATACCTATGAGAACTGCGGTTGAGTATTCAATAAACATGTATTCCGTCCAGATGCTTCAAAAAGTAGGAATACGTTATGCTTACGATTTCGGCAACAAATTGGGGTTGGACCTGGTAGACAAACCGGGCACTAACGACTTGGCCCTGGCACCTCTATCCCTGGGTGGGTTGACCCGCGGAGTCACCCCCATGCAAATGGCGGGCGCTTACGCCGCCATCGGCAATGGCGGCGTATACATAAAACCCCACCTGATTGTAAAAATAGAGGATGCCAATGGAACCGTACTCTACAACTTCAAGCCAGAATACAGGCGGGTTATGTCTGAACAAACCGCCTGGCTGATGAACAGCATGATGCAGACGGTTGTGCAGCAGGGTACCGGGACGAAAGCCCAGGTCCCCGGAGTACCCACCTGCGGGAAAACCGGTACCTCAGAAGAATATACCAACAGCTGGTTTTGCGGCTTTACGCCCGAGTACGCCTGTGCCGTTTACATGGGCTATGATCGCCAGGAATACAGTATGAACCACATTTACGGAGGCTCCTGGCCGGCCCCGCTGTTCCGGGAACTGCTGACCAAAGCCCACAAACATGGCGGGAGCACCAGTTTTGGATCAATGCCCGACAAGATAGTCCAGGTTAGCGTTTGCCGCATATCCGGCAAACTGCCTGGTGCAAACTGCGGCGAAAATGTTGTAACGGAATATTGCCGGGCTGATTGTACACCCCAGGAAGTATGTGACGGTCACCAACAGGTTTACATCTGTCAGGAATCAGGCATGCTGGCGGGGCCGTACTGCCCGCACCCGCTTCTCAAGAGTATGACCAAAACGGACGGGACCAGCTCTGATGAAAACCAGGTTCCCAATCAAGTCTGCACGCTTCATACCATGCCGACTGGAAACACGGCTTTCGGCAGCCAAATAGCCGTATGTCGAGATCCCCGTCACGGCGGGACCATCTATCGCGCCAATATTGCAGGGGCCAATCAGATCGGCGGCTGTCCGTCCCAATATGTCCAATATATAACGCTGCCGGCTGGGCAAGCTCCTCCTTCTTACTGCGGGATTGCCGACCACCAGGTAAAGAATAGAACTTAATTGCTCCTCCCATCTTTTACCACAATGTGCTAAAGTAAGAGTAGCTTTTTAGTTTGAAGGAGGCGGTCTTTTGAAACGTCTGGTTCTAATTCTTATTTGTGCTTTTCTCTGTGTGGGATTGTTGACTGCATGCTCCGGTACGGACAAAGCAGGAACTACCCAGACCCAAACATCATCCGGGCAGTCCGATGCCAAAGGCAAAGTAGTGGACCCGGCAACTCTCATCACCCAGGACGAAGCTGCCAGTATTTTAGGCGAACCCTCCAAACCCGCCGAAGTAAAAACTTCATCAATCAATCCCCTGGGGCAGAAAGAAGTTATCTTTAGCCCGGTAAATGACCAATCATTTAAAATGCTGCAATTGAGCTTCATACAGAACGAAGGAATGAACAAAGATAAAGTTGCCTCTGGATACAATGTTAAGAAGCTGTATGAAGACACCCACAAGGGCTTTGCGGATGCCAAGGATGTCAATGGTATTGGTGATCAAGCGTTTATGCGCCCCTCATGGCTTCACGTAGTCAAAGGCAACACCTATTTTGTTATCTACATAAATAACAAAGCCACTGACGCCCAAAAAGAGGAAGCCGCTAAATCCCTGGCTATGAAAATTATCAGCCGCCTATAATTATGAAAAGCTTGTGCTAAAAAGAAAACCCGCATCAAACTGATGCGGGTTAACATTCTTGCAGTTAAAGTCTTTAGGTTCTCAACTCAACTATCGTAACCCCGTGTCCGCCCTCTTCTCTGGCCCCATCATAGTATTTGGCTACATAATTGTGGTCAGCCAGATAGCTGCGGATGGCCTTTCTAAGAGCCCCGGTCCCCTTGCCATGAATAATTCTTATTTTATCCAGACCAACCAGATTGGCGTCTTCCAGGTAGCGGTCAACCTCCTCGAGAGCTTCTTCGGCCATTTTGCCGCGCAGATCGATTTCCCGGGAAATTTTTTGCGCTTTCTCCAGGAAGGCAGGGCTGCGGTTGAAAAACACCTGCTGCGGTGCGGGTTCACAGTGCTGCAGTTGATCCCGGTGAACATAAAGTCTGATATTGCCTACCTGTACATTAACCTCCCCCTGGGGATCAGGGGCAGCCAGTACCGTACCCTTCTGCTGCACACTGTGAATAAATACACTGTCGCCGGGTTTCAGCTCCTCATTTGAAGGGATGGCGGCTCTTTGTCCCCTCTCTTGCCGTTCCAGTTTTTTCAGCTTTTGCCGGCTGTTTTCTATTTCATGCCATTTGGGAACCGGGTCGCGTTTCTTAAGCGTTTCCTTGAGTTCTTTTATAGCCTCATCAGCTTCGTTTTTGATATTGCGCAGATAACTGCCGGCTTCTTCTCGGGCTTTGCTTATAATTTCCTCCCTCTGCCGCAGGTGTAACTGGTGTTCTTCTTCCAGTTCCCTTTGCCGCCTCTCCAATTCTGCCTTTAAATTCTCCAGTTCACGGCTGGAGGTCTTAAACTGATCGCGGCTTTCATGAAGTTGACGGATCATATGGCCGATCTCCTGCTCATTTTTTGGAATCAGTTCTTTAGCCCGGCTGGCCAATCCGGGGTCCAGTCCCAGTCGTTTAGCTATAACCAGGGCATTGCTCTGACCGGGCATACCGATGGTCAACTTGTAGGTCGGCTTCAGGTTGCGGGGATCGAATTCCACACAGGCGTTTTCAACTCGCTGATGCTGGAAGGCAAAGTTTTTCAATTCACTCTGGTGAGTTGTAACAACTGCCCGGCAGTGCTTGCTCATTAAATCCTCAAGTATGACCCTGGCTAGGGCAGCTCCCTCAACCGGATCAGTACCGGCACCCAATTCGTCAAACAATACCAGTGAATGTTGATTAACCTGGCCAAGGATGTCAATAATGTTGCTCATATGTGATGAAAAGGTGCTCAAGGATTGTTCGATACTCTGCTCATCGCCAATGTCTACAAAAATCTGTTCAAATACCGAAAGCCGGCTGTTTTCGCGAGCTGGCACAAAAAGGCCGGACATGGCCATCAAAGTTAAAAGCCCAATCGTTTTTAAGGCTACGGTTTTTCCACCGGTATTGGGTCCGGTTATCACCAGGATATCGAATTTACCGCCCAATTGTACATCAATGGGAACCGCTCCGCTGCCCAACAGTGGATGTCGGGCCCGGGAGAGTTCAATAAGCCCCCGGTTGTTTAGCTCCGGCCGGTATGAGTCGGTTTTATAGGCCAGCCGGGCGCGGGCGAAGATCAAATCGAGTCCGGAAAGCATCTGTTGATCAGCGGCCAGTTCATCCAGGCAGGATGCCACCTTCAGACTCAAAGCTCTTAAAATCCTCTCTACTTCACGCTTTTCATCGTTTTGCAGGGTGCGTATACGATTATTCTGCTCCACTACCGGCAAAGGCTCGATAAATACGGTGGCGCCGCTGGCCGATTCGTCATGCACAATCCCTTTGACTTCAGAGCGAAATTCCTGTTTGACCGGCACTACATAGCGCCCATCCCGTTCTGTTACCAGGATATCCTGCAGGTACTTCTGGTTGTTGGTAGAACGAATAAAATCCTGTAGATAGTCTCTGATGCGGGCGCGCAGGGTATTAATCTGCCGACGTATATTGCGCAGTTCGTCCGATGCATCATCCCTCACCTCCTCATCTTCACCTATGGCCTGGTCAATGCTCTTTTCCAGCTGGGGAAGAGGATAAAGGTCAATCCCTATATCAGCCAGGTGAGACCTTGATGGCGGTGTGAGGTATTTTACAGCCTGACCGGCAGCCCAGGCCATTCGGTATACGGCCCTCAATTCCCCGGGCTGCAGCACCCCGCCGGCCCGGGCTTTGTGAAGAGAGGAATCTATTAGGGAAAGCCCGTTTAAAAATGAAGGCTCCTGGAAACGGAGTGCTTCCATAGCTTCTTCGGTTTCATCCATCATTTCACCCAGCAGCTTTATATCGGTCTGGGGAATCATGTTTAAAGCCCGATGCTTTCCACCTTCAAAGCTGCACAATCCGGCCACTTGTTCCCGGATTTTATAGTATTCAAGTTTGATAAGTGTCTTCTCGTTCATTTAATCACCTAAACTGTTTTTATTGGACCCCGCGCAGATAATAGCCCCTGGTGTACTGGTTCCCCTTTCCACCGGTCAACTGCCTGCGAACAGCTGAGAGATCAGGTTTCTTCTGGTTTTGTATCGACTCCAGGGCTTCTCTGTATATGGAAGTTACCCGGTAGACTTCTTCAGCTGTTTCCAAGCGCGCCTCTATGCGCAGCCATTCTGGTCCTATGTGAACCAGGCGGTCAAGATACTCCATCAGGCAAAGGGTTCGGGAATTGAAAACATAAAGGCGGCAGTAGGCATCGGTAGCCAGAGGAAAACGGTACCGCTTTTCGTCTTCCAAAAAGAAAGGTCCCTGGCGGCAAAATGCCCGGCAGGACTTACCGTCAGCCCCCAGCAATTCTTTAAAAATACAACACTGTGAAACCATCAGCTGAATTTCACCATGAATAAGGATCTCCAGGCCGTCTCCACCACCCAGTGCCTCCAGGCGCCCGGCATCAAGTTCCGGAGAAAGGCAGCAGCCTTTGACGCCCAGTTCATGTAAAAGGTCCCTGCTCAATGGATTGAAAACATTCAAGCCAAAGTCAGCCAGCACTGGGATGTCATTGTCCAGGCACCACTGGATAGAACCAAGATTGCCGGCCAAAAGCGTATAGCCATTTCCAGCCAGATAATCAAACTCATCCAATTCGCCTGGTTTCTGAATTCTGGGCAAAGCCGGGATCATTTCCCGCCCCTGACTTTGAGCCAATTTTACTATTTCCTTGATTTCCTGGGAAGAAGGTTTCTGGCGGCCTCCCAGTCCTTCCAAGCCTAAATAAACCCGCCCAGCTCCTGCCGCTAACGCCGCCCGTGCTTCACCAAGGCCGTTGACCTTCACTGATAAGCGGCTCCGGGCTTTGCTCCCTCCCCGGTTCTTCAATGCCTTTTGAATATCGGCGGTCAGAAGTCTCGGATTGGGCTCGGTTCTACTATAGCCCGCTTTTCGCAAAGAAATGAGTTCTTCGACTCCCCTGCGCCTTGCTTCGTTAATATCACTGAACGGCACCATCAGCGGTTCATTATGAATCATAACCAATTTTTCTAAAAAATACGGGGTATGCCCCAGGCGGGACAGTTTATCATGCAGGACATCATGCTCTAACGCATGTTTTTGGGCCGGCCTGGCAAGGCTTGTGGTCTGCACCGAAACAGAATACCCGTCCTGATCGATAAGTTTAAGAGACAATGGCTGATCCTTCTGCAAGTTGGCCTCTACGCTCAGTGCAAGGTATTGTTCTTCTTCAGCCGAATAGCTCTCCTTAGCCTGGTCTATCAACTGCCCGTCGTGGGTTTTGAAAACCCGATCACCGGGTGATGCCTGGCCGTTTAGTCTTAAACTGACCACCTGTCCGGCATTAGCCGTCTCAACCGGCTTTCCGTCCCGCAGCAGGTTTTTAACGACAACAGCGGGGGTCTTTCCCCTTTTTACCCATACTTCCAGGCCGTCGTTTTCACTGATCGGGCCGCTTAATTTGATCTGAGCCATTCCCTGGCTGTCCTGATTGACAATCCTCCCGATATGAACACCACGGTTATTAGGCCTCTGGCTGCTCAATAGACCTTTTTCATCCACAATAAAATAGCCATTGGACAGGGTGCGGTTGAATATCTTTAAAAGGTCATTTCGCCCCTGATCCCGGCTCCGGGCTGTTCCCGCTGTGTCAAGACAATCCAGAGCCTCGCGGTAAACCCGGGTAACCACCGCAACATATTCCGGCCGTTTCATGCGCCCTTCAATCTTCAACGAGTTTACCCCGCATGCTTTTAGCATCGGCAGCTGGTCTATCAAGCACAGATCACTAAGGCTTAAAAGGTAGGGCCCGGTCTGTCCGGGAAAGGATATTGTTTTATAATGGGAATCCACCAGCTGGTAGGGCAGGCGGCAGGGTTGGGCGCAGCGTCCCCGGTTTCCGCTTCTGCCCCCGACCATACTGCTGAACAGGCATTGTCCCGAGTAAGAATAGCACAGGGCCCCGTGGACAAAAGCTTCCAACTCCATATCTCCCGATTCCTGTTTTATAAGATTTATATCATTGGCGCTCAATTCACGGGCCAGGACCACCCGTCGCACGCCCAGGCCCTTGAGGAGACGACAGCCCTGGCTGTTATGAATGGTCATCTGGGTGCTGGCATGTAAAGCAAGACCAGGCAGCACCTGGTTTAGTGCCTTTGCCAGGCCCAGGTCCTGGATAATAACCGCGTCCAGCCCTTCCCGGTATAATTCACCTATGTAGTGCAGAGCGGATTCCAACTCCCTTTTATCCAAAAGAGTGTTAACGGTCAGGTAAACCTTTTTCTTCAGGGAGTGGGCATAAAACAAAACCCGCCCCAGCTCTTCATCAGAAAAATTCTCCGCTGAATGCCGGGCGCTAAAATTCTTACCTCCCAGGTAAACCGAGTCCGCACCATTGGCCAGGGCTGCCCGGCAGGCGGCCGGGCTTCCTGCTGGAGCCAGCAATTCCATATTTCGCTCCTCAAATCTTTATTGAATTAGGCAATTCCAGCCCCGACTCCGAATCCCTTCTTACCCGAATGAGCCCCGACCCGGCAATGATTTTTATTCCCCGCTGCTCAAGGTGATCTAAAAAGAGGTTCATTCCCAATGAGTCGCTGGCCATATGGCCCGCCACGATCACATTAACATGGTTTTCACGGGCTGCCTGGCGATGTTTATCAGGTATGTGCATGCATATATAGGTTCCCACCCCGGCCTGGGCCATTTTCTCGAAGGCTTTTTCAGGTCCGGAAGTACCACCGGAGAACTTTACCAGAATGCGCCCTGTCCTTCTTTTCTTTTCACCCACCAGCAAAGCAGGCCCGGCTTTAAGCCTCCGGGCCGTCTGGTATTCGGGAATGGTATGCAAAAGATCTACAATATCCGAAAGGCTGGCGGGGTTCTCCCCATCAAGGAACTTTTGCAGGTAAAAAGCCGCCAGGTTGTCAGCCGGCGTATGGACACACATAAACGGAAGATTGAGCAGGCGTGCTGCATCCACCGCCCTTTGATGATTCAGCGGAGCCATCCCTCTTTTAACTTCCGAAATGCGCGAAGCCAAAATTGACTCGGCAATATTTATCGGTACGCCAAACTTCTCCAGTAGATCGGATTGCAGTTTCAAAACCTCATGCATGGCCGCCTGGGCAATCCCTTCCGGATGGTGGGCCAAAACCAGGTCAATCTGCTGTCCCCGCTCCCGCAGGCGATCAGCCAGTATAATTTCCGGAGTCTCCATATCAATCCCGCAAAATACGGTTTGGATTTCGGTCTCCGGAATGCCCTGTAGTATTCGACAATCGTGGTAGGGATTGTGCAGTTCTTCCGGGTCGAAGTATGTTTTGTCACTGTCACTCAGTTTGTCAAAGGATTTCTTTTTATCCTGCAACAGGTGTTCTATTCTTACACCGCGGACATCGTATGCCTTGCCCAGCTCGACCGCCATCTGGTATATATCCTTCAATTTCATCTGGATCCCGCCTCTCCTTTCAAACCCCAATACCGGTATATAAACGGCATAATATCGGCCAGGCTGCTTATCGGGCTTTCTTCATTAAACTCTTTACCGACCAGCAGAGTTGGCACTAAATTGCCGGTATGGCCTTTTACCGCCATATTTTCAAAATTACCATGGTCGCTTACAACTAAAAGCAGATCATCTTGGAGGTTCAGGCGGTTTGCCGCCGCCGCCAAAAACATATCCAAAGCTTCAAGCACCTTTTTCCCCTGATAGACATCCTGCCGATGGCCAATGCGATCGGTTAAAAAGTATTCATACAGAGTAAAGTCATAATCAAGAGCCAGTTCGGCCAGGTTGGTTCCGGCCTGCTCCGGGGTCAGTATATCAACGCGATGTCCCAATGAGATGAGCATCTCGTTGGTGAAATCATGATACACGGCTCTGCCTTCATTTAAATCATCGATAGTGCGAAAGGGCTGCCCTCCACTCATGACTGCTATAGAAGACGTTGACCAGCGGCTCTTTTTTTGTTTAATCGATTCAAAATATTCCGGGCGATAGGCGTTGGCAAAAGTCGCTCGAAGTCCCGCATCTCTCAAAACTCGAAAAAGACTGTTTTCCTTTAGGATCTCGCGTAGGGCAGCATTGGGAAAGGCGGGCAAGTGGCGTCCCAGGCTCCTGGCTGCATTGACCCCGGTCCACAGGGTTGTCTGCCCCGTGGCGCTCTGGGGAATGCCTGGAACTCCAAGGCCGGCATCGGTGGGAATCATCTGCGCCCATGCTGTGGCCACCCCGCCAGAGTCGGCATAAAGTCGGTGTCCACCCAGTATGTGATCCAAGAATTCGGTTCGGGCCCTTTTATAGGGATTAAAATCGTTGCTTTCACCCAGCCCAAAACCATCCAAGAAAATCATTAAAACTGACAAAAAACTTACCCCGTTTGATAAAACCTGCGATTAATTATAGCATAAAGATTTAATCCAAAATTCGTCTATTGTCCAGGGCAGATATTCTAACCAGAAGCTGGTTCAGTTTCTCCTCAATTTCGCCCAAGGCTTCGACCATTTTAAACCCGGGAGCTTGCTGGGATTGTTGTTGCTGCAGATCCAAAAATTGGCTGCGACCCACGGTATTGTCGGTGGCAATTTCAGTTCGGGGCGTTTTTCGAAGGCCCAAATCACGGCGGGACACCGGTTGGTCTTCCTCTTTCAAAATTGCGGTAAAACCTCCACAAGACTCGAGTATGCCTTTGTGAACCTCATCTACATCACTGATGCCCTTTTTTCTCAATTCCTGCAGCAGATCGTCGATGTTAAACTTTTCCCGGGCCAGGTTTTCTTTAATAATTCGGCCGTTGTCTATTAGTACAACCGGATGTCCGGTTAAAAGGTCAGAAAACCGCTGGCTCTTTAATGCTAAAAATCCCATCAGGTATTCCAGTACCGCCAGGGTGAAAAGAATAACTATCCCTTCATAATAAGGAATGCTTTTGTCAAGGGCTACCGACACCACCGTATGGCCTACTCCAGTCATAACCACAAAATCAAAAGGGCCCAATTCACCCAGAGCCCTTTTACCAAGCACTCGAATCATCAACAAGGCCAGGAAATACATACCCGCAGCTCTAAGAGCAAAATAAATCATTGAAGGAACCCCCTGGAGTTGTACTACTCTAGTATTGTGCTTGATTCCGGGCCCTTATTCCAAAGATCAAAGTCAAAGTCCACCGTTCTTTTTTAAGAAAGAGCGCAATTTATCAATTTCCCAGCAATTTATTATATCGTTTTTCGTCAGCCATCCCCGGCGGGCGTTTTTTATGCCATATTCCAATAATTGCATATCGTTTATGTCATGAGCGTCGCTGTTCACAGCCATCTTTACGCCCAGTTTGACTGCCTTGCGGGCAGTTCCTTCATCAATATCAAGGCGATCCGGATGGGCGTTGATTTCCAGAGCTACCTGATTCACCGCGCAGGCTTCTAAAATCCGGTTGACATCCAACTCGTATCCCGGCCGTCGGCCCAGCAATCGCCCGGTCAGGTGGCCGATAATATTCACCAAGGGATGTTCAATTGCTTTGATAATACGCCGGGTCTGAGCTTCTCTATCGAGTTTAAAATGGCTGTGGATGGACGCAACAACTATATCAAGGTTTTTTAGAACCTGATCATGATAGTCAAGCTGCCCATCCTTTAAGATATCCACTTCCGTCCCCTTAAGTATGGTAAAATCCTTAAACTGGTTGTTTATATCCCCCAGGCTAACCATCTGGGCCTGTAAGCGCTCTTCGCTCAACCCCTTACTAATAGACAATGATTGGGAATGATCAGTCATAGCCAGGTAAGCATAGCCCATACCGCGTGCAGCCCGGGCCATTTCCAGCATACCCACCCTGCCGTCGCTCCACGAGGAATGCACATGCAGATCGCCCTTTATATCGCAGGCCTCCACCAAACAAGGAAGTTCGTGCCGGCGAGCCACTTCAATCTCTCCTTGATTTTCGCGAATTTCCGGTGGAATGTACTGCATCCCCAGTTTGCCAAACAGTTCAGCTTCGTCGGCAAGGTCCCTAAACGGCTGTAGATTGCCCCCCGGTAAAACAGCCTCCCGAAAGGATTTGGAGCCGGTAGTCCAGAACAGCGAAGCTATGAATTCTTCTGATTCTACCCGAATAATTTCAAAGGGAAGCTCCCAGTGCAGCCGCCCCTTAATATTGGTAGAACTGCATTCGTCAATTTTATTTAAGCCCGGATAAGCTTCCACAGCATGTTGTAATGCAACCGGATCATTAGCGCATACCAAAACATCGACATCCCCAACCAGGGGTTTACCGCGGCGTACACTGCCTACCAGTGCGGCTTTTTGCACTGTGCCACATCTCTCCAGGTACCATAAGAACTCCAAAGCCAGAGGTCTAGCCAAACCGAGAGTAGTCTTGGCAGCGCCCTGGCTCAGCAGATCGATCCCTTTTAAGATATTCTGTTCGCTTTTTTCACCCAGACCCGGTAATTGGCGAATCCGATGCTCGCGGGCAGCCTGTTCCAACTCAGAGCGAGAAGTAATTCCGAGGCTGGTATAGATCAGGTTTATGGTTTTATGCCCCAGCCCGGGAATGGCCAGCATATCTAAGACTCCTGAAGGAAATTCCTCCAGGAGTCTGTCATAATAGCTCATACTTCCTTTTTCCAACATTTCTATGATTCCGGTCTGAACCGATTTCCCCACACCCGGAATATCCCTTAAACGCCCGTCACGGTAAAGTGTTAACAGGTCTTCCTGTAAATGATAGACAACTTCAGCGGCATTTCGGTAAGCTTTTACTTTAAAAGGATTGTCATTTTTTATTTGCAGAATATCGGCAATACACCCTAGAACTCTGGCCACCTCTCGGTTAGTCATTCCTACCCCATCCTGTTTTTCTTTTCTTCCAAAGCCTTCACCAGTTCGTCATAGTCTTCCTGCAATTTGTTCAATTCGTCGGCCAGGTTTAAAGCCACCAGAACAGCCACCTTAACCGGAGACAGATTGGGATTGCGGCTCTGGTAGACCCGCATCCGGCGGTCAACATAAGAGGCAAGCATTTCTATGTATTCGGGATTTTCGTCACCCCTCACCACATATTCTTCATTAAAAATGTTTACACATACGCGGCTTATATTATTATTACTCTTCTTATTCTTATCCATTATCACGCCTCCTATCAATCCCCATCAATGGAACATTTCGCTGTTTAGACTCTTTCTCCTGCTTGGTTATCATACTTCGCCTGCCAGTCTTGACATTAGTCGCCTCTGACTTCCCTGTCACGTTCTCAATATTTAGTCTAAAGGGTTTAGCAAGCTGCTTCATCCTTGGATATAAGCGTTGTTTATATAAGCATACCTTTTTTCTAGCCAGGGAGAAACCGAGACCGCCCGCCTATTTCTAAATAATTGTTTGGGACCTTGAAATAAATCAGGATTTATGTATTGTTTTTTACGAATATGTGGTATTATAGAACCAAGCAAACCGCTATTATATAATATTAACTTAATATTTAGGACCTAAGTCTACGTTGTTAAGGGCAAAACCACTGAAAAGTGGCGACGCAAAGCTAAAGGGGCTAAAGCGGTAATTTACCGCCAAGCCAGCCAGTTGCCGGAATGATGTCCAATTGGGGCATGTACCTGCACTGCTGTGCAGGTTTTTTTCGTTAAGGAGGTTCATGAGATGAAAAGAATAATTGTATTAGCGGCTTGTATAATAAGCCTTTTGACTTTCACTCTCCCCGGCGCGGCATCTGCTTCTACCGCCTACAGTGTTGGATTTGATTCAAATCAAATCCACGTTGCAACTCCGCGCAACAGCGGAATTACCTGCGACGGAAATTTGCAGGTAAATGGTACTTCGCAGCTCGACGTAGTCTGGTTTTGCATCCGCAATCCGCAAAATGAAGTGACTACCGCCCGCGCAGTAGTTCAAGACGGGCAGTTCGATACCACTCTGAACCTTTCCATGGGAGCCGGTGAATACACCGTCTGGGCCGGAGACAACTCCAGACGTTTTGACGGTAAAATAAGATTCCTGGTTCAAAGCAGAGCTTCACAGGACAATCGTTATTCAGCCCCGTCCGTTTATGTTGACAGTGACAACAATTCGATTGTAAAGCTCGCTTCAACTATTGCACCGGAGAATTTGAGCGATGTTGAAAAGCTCCGCAACATTCACAATTGGGTGACCAGTAATATAGCCTATGACACGGTAGCCCTGGCCAACAACGGATCCAGCAACCTGATTCCCGCCAGCCAGACCCTCTCCAGCGGAAAGGGAATGTGCCGCGAATACGCCTTCTTGACTGCCGCTCTTTGCCGTGCATCAGGACTGCCGGCCCGCGTCATCTATGGGATGGCCACCCCCCCCAACGGTTCCAGCGGGG
>JBDKUE010000068.1:0-6779 GCA_039679855.1 Syntrophomonas sp.
AGTGGCTTTATTCCTTCAAATACTCAGTTACAGCGATTCCTGCCAGGGCTCCGTCTCCCACTGCTGTAGCCACCTGACGGGCCATTTTGGACCGGATATCTCCCGCGGCAAAAATGCCGGGAACTGATGTCTGCATTTTTTCATCGGTTACTATATAAGCATCCCTGGTTTCAAGGATGCCCCCTATAAATCCAACTGCGGGCACCAGACCGATGCTTACAAACAGCCCTTCTACCTGTAAAAGATCCTCTTCCCCGCTTTTCACATTCTTCAAGCGCAGGGTTTTAAGCAGGTCTTCACCTTCAATACTCTTTATTACCGTGTCCCTTTTGATCTCTATATTCGAGTTGTTCAACAGCTTTTCCATGGAGGTGGGATTGGCCCTAAATTCCTGGCGCCGATGAATCAAGTATACTTTTGATGCAATATCCGACAAATACAAGGCCTCTTTCACGGCCGCATCGCCGCCGCCTACTACCGCAACCGGCACCCCCTGGAAAAAGGCCCCGTCGCAAGTCGCGCAATAGGATACCCCTCGACCGAGGTATTCTCCTTCACCGGGTATCTGGAGTTCACGCCGCCTGGCTCCCGAAGCGATAATCAATGTCCTGGTCTGATAAACCGCCGTCCCGGTTTTGACAGTAAAAGCACCCGGGCTCTTCTCAATCCCGAGGACTTCTTCCCAGCGCAGTTCCGCTCCAAAGCGCTCTGCCTGACGCCAAAAACTGTCCATCAAGGTGCTGCCCTCAACGCCGAAAGGGAATCCGGGATAGTTGTCAATAAGATCAGTAAGGGCGGCATTGCCTCCCAGCACCCCGGCTTCCAGGATAAGGGTGCGGAGTTTGGCGCGTCCGGTGTATATTGCCGCAGTCAGACCAGCCGGTCCGCTGCCAATAATTACTACATCATACACAGTTTGGTCCCCTTTCATAACCAAAACAAAAACCCTGACCGCTAGGCCAGGGCTGAACCCGGGCTATTTAAGGTATTTTAGAGGATTGACAAAGGATCCACCTGTCAACACCTCAAAATGAAGATGCGGTCCAGTTGTACGTCCGGTCATACCTACCGCCGCAATCGCTTGACCCTTGGATACGTTCTGCCCTGCTGATACTTTGAATGTGGAACAATGAGCGTACCTGGTCACAATTCCATTGCCGTGGTCGATTATCACGAAGTTTCCGTAGCCGCCCTGGTAGCTGGTCGAGACAACATATCCGCTGTCAGCCGCTCTGATGGTGCTGCCCACCGGCGCACAAATATCCAGGCCGGTGTGCCCGCCAAAATACTGAGAAATTGAACCGGATAACGGCCAATCTAAATCACCGGTTGAGGTAACCTTTCCTCCACCACGAGAAGCTACTTGAACACTGCCGCCCTTGACCATAACTTTAGAAACGGCCTGTTTTATAATCTTTTCGTCTGCTACAACTTTTTTATCAATAACACCATTTAACTTGGTTGCGGTGTAGACAACATGCTTTTGCCCTGCCACACCCTCCTGGCTGACCCGCACGCTGCTGGCAGCGTTCGGATCAATAACCACCTTTACATCATAGGGAATCGTTTCATCTCTTTCGCAGGTTACCTGGGCCAGCACGGTTATTAACGGTTTGGATTTTACCAGGACCAGTTCCATACCTGGTTTCAAACGATCGGTGTTAAGTTGATTGGTCTGAACAATGTCCTTTACATACATGTCATTGCGCCGGGCAATCAACCATAGAGAATCGCCTTCTTTGACCATGTACTTTTCCGGAGCTGCGGTTCCAGTGGTAAGCATGTCAAAGGCCTGTTTTTCGCTCATAATCTGCTCTGGGCTTATCTCTTCTTCAACCAGTTGAACATCTTCCTGGAACGCTACGCTTACCAGCTGTTCCCCTTCCTCCAGTTTCGTATAAGAGGTTTTGAGGGTATCCAACAGGTTTTGAGCGGTTTGTATGTTTTCCAACCAGGCCACGCTCTGCCCCTTGACTGAAACGGCGACGGCCATTATCTTCATATTCATTGCCACCCGCAGGGCATTCTCAACATTTTGGGATGCAATAATATCACTGCGCTTGGCAAAGGTGCGGGTCATTTTAACATTGTTGGCCACGGTTCCCGGCTGCTGCATTGTGGTTTCTTGAGCCGTTTTCATTTTATCCAGTGCTTGATTTACTTCGGTTTTGTTTTTAACCAAAAACTTTTTATTGCCATCGACGTAGACGCTGTAGGCCGGAGTTCGTATGGCAAAACACCATAATAAAACAAAAGACAACAGGAGGACTCCAGCGATTCCAGGAATCCACTTCTGCCTGTCCCTATTTATGTATTCTGCTATTAAAAGTACTTTCTCTTTTAGGAAATCAACTACAAAAAGAACTAACTCTTTTAGGAAATCTAGTATAAAAAGTACCGTCTCTTTTATGTTATCTAGCATAAAAAGTACTCTCCATTATAAATTTTAAACACTCCTTATTTCTACTTAAACTCATGAAATTCCTGCTTTTTCGTATCTTAGTTTCCAGAGCTGGGATTCGTCTTCCGCAATTCCAAGTAAATACCTGCTTCAATCCGCTTGCGATGCATGGTACAGGTGATCGGGTTAGGCTGCAGCAAAGAACCCTGTGAAAGGTAATTATTGGCATGGCAGCCTCCCCCGCAAAAATTGCGGGCCCAGCAGCCCATGCAGCTGGCTTTTTTCGCCATATGGCTGCCGGCCAGCTTTCGACGGATTTCCTGGTTTAATTGGGAGTTTGCCACATTGCCCATATAAAAACTTTCTTCGCCCACCAGCTGGTGGCAGGGGTACAGATCCCCCTCCGGGGTTACCGCAAGGTATTCCACTCCGGCACCGCATCCGGTCATTCGTTTGGCCAGGCAGGGCCCCTTCTGCAGATCCAGGTTGAAATGGAAAAAGCTCACGTCCCTTCCCGCCAGGCGATACTCCAAAATCAGGTCGGCCAGTCTTTCATACTCGGCCAGCACCTCGGGAAGATCACTCTCCTGGATGGCAAATTCTTTTCCCGATCCCACCGCCGGCTCCAGCGATATGCTGTCAAACCCCAGGTCCGCTAAATGCCGGTAATCGGAAGCAAAGTTCAAGGTATGCCGGGCAAAGGTTCCGCGAATGTAATAGCTGGCCGGTTTCAGTCCAACCAGATCCTTAAACCGCGGCAGCACCCGGCTATAGCTTCCCGAGCCGTCCGGCAGGGGACGGTTGAAATCATGTGTTTCCGGACGCCCGTCCATGCTCAAAACCACACTGAGTTGTTTATCCAGGATAAACCGGTTGATATCATCATCCAAAAGCAATCCATTGGTAGTGAGCGTAAAGTGGATCTGCTTGCCCAGCTCATCGGCAGCCCGCTCGCCATAATCCACCAGCTGCCTGACAACCTTAATATTGAGCAAAGGCTCACCGCCGAAAAAATCGACTTCCACCCGCCGGATAGGTCCGCTTTGTTCGAGTAGAAAATCGATGGCCTTTTTTCCCACCTCAAAAGGCATCAAGGCTTTTCGCCGGCCGAAGTCGCCCTGGCTGGCAAAGCAATAGCGGCATTTCATGTTGCACAGGTGGGCTACGTTGAGACAGAGGGCTTTTACGCCAAGAGAGGAATAGTCGAATATCAATTCCTGGGGATCGGAAAATAAGGCCTCCTCAAAGACCGCCTTTTGAATTTCATCCAGCGCTTCGAGAACATCCGCTTCAGGATAAATTCGGCTGCAGACGGATAAGGCAGCCTTTTCATCTCCCTGGTTTTGGGCCAGAGTCTTAATCAGATGAAGGCCGATTTCATCCAGTAAGTGAATGGCTCCACTGTTAACATCCAGGCAAATATTGAGATCGTTCCATTGATATGTATGAATATGGGCGGCAAAATCATAGCCGGGTGGACAGATCATGCATTCCTCTCCCAATGTAATAAAAAAAGGGGCGCTACCCCAAATACTCTACTTATTGCTTATTGCAAACCTGATTGCCTACCGTACAGGAGGTTTTACAGGCTGATTGACAGGAAGTGGCACACTCCCGGCAATTGATCTCACTGGCGTCTCTTTTCAATGACGGCTTGACAATGGTTACCAGATGTTTCTTCATCTCTACTAACTCTCCTTTCCAGGCACCTAAGCCTTAGATCTATTTAACATGAAAAAGCTTTCTAAAGAGGCCCGGGAAAACTCGCCGGATTATTTCTAAACTGGCAGTCCCGGACTTGTTAATTTTATATGCTAGCCTTGAATCCTGTCAATCTTAAAATAGGCATGATAATGCCTGATTATGGACATTTGCAGCCCCTAAACCGACTTTACTTTCGAGCTTTGCCCATTTTAATGGCCTTGTGTGACAGAAGTACTGGCTCATCGGACCTTTTTATATCTAAAGCGCCCCATACTAAATCTATGCCAAAACCTTCCTATATAATATGGAAGAAACTAGTCTAAGTTTTCATTTTCAGGTATGTAGAACTCAAACCATTAGGCTACAAAAAAGATGCCCCGGTTCTTGCTGGTGCAGTCATCTGCTTGCAGAAACCTGGACACTCACATTATATTACCTATTAATTAACATAGCCGTGGTACTGATTTATGAACTACTTAATGTTTTAGGGTAAGATTTTTGGTTCAAACTTTTAAAGGGCTTTCTCTTTAAGCGCTTTTGGTACATCGGGTTCATATTGGCCAACCCAGCAAAAAGAACTAATTCCGGTACTAGCTACAAAAACAAGCACAGCCGTGAAAACTTTTAAAAAGATACTATAGTATTTCATTTTTTTCACCTCCCTTTCCTAAATTTGGTTTTACATCCAGTATTGCGTTAAATCTATAACCTACAGGTGTGACCAGAAACATAGCACTCAATCCTCCCAGGATCATGGGCAAAATATATTTCGTATTACTTTTATAAATCAAGATTAAAATAACGATAAGCCAGGAAAGAGTAATCATGAAGGAAATGATTTTGCTCCGACGGCGTACGGTAGGTTCGCTCATAGGTTTTTTTTCGGTCCCACCTGGCACCCATTTTATTGTTATACCAAGATTAAAAAGTAGAGTGCCAAACAGAAGGACGTATAAAATAGTTGCATTTATCGGCATAGCAGCTATTATACCAAGGATTACGATTTGTACGGTACCTACCAACAAACAACGTCCCGGCGTACTCATATGAGCACCCCCGACAACACCGCGGAATACGGTAAAGACAATGAGGACGACTAAAGTTGTATACAATTTATCTATTAAAATAGAAATAAGCAGTATGAGTAGAACTTCCAATAGATTTAAGATTAGAAGGTTAAGGCCATACTGATAAATCTCTTTAGTATCACTGTCAATTGAGAGCTGGTGGGCGAGCCAGGCCGCTATTCGTCTTGAAAGACTGTCTATCATTTTCATCCCCCGGCAGTCGTACTGTTATTTTTGTCTCGGAGTTACTACTAATATCAATGACTCCTCTATAACTCTCTACCAGGTTTTTTACTATATAGAGTCCATAGCCCCGCGTTTCACCATCTCTAGTGGAGAACCCGGCTTCATAAACACGCTCCCTGTCTGATTCGGATATACCTGGACCGTTGTTTTGAACTACAAAAACTATATCGCCTTGAGAATTGCTTATTTCACAGTTTACCCAGGGTTCTTGTGAGTCAAGTGCAGCGGCTTCCATGGCATTGTCCAACAGATTGCCGAGAATACTATTTAAATCCCATGGTTCAATTTTTATGCCAGTTAAGTCACAATAAATATCAGCCGAAAACTGAATACCCCGGGCCCGGGCCAGGGCGTATTTACTGTTAATCAACCCAAACAGTACCGGGTTTTCTATAACCAAGTATTCCTCTTGTGCAGGTTGTTCGGAGATTCGATCTAGATACTGCCTAGCATCATCCATCAGCCCCAGATGCAAGCAGGCCTGCAGGGCCTGCAAGTGTTTTCGGTATTCGTGCCTTTCAATGCGGGAAGCTGTCAGCAAGGTCTCAATTTCCTGGTAATGGCTTTTTAAAAGCTGGTCTTTTATATATTCTTTATTCATTTCCTCCATCTGCCTGATCGAAAAAACGCACAGTAGACCTAAAACCCCCACGATGATTGGCCATATAGGAACAGTATATTTAGGCCATTTACTATAATCATAAAAGAGCTGTACGTTAATAAACAAAGTTATTACCATTATCTGTAATAGAACCGCGCTTATGATAACAATTGCTCGCCTATTTTGCATGATCGTTATATTGACTCAGGTTGTATAAAACCCAATTATTCCAGCATATCAACCAGTACAATAACGCAGCTACTGCAAGAGTTGGCAAAAATGACAGGATATTAAGCCAGGGATGAACAGCTAGAATATCGAAGTTAAGATGAAACAGGCTAAATACAATTGAATTGCACAGGGTTTCTATCATCGCAAGTACAACAAAACCTAAACCGATTGTAAGGAAGGATTTCCATAGACTTAAATGAGAAAAAATACTTACAAGTATAGCTGTACTTACTATCAGAGCTATGGAATTCAGCCCGGGTATTGTTAGATATCTGGTAAAGTAGAGTATTATTCCTATTACAACAGATATAATCACTCTATGTTGGATTGAAATATTGATGTTAAATAAACGTGCTCCAATGCTTATGACGAGAAAGGTATTGGGAAGTCCAATTAAAATGACGGCATACCAGGGAATAGGATACATATTTATCCCCCCAATCTATTCTTTACTTGGATATTAATATATTAATTTCCTGCTTCTTTCATGGTATTTCTAGCAAATAATTCATCAATAGGCAGGCATTTA
>JBDKUE010000122.1:0-69253 GCA_039679855.1 Syntrophomonas sp.
AGCCGGAAGCGAGGACGGACCTAAGGCCGGTTTCAAGGGAAGCGGGTCCTTACGAAAAGCCCCCGATTGAATTGTTAAGCAATACCCGGAGTGAAAAAAGCATTGATAAAAAGAACATCAGGGAGAGCATTTCAGTACTTGAAGATACCTTTGCCAGTTTTGGCATTGGGGTCAAGGTGAATCAGGTGAGTTGCGGGCCGGCCGTCACTCGCTATGAATTGACCCCGGCGTCGGGGGTTAAAGTTAGCAGAATCCTGGCCCTGGCTGACGATCTTCAATTGAACCTGGCCGCTCCGGGTATTCGCCTGGAAGCACCCATACCGGGAAAGGCGGCGGTGGGAATTGAGGTACCGAACAGCAAGACATTGAGCGTCGGTTTGCGCCAGTTGTTGACTTCTCCGGCTTTTAATAAGACCAGCAGCCCTTTGACCTTCGCGCTGGGCGAGGATATAACCGGCAATCCGGTTGTAGCCCATTTGAGTGAGCTGCCCCATTTGTTAATTGCTGGTTCCACTGGATCGGGAAAAAGTGTATGCTTGAATTGTATTATAATGAGTTTTCTTTTTAACGCTTCGCCCGAAGAACTGAAAGTCGTATTTATCGACCCCAAAATGGTCGAGTTAACCGTCTACAACGGCATCCCTCATTTGCTGACTCCGGTGGTTACCAACAGCAAAAAGGCTGCTCAGATCCTGAAATGGATGGTTAACGAGATGGAAAAGCGCTATCGTTTATTTGCGGAAAAGGGCGTTCGCGACATTCAACGGTACAACCAGGTAGTGAAAGAGAAGCTTCCTTATATAGTAATTGTTATTGACGAACTGGCCGACTTAATGATGGTGGCACCGGTAGAAGTTGAAGACTCCATCTGCCGGTTGGCGCAGATGGCCAGAGCGGCTGGAATGCATCTGATTGTAGCCACCCAGCGGCCGTCCGTGGATGTGGTCACCGGTATTATTAAAGCCAATATACCGTCTAGAATCGCCTTTGCTGTTTCGTCTCAGGCCGATTCGCGCACCATTCTCGATATGGGTGGAGCGGAAAAGCTTTTAGGAAAAGGGGACATGCTTTTCTTCCCGGTGGGAGCGGTTAAGCCTTACCGGGTTCAGGGCGCCTACGTTTCCGATGCCGAGATTGAAAACACGGTCCAGTTTATCCATGAACAGTCCGGTGAATTAGTCGAAGAGGACGCCTTCCAGGATATGGAGCCGACCCTGGAGGAATTAGATGAAGGTGACGAGCTTTTCTGGGATGCGGTCAAGGTTTTTGTAGAGACCAGGAAAGCGTCGGCCTCGCTGTTGCAGAGAAGGTTAAGGGTGGGTTACGCCCGGGCGGCGCGTCTGGTTGATCTTATGGAAGACCGGGGGATTGTATCTCCACTTGATAATAATAAGAAAAGAGAAATTCTAATTGACGGTGAGCAGTTGGAAAAGCTATTGGAGCGTAACCGTTTGCTGTAAAGCAATAACGACGCGGGAGTATTTGTATGAGGTTGACCTTACGGGAAAAAGAAATACTTGATTTTGTTACAAAGCATCCTATGATAGCGCAGGATGATTTAGCCCGGCATTTTGGAATTACCAGGTCCTCGGTCGCCGTTCATATTTCCAACCTCATGAAAAAAGGGGCCATTATGGGCAAGGGCTATGTGGTCAATGAACAGGTGTCGATAGTCGTAATTGGCCGCATCTTTTTACAGATCAACATTGCTCAGAGTGAAGCGACCAGTGCAATTGATTTACAATACACCGGATTTGCCCTGGAAAGCTGCAAGGCCTTAAGTGGTTTGGGGTTGAATCTAAAGGTTATCAGTGTGGTG
This sequence comes from Syntrophomonas sp., assembly GCA_039679855.1. GTDB lineage: Bacteria > Bacillota > Syntrophomonadia > Syntrophomonadales > Syntrophomonadaceae > UBA5314. The sequence goes on from JBDKUE010000122.1 coordinate 1,820, forward strand.
GGAAATGATGACCTGGCCCTGACCCTGATCGATGAAATACAAAAAAGGGAAGCCGACATCACCAATATCGCACGTCATCCTGAAATGCGCAGCGGGCGGCTGGTCAAGATCGATGGAACCGGTGCTTATGAAGAGGGCTTCAGTTTGGAAGACTATGAAAAAGCCATTAATCAAAAAGAATGGGTGGCAATGAATTGCCAGTGGCTAATAATTGAGCCAGTTTTTCATCAATACGCTTTGCATAAGTGGTTGGAAAAGGAGCAGGAGACCCTTCCATCAATATGCACCTGTGCACTGGTTAAGCGGGCCGAGCAAATGCCCGACTTTTTATCACGTTTTTCGCTGGTCGTTTTAGGGGTTGAGGATACTAATCAGATTGAAGTTTGTGCCAACCAGTTGGCGGAGGCCATGGGCCAGGGGTATGTATTGGTTACAGATGGGAGAACCAGGATTTTATATATAAATGATGGAAACATAGCCGAGTTTCCTTTGCTGCCCAGCCAGCAATTTAATTTGGAGAAATCGCTGCCTTATCTGCTCGGAGGCGTAGTATACGGCTTATCTTCACGCTACAATCTCCGCCAGGCTGTAAGGATGGCGGTGGGGACAGCAAGCAGCCATGGATAGGACTACCGAGCACAAAATAAACCAGGTTCAGGGAGTGGATGCCGGACATGGAATTTAACAAGAGACTGAGGGAAGAACGCCTCAGACAGGGTTGGTCGCTGGAGGAAGTAGAAGAGGAAACCAAAATCCGCAAGTATTATTTGGAAGCTTTAGAAAGTGGTAATTTTCGGGTTCTTCCGCCTCCCGTGTATGCCAGCGGTTTTGTAAAACGATATGCTATTCTTTTGGGGCTGGATGAAAAAGAAATGGTGGCCGAATTTCGCGCCCTGGCCTACGGTGAAGAAGAAGAGCCGGCCGTAGTGGAAGAACCGGTCGAGGCCGTTTCAGGCGAACGCGAGCCCCGCGAACCACTTCCTATTAAAAATATTAAAAATGTTGCGGCTGGGATCGTATTTTTGATTATTGCCCTGTGGCTGGGGAGTTATCTTGTTTCATATATAGCCAATTGGAGTAAAAACCATACTACACCTCCAGACCAAACCGGGGCCCAGCAAAAACAGGCCTTGCCCCAAAACCAAACCAATAATCAAACGCCGCCTCAGCAAACAACTACTCCTGAGCAGACCACGCCGCCTCCGGCCTCTACCAATCAATCCGGGGTTACCGTGGATCTCGAAGCCACCGCGCGCTGCTGGGTAAGTATTACTGTTGACGGTAAAAACACCTTTACCGGCACCTTGATTGCCGGAGACAAAAAGAGCTTCAACGGGAAAAAGAACGTAGTACTTAATGCGGGCAATTCCGGGGGGTTAAAGATAACCGTGAATGGCCAACTGCAGCCGGCTCTGGGAGCAACCGGAGAACATAAGATTAAGGAATATAAAGCCGGACAATAGAAATTTAAAACAGGAGATGCCGGGGTGAAGGTTGGATTTATAAACCTGGGATGCGCCAAGAACCGGGTTGACACAGAGATAATGATGGGGCTGGTTAAGAAGGCGGGACACCAGCTGGTTGACAAGATAGAACAGGCGGAAGCTGTAATAATCAATACCTGCGGCTTCATATTGGAAGCCCAGGAAGAAGCTATTGATACAATTCTAGAAACAGGACGATTAAAAAATAATGGACTATTGCGGTATTTAATAGCCGTGGGCTGTCTTACTCAGAGGTATGGAGCTCAGCTCTATGAGGAGATCCCAGAGTTGGATGGGATTTGGGGCTTGTTGAATCCCTCGGAATGGCAGGCTAATTTAGATACGGTGTTGTCTGGCACAAAGGTATTTTCTGTTAACCAGCCCCCTGACAGGTTTATTGAGCAGGGCCAACGAATTGTGAGCACCCCGCCCGGCTGGGCCTACCTCAAAGCGGTGGAAGGCTGCAGTAATCATTGCCGTTATTGCTCTATTCCGTCGATTAAAGGCCCGTTGCGCTCGCGCTCTATAGAAGAGCTGGTTAAAGAAGCTGAACAGATGGTGAACCGGGGCATTAAGGAACTCATCGTGATTGGACAAGACACGGCTATTTATGGCAAGGATCTGTACGGCAAATCAAGACTGTCTGAATTGATAGACGGCCTGGATGGCGTTGAAGGACTGGAATGGCTTCGCCTTATGTATCTTCACCCGGCCCATATTACGGGCGAATTGATTGAGACTTTCGCCCGTGGAAAAAAGGTTGTTCCTTATTTGGAGATCCCTATTCAACACGCTTCGTCACGAATACTTTCGGCCATGGGACGCCGCCATGATAAGGAGCATCTAATTAAGCTTTTCCAGGATATCCGGGCCGCCCTACCCGGAGTGGTATTGCGAACAACGGTTATGCTGGGATTTCCCGGCGAAACCGAGGAGGATTTCCAGGAACTGCTGGAATTTATTGAAGCTACCAGGTTTGACTGGCTGGGCGCATTTACCTTTCAGGCCCAGGAGGGTACGCCGGCTTATACCATGCCGGAACAAGTTGATGATGAAATTAAAACCCGGCGCAAGGATATAGTAATGTCTGTGCAGAAGCATATAACCAGGAAGAAAAATATTGAGCGTTTAAACACCCGGCAGAAAGTGCTGGTTTCTTCAACGGCTTCCAAGAGCCTATACCTTGGAAGGGCGGCTTTTCAAGGGCCGGAGGTTGATGGTATGACGATTGTGAAAAGTGAAAAATCCTTGAAAAAGGGATGCTTTTACGAGGTGCTCCTAAAAGCTGTGCGTGATTTTGATATGATCGGGGAAGTAGTAAATGAACCTACCCAATAGCCTGACTGTTTTGCGAATTATTCTTATACCCCTGTTTGCGGTATTGCTTTTATTGAGAATGCCCAACAGCGACTACCTGGCTGCCGGGGTATTTTTGGCGGCTGCTTTGACCGACAGCCTGGACGGCTACCTGGCCCGGCGCTGGAAGCAAGTAACCAAGCTGGGTATTGTTCTGGATCCCATTGCCGATAAGCTTTTAATAACTGCTGCATTAATAAGCCTGGTGGAGCTGGCCCGGGTACCTGCCTGGATAGCTATCGTTATTTTAGGCCGGGAATTCGCGGTTACTGGATTAAGGGCTTTTAAGGCTGAAGAGGGGATTGTTATACCAGCCAGTATGCTGGGCAAAATGAAGACTTTTACCCAGGTAGTGGCCGTTCTGCTCACTATCCTCAAGCCAGCTATGCTGCGTTTTACTTCACTTCCTCTGGACCAGTGGTTTATGTATCTGGCTGTGATAATCACCCTGGTTTCCGGGGTAGAATACTTTCTCAAGTTTCTGCGCCTCACCGAGGTATTCCAACGACCGGTATCCTGATACACTGCAATCGGGAGCACCGCCGAGGGTAACGTCATATTCCTAACCTCAATAAACCATCTCCCTATATTACTCCAAAGCTACCCCAAACCCTGAATTACCATATTTTAATAGGCCTTCTCGCAATTGCCCCGTGCTATAATGGTCCAGGAGAGGAGGTGGGTAAATGCCTAAAAAGGCCGATTTTAATGTGGTTACAGCGGTTGCAGCCCTGGTTATTGTGCTTATAATTTCCTTCTCCTCCTATTACCTGTATAAACGCTTTGGCATTGATGCCCCTCTGGAGAACAAAATTGAGGCTCTGGAAGGTGTTGAAAATTCAAAAGCTACCAAGCAAAAAGATGGATATGAAATCGATATAAATATGGAAAAAGTTGCCAATCTACAGGAGGCTTATACCTCTATAGATCGTGCGGTCAAAGATTCCCTTCCAGAAAAAGAATACTCATTGCATCTGACCGATAACCCCAACCAGCCCCTGCAAAATTTTATGCAGCATATGCAGCCAGCGGTTTTTGAATCCCTGGCGGCCAACCGATTTATTTGGCTTGATCAGGAATTGCTCCGTCGCACCCAGGAAGCTGGTTTGCAGTACAAGCTTTTTGTGGACCAGGAGCATCTCTACCTGCAGGTCGAAGATGGAGAGAACTATATATACCAGGTAATTGACCGGGAAAAGAACCAGAACAATATGGTAGTAGGGGCATCTTGAGGTAGTCTAAAGAAGTAAGTACCAGCACCGGGTTTTTAGCCTACTGTAGCCATTATTTAGGCTTCGCAGGGCTTGGACGGCCTGTGCTATAATTATTTACAAAAAAATGTATAATAATTATTCGCTTTATTTAGCTGATAAGCAGGACGGGAGGTTCGCGTCTTGAAAGAGTTCGCGCTAGGATCTGGAGTCGGAATAATCGTTTTTTTAGGTTTAATCGGTATTAATATAATGCCGGTGCTGCTGCTGGCCTTGCTGGCGGCGGGGCTGTATTTTTTTATGCAGACCCAGGGCAACTTGAAACTCGAACAGGTAGGGAGTGGAGTGGAAGCCGCTTCTGGATTAAGCTTTGATGACATCGGGGGACAGGATTCGGCTATAAATGAGTTAAAAGAAGCCCTTCAGTTTCTGTTAAACGCGGAGGAAATGGTGCGTATGGGAATCAGGCCTTTGAAGGGTATTCTGCTGGTTGGGCCCCCCGGAACCGGGAAGACGCTTCTAGCCCGGGCGGCAGCCAGCTTTACCAGCTCTATCTTTGTAGCCGCCTCGGGCTCCGAGTTTATCGAAATCTACGCCGGAGTTGGAGCCAAGCGAATCCGCCAGCTGTTTCGCGATGCACGGAAAAAGGCGATAAACGCCAGTAAGCACAGTGCCATTATTTTTATTGATGAATTGGATGTGCTGGGAGCCAAGCGGGGAAGCCATTCCAGCCACATGGAATACGATCAGACCCTAAATCAGTTACTGGTGGAAATGGATGGTCTGCGGCAGAATGAAGATCCCCGCATACTACTTATAGGAGCCACCAATCGTTCCGATCTGCTCGATCCGGCCCTCATGCGTCCAGGCCGTTTTGACCGGCAGGTGCAGGTAAACCTGCCGGATCGCAAAGGGAGGATAAGGATCCTGGATATTCATACCCGCAATAAGCCGATTTCGGACCGGGAAATACTGCAGGATATTGGACAGGAAACCTTCGGATTTTCAGGAGCTCATTTGGAGAGCCTGGCCAATGAGGCGGCCATTCTGGCTATGCGGGAGAACAGCACTACCATAGAGAAGCATCATTTCAGCGAGGCAGTGAATAAGGTAATTATGGGCGAAAAGCTGGATCGCATACCCAGCCGGCCGGAAATCGAGAGGGTGGCGGTTCATGAAAGCGGTCATGCCCTGTCCTGTGAGTTATTGGAACCGGGTTCGGTTGCTTCGCTTACCGTAGCCCCAAGGGGCAACGCTCTGGGGTTTATGCGCCGTTCTCCCCGTGAAGACCAGTATCTGTACACCCGCCAGGAACTTGAAAGGCAGATAATGGTAGCGGTGGCCGGTGCGTTGGCTGAAGAAATCAAATATGGCGACCGCAGCACCGGGGCTCAGAATGACTTTTCCCAAGCCTGGAATCTGGCTCAGGAAATTGTGGGGAGTGGCCTCTCATCGCTGGGCATAGTAAAAAAGGACCAACTGCCCGATGAGCAGCTTTTCAATGAGTGCCGGAAAATCATTGCCGAACTGGAAAAGAGCACCCTCGACCTGCTGCTTGACAATAAGGATGCCTTAATGAACCTGGCCCAATGCTTGCTTGCTGAAGAAAACATCGATCAGTCACGCTTTCGGGAAGTTATCGCTGTCTGAAAATTTCCCATATCTAATAATAACCCGGATGCATTAGCATACTGCGTCCGGGTTATTTGCGATTGGGGCCAACCGGGCCTATAAGGCGGGCATATTTTGCCGATATTACCCGTATTTTTGTACGTGACAATTAAGCTGCAAAATAGTGTTTTCAGGGGCAATAATCTACTTTTTTTTCCAGGCAACAGGGGTAGAGTCCCTGGATGTAGAAATTATTAAACCTGGTTTGAGAATGAGCAGGTGTTGCACACTACTAACAATGTGCAATATAAACTTAAGACCAATAAGGAGATGAATCCATGCAGCAGGTTTGTATAATATCAACCGGAACCGAATTGATGCTAGGCACTACGATTGACAGCAATGCGAATTTCCTTTCCCAGCGCCTAACGGCTCTGGGCTTTAAAGTAGTAACCAGGTATACCGTAGGCGATAGTGAAGAGTATATCCGGGAAGCATTTACCGAAGGCCTGCGGCAGGCGGATCTGGTTGTATCCAGTGGAGGACTGGGGCCCACCCTCGACGATTTGACCAAACAAAGCGCCTGCCAGGTGCTGGGTGTTCAGGCTGTACTTAATGAAGAAGAAGTGCAGCGCCTGCGGGATTTTTTCCGGCGCCGTAATCGAGAAATGCCTGAAGCCAACTTGAAACAGGCCATGTTTCCGCCCGAGGCCTTAATATTACCAAACCAGGTTGGTACGGCGCCGGGAATGTATATAGCCCATCAGGGTAAAGCGGTGGCCCTCCTGCCGGGACCGCCCCGGGAGATGGAGCATATGTATCGGGGTGCCCTTGAACCTGTTTTAAAAAAGGAGTTTTCAATTGTGCAAAGGGTAGCTCGCAAAACCATCAAGGTGTTGGGACCGGGTGAATCACAGGTAGAGGCCCTTCTGGGCAGTCTGATGGAACAGTCTGACTATTCCATTGCCCTTTTGGCCAAAGACGGGGAGGTGCATGTCAAAGTCAGCGCAGAGGCAGAAGAATTGGGCCAGGCCGAGGTAATACGCGATCGGGCGGTAAGTCAGGTCGAAGCAAAACTGGCACCGCACGTGTTTGGATATGATGAGGACACCCTGGAAGGAAGGGTGGCTGTTTTACTGGGAGAACGGGCCTTAAGGCTGGCAACAGCCGAATCGTGTACAGGCGGGTTGCTGGCCAAAGTACTCACCGATATACCAGGCAGTTCTTCATACTTTTGGGGCTCAGTCTGTTCATACAGCAACGAAGCTAAAGAAGTATTCCTGGAGGTTAGTCAGGATACTTTGAACCGTTTTGGGGCGGTAAGCCAGGAGACCGCGACTGAGATGGCGATGGGGCTGCGCGGGCGCAGCGGGGTCGATTATACCCTGGCAATTACCGGGATAGCCGGGCCGGGGGGAGGAAGTGCTGAAAAACCGGTTGGTCTGGTTTTTATTGGCCTGGCCGGACCTGAGGGCTGTATCGTAAAAGAACTGCGATTTGTGGGTCCAAGGGAGGCTATCCGAATTCTGGCTGTTAAATCAGCTCTGGATCTGTTGAGGAGGCAACTTGTCGGGGGAGGAAGCAACGCATGAGATTGTTTATAGCCATTCCGGTCACTGATGCGGTTAAAGACTATGCAGCATTGGTCCGGAATGAAATGGATATGAACCGCCCTGATGTTAAATGGGTAGAGAAAACCAATTACCACCTGACCCTTAAATTCCTGGGCGAAGTGGATCCGGCTTCACTCGGCGAAATAAAAAAAAGGCTGAAGACGGTAGCCGAGGCTTGCCCGGTGTTTAACTTTTCAACCAGGGGCCTGGGGTTCTTCCCCAGCCGCGGCCGTCCGCGGGTGATCTGGGTGGGTGTTTTCGGAGAGATGGATAAAGCAGATTTTCTAGGGGAAAGGGTAGATGCGTACCTTACCGAACTAGGTTTTGATCCTGAAAAAAAGCGCAGCTTTCATCTCACTCTGGGTCGTATCAGGTCGGAGGTGGGCCTGGCTGAATTGCAGCTTAAAGCGGCGGGAATCAATAAACGCAGCGAAGAACATAGTTTCACGGTGGACCAATTTCTGCTTATGGAAAGCAAGTTGTCATCCCGGGGACCCCATTACTCGGTGTTGGAGAGCTACCGGCTGGAGGGTTAAGTACAACGCTCCGTATATTCGTACACATAAATTTGGGCAGATTTTTCCGAATTACTGCGTTGTCGTCAATCGCAATACGTCCAGTCTCACTCACTTGACGCCCATGGACGGGCTAATGCGGCGGCGGCAGGACGCCTAGGAGCCGCCCTCCGCCTTGTACTTCAAAAAAATCTGCTCCAACTTTATATGCACAATATACGGAGCGTTGTACAAAATGGGATCTAATGCTCTTTACTGATTGACACGAGCAGTCGGGGTGGAATATAATCAAAGGGCGAACATATGTTTGAGGAGGGCTTCAAGGTGGATGCAAATCAAGGGAGAACAGAGGCTATAAACAGTGCCATTAAGAGTATCGAGAGGCAGTTCGGCAAGGGGTCTATTATGCGATTGGGCGAGGCCTCAGCCATGAACGTTGAAGTTATCTCCACCGGCTGTATGTCGCTTGACATAGCTTTAGGGGTTGGCGGCTTTCCGCGCGGCAGAGTAATTGAGGTATTTGGCCCGGAATCTTCTGGTAAAACTACGGTAGCCTTGCATGCCATTGCCCAGGCTCAGAGGCAGGGCGGCATGGCCGCGTTTGTTGATGCCGAGCATGCCCTGGACCCGCTTTATGCTAAAAACCTGGGTGTGGATATTGAGAACCTGCTGGTCGCCCAGCCTGATTCAGGGGAGCAGGCTCTGGAAATTACTGAAGCCCTGGTAAGAAGCGGCGCTATTGATGTGGTGGTGGTGGATTCGGTGGCGGCCCTGGTGCCCAAAGCCGAACTCGACGGGGAAATGGGTGATGTGCATGTGGGTCTGCAAGCCCGTCTCATGTCCCAGGCCTTGCGCAAACTGACCGGACATATAAGCAAATCCAGGGCCTGCGTAATTTTTATAAACCAGATTCGGGAAAAAGTTGGGGTGATTTATGGCAACCCGGAAACCACAACCGGGGGAAGAGCCTTAAAGTTTTATTCCTCAGTTCGCGTTGAAGTTCGCAAAGGTGAGGCTATCAAACAGGGAACTGACATATCCGGCGCCCGCACCAAGGTCAAAGTGGTCAAAAACAAAGTGGCGCCTCCTTTCAAGACGGCTGAATTTGATATAATGTATGGTTCCGGCATCTCTCGGGAGGGAGATCTTTTGGATATAGCCTGCACCCTGGATGTCATTCAGAAAAGCGGCTCCTGGTACTCCTATGAAGGGGAGCGTCTGGGGCAGGGGCGGGAAAATGCCAAGGAATACTTGAAAAACAACGCTGAGTTCTGTTTATCACTGGAACAGAAGATAAAGAGTTCTAAAATCGCCAGCAATACGGGCAGTCAACCAGAGGATGCTTGACACTCTTCTGGAAACTAACTAAAATTTTAATAAGGTTCAGTTGAGCAGTCATAACTCGTGATTTAACCATAGAAAAGCCAGGATCTGGCGTGTAATTCAAGGGTCCCTGAGGTGAAACCGGCAGCAGTTAGGCCGGATATGATATAGATGTTTGCCAGTGGCAGGGTTGAATTCAACACAGTCAGTATGTACTAAGCTTCATCCATAACCTTTAGTAAAGTGAATATGAAGTTTAGAATAAAAAAGTCTGGTATTGGGAATAGGCGAGTTTATCTGGGTTCAACTAAACCGAGTAGCTACTCGGTTTTTTTGTGTCTAAAGACACGTAAAAAATTAACATAACATAAGGAGGTGAACGAGATAGATAACTACGTGATTGTTATAGTAATGACAGTTTTTTTGGTGGTAGGATTAATTTCTGGTTATTATTTACGCAAAATTCTGGCTGAAGGCAGAATCGGAGCTGCTGAAGAGGAAGCCAAACGTATTCTGGATGAAGCCGGTAAAGAAGTAGAAGCCCAGAAAAAAGAAATCCTGTTGGAAGCCAAGGAGGAAATCCATCGCAACCGGCAAGATTCGGAAAAAGAAATTCGGGATCGCCGCCGGGAACTGGACCGGATTGAAAGGCGTATTCTTCAAAAGGAAGAAATGCTGGACCGGAAAAGCGAAAACATGGAGAAGAAGGAACAGGGTTTAAGCGACAAAGAAAAGGTAATAGAAAAGACCCAGCAAGATCTGCAGATGGTTCTTACCCAGCAGCTTAAAGAGCTTGAACGCCTGTCCGGATTGAGCTCCGAGGAAGCCAAAGAACTTTTGCTATATAATGTGGAGCAGCAAATCCGCCAAGAGACGGCCGTGATGATCAAATCGCTGGAGGCCGAGGCCAAAGAAGAGGCCGATAAAAAGGCCAAAAACGTACTATCTCTGGCCATTCAAAAATGTGCTGCTGATGTAGTATCTGAAACAACCGTATCGGTTGTAGCTCTGCCCAACGATGAAATGAAGGGGCGCATAATTGGACGGGAAGGCAGGAATATTAGAACCTTCGAAACCCTTACCGGAGTGGATCTGATTATCGATGACACCCCGGAAGCGGTTATACTTTCCTCATTTGACCCCATTCGCCGGGAAGTTGCCCGGGTGGCCCTGGACAACCTGGTATCGGACGGAAGAATCCACCCCGCCCGCATAGAAGAAATGGTGGAGAAGGCCCAGAAAGAGATCGAACAGGAGCTTCGGGAAGTCGGTGAACAGGCTGCGTTTGAGGTGGGAGTTCATGGACTGCACCCTGAAATTATCAGGCTCCTGGGCAGGTTGAAGTACCGCACCAGCTATGGTCAGAATGTTCTCAAACACTCTATTGAGGTAGCTCATCTAGCTGGAGTTATGGCCGCTGAACTCGATGTGGACGTAATGCTGGCGAAGCGAGCCGGCCTGCTCCACGATATCGGAAAAGCGGTGGACCATGAGGTTCAAGGACCTCACGTCGAGATAGGCGTGGATCTGGCTAAAAAATACCGTGAGAGCAAGGATGTTGTTCATGCCATAGCCGCCCATCATGGAGACGTTGATCCGGAAAGCGTTGAAGCGGTTCTAGTACAGGCTTCCGATGCCGTATCAGCTTCAAGGCCGGGTGCCAGAAGGGAAACTCTGGAAGCCTACATAAAGCGGCTGGAAAAATTGGAGGCCCTGGCGGATTCCTTTGTAGGAGTGGACCGCTCCTTTGCCATTCAGGCAGGCCGTGAAGTTCGAATCATTGTCAAACCCGATGAAATAGACGATCTGGCCTCAATAAAACTGGCCCGCGACATCGCTCAGAGGGTTGAACAAGATTTGGATTATCCGGGACAGATAAAAGTGGTGGTTATTCGGGAAACGCGTTCCGTCGAATTTGCCAAGTAATCAAAGTAGGTTTGATTTGAAAAGCAGGGTTTTGAACCTTGCTTTTCTTTTTTGGACGAAATATAATAAACAGAAATGTAAAAAAATAACACATAATATTATGGTAGAATTTACTTTAAAGAGGTAATTTACGGAGGTTATTGCTTTTGAGGATATTGGTAATAGGAGACATAGTCGGAAGACCGGGGCGCAGGGCGGTAAAGGAGATGCTCTGGGAAATCAAGGACAGGTACGCGGTTGATTTTACGGTGGCCAATGGAGAAAATGCTGCCGGAGGCCGGGGAATTAATCACGAGGTGACTGATGAACTCTTATCTTCCGGTATTGATGTTCTCACCATGGGAAATCACGTATGGGACAACAAGGAAATATTTGACCTCATAGATGACCAACCACGCTTGATTCGTCCCTGCAATTACCCGCCGGACACCCCCGGGCGGGGATACAATATCTTTGCAACGCCTAATGGCCGGATAGCGGTTATAAATGCATCAGGTCGGGTTTTTATGGATGCCCTGGAATGTCCCTTTCATAAAACAGATGAGATACTAAACAACATAAGTGGGCAATGGGACATTTGTCTTATTGACTTTCATGCTGAAGCAACGTCGGAAAAAAGGGCTTTTGCCTATTATTTTGACGGCAGGGCTACTGCGGTCCTTGGTACTCATACCCATATTCAAACGGCTGATGAAACTATATTGGGAGGTGGGACCGCCTATATATCAGACCTGGGAATGACCGGGCCAATTGATTCGATTCTCGGTATGAACAAAGAGCAGGTAATAAAAAAGTTCCTAACCCAGAGACCGGTTCGCCTGGAGGTGGCCAAAGGGCCTGTCCAAATTCAGGGGATTTTTCTGGAAATAAGCAATGCCGACAAGCATGTGGTCAAGATCGAACGTTTCTCCCAGGATAGGAAGCTGTGATAGAAAAAATATCCAAATAGGTCTCTCTAAAAAGAGGAATTACCTTATGTTATTAGAATATAGATGTAGAGATGTAGAGATATAGAGCAACTAACGTGATTGTATTTGTATTTTTTTTGAGGGAGGTTTTCTGATGGAAGTTTTAAAGGTTTCAGCCAAGTCCAGTCCCAATTCGGTGGCTGGTGCACTTGCAGGGGTCTTGAGAGAAAAAGGTGCAGCCGAGATACAAGCCATTGGGGCTGGTGCGATTAATCAGGCAATCAAGGCTATAGCCATAGCCAGAGGATTTGTGGCTCCCAGTGGAATGGACCTCATATGTATACCCGCCTTTACTGATATTATGATTGACGGTGAGGAACGAACCGCGATCAAGCTGATTATTGAACCCCGCTAGATGATATATTAAGGTATTTATAGAAAATCCAACCTGCTTAAACAAGCAGGTTTTTGTTTATATTTAACATATCTCAATTGTGTATAAAGGAGACGGATATATATGAAAATAATCGATCTACATTGTGATATATTATCAAAATTGGTTGAAGGGGATTTTTCCCTGTACAATAATCCTTATCATTTTGATATTAAACGAGCTTTGCAGGTTGGTCAGCAGGTGCAATTCTTTTCTCTATTCACTAACCCGGACGGGGCTGACGCCTGCATGCGTAAAATTCTATTGCAAACTACCCGGCTCTTAAAGGCCTATAAGGAGTATCCTGACTATATCTACCCGCTCACTCATTCTGAACAGCTTGATGATCAGGCCAACCGGGGCAAGCTCGCAGGTGTGATTCATCTGGAGGGAGCAGAGGCTCTGGGAGGCGATCTAGAACTAATCTACTTGCTATATGAACTGGGATTGAGAAGCCTGGCCTTGACCTGGAATCCTCCCAATCTTCTGGCTGGAGGAGTGGATGCTCCGGAAGAGAAAAGCGGCTTGACTTCTCTGGGGCGGGAACTTATAAAAATGGTAAATCAAATGGATATTATACTGGACCTGGCCCACATTGCTCCACGCTCCTTCTTCGAAGTTATCGAGCTTTATAATAAACCGCTTTTGGTCACTCATGCCAATACCTACCACCTCTGCTCTCACCGCCGCAACCTCAAAGACGACCAGCTAAAGGCTCTGGCCCAAAACGGTGGTGTAATAGGATTTACCCAGGTGAGTGATTTTGTCAAGGAAACCGGGCCGGCACTGCCACAAGATTTTATTGACCATCTGGTATATGTAGCCGAATTAATAGGGGTTGAGTTTGTGGCACTGGGCTCTGATTTTGACGGGGCTGAAAAAATAGTATTACCCTCCGTAGAAGCCTATGCGGATATGCCCGGCCTGCTTGAAAACCGGGGCTTCAGCAGGAAAGAGATCGAGTTGATCCTGTCGGGTAATGCCTTGCGCCTGATGCGCAGGCTTATATAAGATCCCCAATTGAATTGCATTTGGCGTTTTATGGTAAACAAACCAGGATATTTAAGCATATAATGAAAAGGTCAGGACATTTTTGCTATTGTCAGGCAAAGTGCCTGAAACGCCTAAAACTTTAGTTATACGTCGAGAAAAATTTTTGCAGGGTGATGCGCGGCGGGCGGCGGCTCCTTGGCTTCCTGCCACCGGCGCACTAGTTCGTCCATGAACGTCGCCGCATTAGCCCGTCAATGGGCATCAAATGGGTAATGCTGGACATATTGCGATTGACGACAACAAAGCCCTGCGGAAATTTGGCCGGCGGGAACTATAGTTTTAGGCGTTGCAGACTACTAGGTAGCGGAATGGGAGAATGAAGTGTTGTATGATTTGCATGTTCACTCCACTGTATCTGATGGACTCTTAAGCCCGACAGAAGTTGTGGAAGCTGCTTCCCAAACAAAGCTAAAAGGATTTTCTTTGACCGATCATGATACCCTGGGGGGAATTAAAACAGCCCAGAATTATCTGTCGGAAAGGGATTTGCCTCTCATTTTTATTCCTGGAATCGAACTCAACACGGATTTCCGGGAATCTGAACTGCATATTCTGGGTTACTTTATCCATTACGAAGATGAAAAATTAAACAAACGCCTCCGCCAAATATGGTCAGCCCGCTATGAGAGGGCCATGAAAATGGTGGAGCGTTTGCGCATTATGGGACTGAATATCAGCTTTGAGCAGGTCCAGAGAATTGCCCGGGGGGACTTGATCGGAAGGCCGCATGTGGCGCAGGCCCTTGTGGAAAAAGGATATGTTTTTTCCATTAAAGAAGCCTTTCAGAAATATATAGGCCGGGGAAAGCCGGCCTATGTGCCACGCTATAAATTCACCCCGGAAGAGGCCATATCTCTGATAAAGGACGCAGGCGGGATCAGCGTGCTGGCCCACCCGGGACTTATTAGAGAGCAGGATGCCATTCCCCAAATTATCGAAATGGGAATTGAAGGTATAGAAGTATATTATCCTGAACACAGCGAAGAACAATTGGCTGATTATACAGCCCTGGCGCATCGCAACGGGCTTTTGATAACGGGCGGCTCTGATTTTCATGGAACAGGAAGTATCGAAAGCAGGGGGCGTCTGGGTTGTGCTGGTATAAAGCAGGCGGAATTCGACGAATTATTGGCCTACAGATGTAAAACAAAACCATAAAATGAAGAAAAATTTCCTGAGATGGAAGGAATTTTGGCCCGAATGTAGAATGTTATATGGATTACATTCTATATAGAAGGGTTGGATGGAATGAAGCGCCTTAAAGTTTTTGGTTTGTTGTTGATCATCCTCTTATCATGTGCTGCTCCGGCAGCTGCCAGTGGGGATGTGTATATAGTAAAATCAGGTGACAGCCTGTGGTCTATAGCCCGAAAGTACGATATGCTGGTTTCCGACCTTAAAGCTCTAAACAACCTCAGCTCTGACCTTCTCCAGGTCGGACAAAAGCTTCGCGTTCAGCCGGAAGATAATAATACTTCCCAGGACAATTCCAGCGCTCAGGGGGATGCAAACGGCACCTATTATGTAGTTAAGGCCGGCGATTGCCTGTGGTCGATAGCCAATGCGCATGGAATAAGTGTTGAGAATTTACGTAAACTAAACAATCTGAGTAATGATTCTATACATCCGGGAGATAAACTGCTGGTAAGTGTTTCTGCACCGAAGGCCCCGGTTGAATCAGAGGAAGAAGATACGGCGAATCAGCAAGAACAAGAAGATGTATCCAGCAATGATACTGCCCCCCCGGAAGAGAATAATGACAGTCAGGAGTCCGCTGATCCGCCCAGCCGTGCAGGTGGAAGCGTTCTGGCCGGGCAAATCCTGCAAACTGCCGACCAGCACCTGGGGACCCCGTATAGATACGGTGGATCAAGCCCGGGCGGATTCGATTGCTCCGGATTTGTTATGTACATATTCAGTCAGTATGGAATTGACCTCCCTCGTACCGCCTCGGGCCAAGCTTCGATGGGTACCCATATAAATAAAAAAGATCTTAAGCCCGGTGACCTGGTGTTCTTTAATTGCGGTGGATCAGGCATAAACCATGCTGGAATATATTCTGGAAACGGTAATTTTATTCACTCCAGTTCACCGCGGAGTGGAGGGGTAATCTATTCTTCCCTGGAGGAAGGATACTATCTGCAGCATTATGTCGGAGCCAGAAGGATTCTTAGATAAATGGAGGTATAGCAGTGGCTGAAGATAATGTTCTGGAAATGTTCGGACTGCCCAAAACCGTTATGGGAAGTGACGAATGGCTGGGACTGGAAAAGCTTGAGTTCAGTATAGGTCCGGAAGCTTTATTGGAGCAGCTTATCGAGAAGAAACTCTTGAGTAATGCCGAGATCGTCTGGATGTTGAGACGCTTAATATATTTCTATGGCAAAAAGGATCCGCTTCTTAAGAAGGCTCCGGTTGAAAGACTTTTTACCACAATGTGCAACACTTTAAGGACCTTTCTCCTGATTATGGATCTGGAGGATCCTCAGCTTGATGACAATATGCGAACCTATATATCTGCAAAATTAACTGACTCGACTTGGGGAATAAATCAACGAACCAGAGTTTATTTGGAAAAATTATAGGAAAATTAGTCAAAAAACCGCCTATTAAGGCGGTTTTTTTTGAAAAATATTCACAAAAATTAGCAGGAATTACAAGCTAGTTGTCGAATATTTTTAAAACTTGGAAATAATTTCATAATATCTGGGGGACTTATATCATGGCAAAAGGCTCGAGAGAAGAAAACATTCGGCAGATTATAGATATGGAGGACCGTATTGCCAAGTGCGGGCGCTGCAAATCATTGATAAAATGTGTGAGGAAGCCGTCGCTGGGCAAGGGCGAACTGGATCCCGAATTAATGATGATATTCGAGTATGACAACTATTTTACCAGGGATGTTAACAACCTGATCGGTCTTCGAAACATGGTTAAACGAGAATTAAACCTGGATAAGATCTACCACACCTTTATTACCCGCTGCCAGCCAAAAGCCTGTGTGATACGCAACAGCATGAGTTGTTATACCAATACACGCCTCCTGGACAGGGACAACCGTTGTCTACTTAACGGACGCGACTGTGAGGGCATTCCGGTGCGGCCTGCCGACGAGGAGATCATAGCCTGCCTGCCTTTCTTAATGGAAGAGTTAAGCATATTAAATCCTGCCTATGTACTTTTATTCGGGAGCCGGGTTGCTGAGTATATGCTTAAATCGTGGGGGATCTTCGATATTGATGAAGACCGATCCGTATATACGATAAACGATGCCTGCATTGTTTTGGCACCCGAAGGTGAGCGATTCACCAACGGCCATTGTCAGCAGATGGGTCAGCAAATTCGCAATTTTGCCAAGATCTGAATAAGTTATTATAACTCACCCACCTTCACCCTACATTCATTGAACATTTATAGCCCCCGCCATAATGGCGGGGGCTTAGACCGTCGACAAAAGCACCACAGGCACTACAGATGTTCGCTTCGCTCACCAATAAGGTTGCACCACAGGCACCACATATGTTCGCTTCGCTCACCAATAAGGTTGCGAATAGCTGCGTTGCTCAACAGTCCTGCTCAATCAACGTACTTATGTACGTCTCAATTGCAGGACTGTTTCGCACCTTGCTCTTCGCAACCTTAATAATATGCAAAGCGCAGCGGAGCGCAAATCGTGGTGCCTGGATGGTGCTTCCGTCGATCGCTCTGCCGCTTATAAGCCGAATGCTCATCAAGCCCGTTCTTTTATCCTTGAGCCGTGAATAACAATTTCTTAAAAGCATAGGGAGGCAGTCTATGGAGCAAAAAGCCTGGTGGCATTGGGAACGAGAAAGGGTATTGAATGAACTGGATTCCAGGATGGACACCGGCATCAGTGAAGCTCAAGCAGCAAGGCGTCTTGAACAAGGCCGCAACGAGTTGGAGCGGGAGTCGGGAAGCAATCCGGTGTTGATGTTTTTAAACCAGTTTACGGACACCATGGTCCTGGTGCTGCTCGCGGCGACAGTAGTATCGGCTATTGCAGGATCGATGGCCGATGCTCTTACCATTATGGCCATAGTAATTGTAAATGCTATCCTGGGATTCATTCAGGAATACCGGGCCGAACGATCCCTTGAAGCTATCAGACAGCTTACGTCTCCTAATGCCTTGGTTCTAAGAGATAATAGGCGAAAAAAAATTTCGGCGGTTGAATTAGTAAGCGGAGATATCGTGTACCTGGAAACAGGTGACCGTGTTCCGGCCGATCTCCGAATTCTTGAGCCATTTAGTCTGGAAATTGACGAGTCAACTTTAACTGGAGAATCAGTTCCGGTGGTCAAACAAGCGTCCCGGCTTGAGTCAGCTGAAGTACCGCTGGCGGAGCAAAATAATATGGCTTTTATGAGCACCGTGGTGACCAGGGGGCGGGGATTGGCGGTTGTGACGGCTACCGGTATGAATACGGTGATGGGACAGATCGTTCAAATTATAAAGGAAAGTGAGCCGGCTCTGACCCCATTGCAGCAGAAATTGGACCACCTTGGAAAACTTCTGATCATTATTTGTGCCGTGGTTTGCGCAGCTGTAGCTGGCTTGGGGATCTATCGTGGTGAGCCGGTTCTCATTATGATTTTAGCAGGCATAAGCCTGGCCGTTGCAGCTATTCCGGAGGGCTTGCCGGCTATAGTGACCGTGGTTTTGGCCGTAGGTGTGCAGCGCATGGCCAGACGTAATGCCGTGGTGCGAAAACTACCTGCAGTCGAGACTCTGGGCTGCACTACGGTTATTTGTTCGGATAAAACGGGAACCCTGACCCAGAATAAGATGAACGCAGTTCGGGTGGCAACCTGGAGCGGCGACTTGGAGGTAAACGGAGAAGGATATGAACCCAAAGGGCGTATTACCCAGGCGGGAAGGAATCATAACCCTCAGAATGATCCGGCTTTACAGCTGCTTATGCAGGTCGCTTTAAACTGCAACAACGCCTTGCTCATTAAAAACAGGGCCGGCTACGATGTTCAAGGCGACCCTACCGAGGGAGCCTTGCTGGCTTTAGCAGGCAGGGCTGGCGTGGAAAATGAGCTTCCCCGGCTGAGGGAGCTGCCCTTTGATTCGGAGCGCAAGCGGATGACGGTAATCGTAGAGCGGGACGGCCAGTGCTGGATCATGAGCAAAGGAGCCCTGGAAGTTCTACTTCCGCTTTGCTCTCGATTCTTTTCCGGGAAAGAAATGGTACCTTTAAACGTCCTGGCCAGAGAGCATTTTCTAAAGAAGCAGGAGGCCTGGGCGGCTGAGGGCTGCCGTGTACTGGCCTTTGCGGCCAGAACCATAAGCCAGCGGGAAGCAAAAGAGAACCAGGAATCAGACATAGAATCCCAGCTTTGCCTGCTGGGCGTCTGCGCTCTGCTCGATCCGCCACGGTCAGGGGTGGCCGGAGCCGTGGCTTGCTGCCGTAATGCCGGAATTGTGCCGGTAATGATTACCGGTGATCACCCCGCCACGGCCAATGCCATAGCCCGGCAAATTGGATTAACCCAGGGTAATGATGTACTTACCGGCAGCGATATGGATAAGCTGGGAGATGAAGAGCTCTATAAGAAAATTATCGGAACAAGGGTGTTTGCCCGGGTATCACCGCAGCATAAGAACCGGATCGTCAAGATATTGAAGCGAAAAAATGAAGTGGTAGCCATGACCGGTGATGGGGTCAATGATGCACCAGCTCTAAAAGGCGCTGATATTGGGATAGCGATGGGATTAAGCGGGACTGAAGTTGCCAAGGAAGCATCAGCCATGGTGCTGGCTGACGATGACTTTTCCACGATTGTCGAAGCCGTACACCAGGGGCGGGCTATTTACGATAATATCAGGAAATTTATCAGGTATCTTTTGGGCTGTAATATTGGTGAAGTGATGGTCATGTTTCTGGCGTCATTAATGGGCATGCCCCTTCCCCTGCTTCCCATTCAGATACTATGGGTCAATCTGGTAACCGACGGGCTGCCGGCTATGGCTTTGGGTTTGGAGCCTCCGGAACCGGGGATTATGCAGCGGTCCCCCCGCCCCAGGCTGGAAGGGGTTTTTGCCCGAGGGCTGGGTTACAAGGTGTTCGGTCGGGGATGCTTCATTGCTCTGATTACGTTGCTGGCTTTTGTAGCCGGCATGGTTTATGCCCGGTTAAACGGGTGCGCCCAGTTAGAATTGGCGCGCACTATGGCTCTAACTACCCTGGTTATGGGGCAGCTCTGCTTCGTTTTTGAATGCCGTTCGGAAAAGTATTCTCCCTTTGAGCTGGGATTTTTTCAAAATAGATTTCTATTAGCGGCAGTTGGCTGCTCCCTGGTGATGCAGCTAAGCCTGTTATACCTGCCCGCTTTAAAGGAAATCTTCCATACCGTGGCTTTAAACGGATGGCAATGGTTGTTGGTAATGGTCCTGGCCTCACCCAGATTGCTCTTTGGATTTATACAGTATACCTGGCAAAGAGTTTTTGTTTCGAGTTCCGATTATGTTAAAATAAATGCTTAGTAAGAGGGAAAAAGCGCAATTTTGACTATCAGGGGAGGCCGGGTATGGATTTTATTAAAATGCACGGTGCGGGAAATGACTTCGTTTTAACCCGGGCTTCAACGTGGGAAGAAGCCGGGACTTTTCAAGTCTATGCCGAATGGCTTTGTGACAGAAATTTTGGTATTGGTGGAGATGGCTTGATTATAACCGGGCCTGATCCCGACTTTGAAATTTTTATGCGCATATTCAATTCGGACGGCAGCGAACCGGAAATGTGCGGCAATGGAATAAGATGTGTGGCTCGTTACGCCTATGAACACGGTCTGGCCCCCTCAACTCATCTAACCGTGCGCACCCTGGCCGGTCCGCGTTATCCGGAAGTGATCCTTGAAAAAGGACAAGCAGTCAGCGTTAAGGTGGATATGGGTGAACCGATCCTGCAAAGAGAACTGATCCCGGTTGCCGGAAAAGGAGATATAACCGGGGTTCAATTGGACATCCCCCAGGAGGCTTTTGCTGCGACAACCGTGTCCATGGGAAACCCCCACTGTATAATATTTGTCGATGATGTTGATGCAGTACCGGTGTCCGAATGGGGACCTTTGTTAGAAAACCATGCTATGTTTCCCGCCCGTACCAATGTTGAGTTTGTTGAAATAGTAAGTCCCAGCGAAATGATCATGAGGGTATGGGAGCGGGGAGCCGGCGTTACCCTGGCTTGCGGAACCGGAGCTTGCGCCACCCTGGTGGCTGCTGTGCTCAATGGCAAAAGCCAGCGCCGCAGCATTATCCATCTGCTGGGCGGAGATCTGCTTATTGAATGGAACGAAACCGACAATCATGTTTATATGACCGGTCCTGCTCAAGAGGTATTTTCCGGACAGGTAGATCTTGGGCGTTTAGAACAATACCAAAGCAAAAGCTGATTAGGAGGTCTACATATGAAAGAAAGTATACCCATGCGGAATCTACCCCCTTATCTGTTTGCCCGGATCGAAAAAAAGATCGACCAAGCCCGGGAAAAAGGCATAGATATTATTAATTTGGGGATAGGAGACCCGGATCAACCTACACCCCGGCATATTATCGACCGTATGGCGGGGTCCATATATGATCAGGCCAACCACCAGTATCCCAGTTCGGTTGGTATGATCGCTTTTCGCAAGGCGGTTGCCGACTGGTACCGGGGACGTTTCGGAGTGGCGCTTGATCCTGCCACTGAGGTCGTATCCCTCCTGGGGTCTAAAGAAGGACTGGCTCATATTTCCTTTGCTTATCTAGATAAAGGCGACGTGAATTTGATTCCCGATCCGGCTTATCCGGTCTATGCTATCGGAACCCAATTGGCAGGGGGCGAAAGCTTTATTATGCCGCTTTTAGAGGAAAACGGATTCCTGCCGGTTTTGGAGGACATTCCTGCCGATACAGCCCGCCGGGCCAAGCTGTTATTCATAAACTATCCCAACAATCCAACCGGGGCAGTGGCTGATCGGGACTTCTTCCAAAAGGTTGTGGAGTTTGCCCAGTCTTTTGACCTCCTGGTCTGCCATGACGGGCCCTATTCGGAAGTGGCTTTTGACGGGATTCAAGTGCCCAGCTTCTTAGAAGCACCGGGTGCCAAAGAGGTGGGGATAGAATTTCACTCCCTGTCCAAAACCTACAATATGACCGGATGGCGCCTGGGCTGGGCTTGCGGCAATAAGGACGCCGTGGAAGTACTGGGGCGTTTCAAGTCCAATGTCGATTCAGGCGTATTTCAGGCCATTCAGTATGCCGGGATTGAAGCCCTCTGTGGACCCCAGGAGTGTGTGGTAGAAATGCAGACCATATATCAGGAGCGTCGTGATATACTTTTAGAAGGACTTCTTAATATGGGGTGGAAGATTAAGCCACCCAAGGGCAGCCTTTATTTCTGGGTTCCGGTGCCTAAAGGGTATAGCTCGGCCTCATTTGCCGAACTGGTCCTGGAAAAGGCCGGGGTCATTATAACCCCCGGCAATGGCTACGGCAGCTTTGGAGAAGGCTATTTCCGTATTGCCATGACCGTTGATAAGAGTCGTATGAAAGAAGCCATTGAACGTATTCAGCAAGCACTGGGAAAGGTTGAGTTTTAATATGATAAGAAGCATGACCGGTTTTGGCCGGGGGCAGGTTGAAGCTGCCGGTTATATTGTCAACTGCGAGATAAAAGGGGTAAATCATCGCTATCTGGACATGAACATTCGGATGTCCCGCCGTTATAGCATTCTTGAAGAACGGATCAAAGAGGAGTTGAAGAAGAGACTCAACCGGGGACGGGTTGAAGTCAGCTTAAACATCGAAAAAACCGGGGATTCGCGCCGCAACATCAAACTTGACAAAGAGTTGGCAATAGCTTATCATAATAATTTGAAGGAATTAGCAGAAAAACTAAATATTTCGGCGGTAATCAACCTTATTGACGTATTCAGACTACCCGAGGTTTTCAGCCTGGAAGAGCAGGAGGAGGATCTGGAGCAGGTTTGGGTGCCGGTAAATGAGGCCCTGGGCAAAGCCCTGGAAGGGCTCCTGGAGATGCGGTATAAAGAAGGGGAAAACCTGGCCCGGGATATTAAATACCGAAATCAGCTTATACTCACCATGGTTGAGGGTCTGGAACTGCGTTCTCCGCAGGTGGTCAAAGAATTTGACGAAAAGCTGCGTTCCCGAATATCTGAACTTCTATCAAATGAAAGTTTAGATGATCAGAGGGTTGCCCAGGAAGTAGTTCTATTTGCAGATAAGACCAATGTAACTGAAGAGATAGTACGCTTAAAGAGCCACGTACAGCATTTGGATGAACTGCTGGCCGCTGGAGAAAGCATCGGCCGCAAATGCGATTTTCTAATCCAGGAAATGTTCAGGGAGATAAACACGGTGGCATCCAAAGCAAATGATCTGGAGATGAACCGTACTGTAATTGAAGTTAAATCTGAACTGGAAAAAATCAGAGAACAGATTCAAAACATTGAATAAAAACAATTTAGGAGGTGAATCCGGATTAACCGGGAAACATGGATATTAAACTTGTAAACATTGGATTTGGGAATATTGTTGCCGCCAATCGTATAGTAGCTATTGTGGGGCCGGAATCGGCGCCGATTAAACGCGTTATTCAGGAAGCGCGAGAAAAGGGAATACTCATTGATGCCACTTACGGCAGAAGGACCAGAGCGGTTATCGTTTCTGATAGCGGCCACGTAATTCTATCTGCTGTACAGCCGGAAACGGTAGCCAATCGACTTTCATCCCGAGAAATAAGCGAGGAAGCTTAGCACAACATTCCGTATATTTATGCCCATAATTTGGGCGGATTTTTCCGAATTACTGCGTTGTCGTCAATCGTAATACGTCCAGTATTACTCATTCCTTCGACGCCCATGGACGGGTTAGTGTCGCGGTGCCAGGACGGCAAGGAGCGACCGCCTTGTACTTCAAAAAAATCTGCTCCAACTTATGAGCACAATATACAGAACGTTGTACCAGTAAATCGAAAGAGCAATTTAAGTGATGAGCAGAAAAGGAAAACTCTTCGTCATATCCGGCCCATCTGGAGTAGGCAAGGGTACTATAATGAATGCCCTGCTGCCGATCATGGATGGTTTAAAGTTGTCCATCTCGGCAACCACCCGCCAGGCAAGGAGCGGTGAGGTAGACGGCCGTGAGTACTATTTTGTCAGTGATGAAGAATTTGACAGAATGATTGCGCAGGAGCGGCTTCTGGAATGTGCCCGGGTATACTCCAACCGATATGGAACTCCCCGGGATTTTGTGCTAGATACCCTGGAGAAAGGTCTGGACGTGATCCTGGAAATAGATATTCAGGGTGCTTTGCAGGTAAAGAGTAAAATGCCGGATGGGATATTCATCTTCATAGCTCCGCCCCGGATTGAAGATCTGGTTGAGCGTTTACATTGCCGGGCCAAGGATTCCGAACTGAGTATTCAAACCCGTTATGAAGCCTGTAGAAGCGAAATGGATCATATGCAGGATTATGATTATGTGGTAATAAATGATATAATTGAGGATGCTGTTGACAGGGTTAGATCGATAATTGTTGCCGAGCGCTGCAGGATCGACCAATTTATTTGAGGAGTGATCTTTATGATACCTGCATCAACCAAGGAATTAATTCACATTGCGGATAGTAAATATGCGGTGGTGGTAGCAACCGCCAAGAGGGCGCGAGCCTTATCCGAAAAAAGCAAGAACAACGTTGATTATCGCCTTTCGAGTATGGTAACCATAGCACTTGATGAATTGATAAGTGGCAAGATAATTATCCAACAACCGGGGGCCACTAAGCTCTAGGGAGGCTTACCATGACCAAAACCGTTGGGATAGGAATAAGCGGCGGTATTGCCGTATATAAGATAGCTGAACTGGTCAGTCGCCTAAAGAAAGATGATCTGGACGTTATTGTCATGATGACCGAAGGGGCTCAGCATTTTGTAACCCCTTTAACCTTCAGGACCCTGTCGGGACGGGAAGTGGTAACCGACCTGTGGAGCGATTCCAGGGAGTGGAAAGTTCAGCATGTAGGCGTTGCTGAAGAATTGGACTTGCTGGTTATCGCTCCAGCCACCGCCAATATCATCGGAAAGATGGCCAACGGCATTGCCGATGATCTGTTGAGCACTGTTTACCTGGCCAATACCGCTCCCGTTTTGGTAGTGCCGGCTATGAACAGCAATATGTTTCACCAGCCGGTTGTTAAGGAAAACCTGCAAAAACTAAACCGCTTTGGCTGCCATATAATGCAGCCGGGTGAAGGATACCTGGCCTGTGGAGTCACCGGGCCGGGAAGGCTTCCGGAAGTAGATGAAATATACGAGCGTATTCACAAGCTCCTTTTTCCCAAAAAGGACCTGGCGGGTAAGCGGATTATTATAAATGCCGGGGCGACCTGCGAAGACATTGATCCAGTCAGGTACATAACCAATCGCGGAACTGGAAAAATGGGATATTGCATAGCCGATGAAGCAGCCGCCCGTGGTGCTGAAGTCATCCTGGTCAGCGGCCCCAGCCAGCTTCAGCCGCCGGTGGGAGTTCACTTTGTGCAGGTTTGGAGCGCCGAGGAAATGTGCCAGATAATGCTGGAATACCAGGCCGGGTGCGATGCCATCATCGGATCGGCGGCGGTGGCTGATTTCCGCATGGCTAGCATTCCGGAGCAAAAGATTAAGAAAAAAGAAGGTTCCCAGACTCTGGTTTTGGAACTTATCCAAAACCCCGATATTTTAAAAGAGCTGGGCAAGAATAAGCGTCCTGATCAGATTATGGTAGGATTTGCCGCGGAAACTGAGAACATCCTGGAAAACGCCACAAAAAAGTTGGAAAGCAAGAATTTGGATTTCATTGTTGCCAATGACGTCACATTAGAGGGAGCGGGCTTTGCTGTAGATACTAATATTGTATCTTTTATAAGTCGCAAGGGGGAAACAGAGTCCCTGCCCAAGATGAGTAAGGTCGATGTTGCAGCCGCTATTATTGACAGGGTGGCTGATCTTTTAAAATGAATTCAGGTTAAGGAGATGATTGGTCATGCACAGAAATTTATTTACTTCCGAGTCGGTCACCGAGGGGCATCCTGATAAAATCGCCGACCAGATATCTGATGCTATTTTAGACGCGATCATGGAAAATGATCCCAGGGCCCGGGTGGCGGCTGAGACTATCGTTACCACCGGATTGGTGCTGGTTTCCGGAGAAATAACGACTGAATGTTATATAGACATACCCAAAATAGTTCGCAAGACCATCCAGGAAATTGGTTATACCAGAGCCAAGTACGGCTTTGACTGCGATACCTGCGCGGTAATAACCTCGGTAGATGAACAATCATCCGATATTGCCATGGGAGTCGACCAGGCCTTTGAAGCAAAAAAAGGCGAAATGTCGGAGGCGGAAATAGAAGCTCTGGGCGCCGGTGATCAGGGCATGATGTTTGGTTATGCCACCAATGAGACACCGGAACTGATGCCTATGCCCATATTCCTGGCCAGTAAAATGGCCCAGCGTCTGACCGAAGTACGCAAGAACGGTACTCTTCCCTACTTGCGACCGGACGGGAAAACCCAGGTAACGGTCGAATACGTCGACGACAAGCCGGTGCGGGTGGATACGGTGGTGGTATCCTGCCAGCATCACCCCGAAGTGGGGCTGGACACTATATCGCGCGATGTTATTGAAAACGTGGTAAAACCGGTAATCCCGGCAGATATGCTCGATGAGAAAACCCGTTACTTTATCAATCCCACCGGGCGTTTTGTCATCGGCGGCCCCCAGGGAGACTGCGGTCTGACCGGGCGCAAGATCATTGTTGACACCTATGGCGGTATGGCCCGCCACGGGGGAGGGGCTTTTTCGGGCAAGGATTGCACTAAAGTGGACCGTTCCGCTTGCTATGCCGCTCGCTGGGTAGCCAAAAACCTTGTCGCTGCAGGCGTGGCTGACCGGCTGGAAATCCAACTGGCCTATGCCATCGGCGTAGCCAATCCGCTCTCTATACGGGTGGAGACTTTTGGGACCGGTAAGATTCCCGAAGAAAAGATAATTGAGCTCATAAATAAGAACTTTGATCTGCGGCCGGGCGCTATTATAAGAGACCTCAAGCTGCGCCGCCCGATATATAGAAAAACTGCCGCTTATGGACATTTCGGCCGAAACGATCCCGATTTTAGCTGGGAGCTGACGGATAGGGCGGCGGCTATTAAAGCACAAGCCGGGTTGTAAAATGTAGTCGAACCCCATCCCCAAGTAGACTGCTAATCTGCGAACATACTAGACCGGATGACGGAAGCGAATGTCGAGATGAAAGAAGCCCGTGATTGAGGCGTACAGGAAGGTACGTTGATTGAACGGGCTTTTTGAAATAACGCAGAGTTTCGGTTAACAGAGTACTGGTACCTTGGAGAGAACTATGAAATATGTCAACGTTTTGCTGGACATACCCAGCTTGACTCCACCTCCTATATATACCTACAGCTGCCCGGAGGGTACCTGTGTGCCGGGTAGAAGGGTATTGGCCCGTCTGGGTGCCAAAACCTTGGAAGGTTGGATTATGAGCGAAGCCAGTGAGCTGCCGCCAGGGGTTCAGGTCAGACCAATAGTAAAGGTACTGGATGATGAAGTTTATTTAAATCCGGCCATGCTTTTACTGGCCCAATGGATATCAGAAACCTATGTCTGCCCGATTAACCTGGTGTTAAAAGCCATGCTGCCCTCCAGGTTGCGGGGCAGTGATGAATTGATAAGCTTAAGCCCCGGGGAGCATACATTGGACGAGTGCCCGCCGTCGGTCCGGGATTTTGTTAAACAACTGGAAAAAGACGGGCCTTTGTCCTGGCCTGAAGCCTTGCAGCTGGTTGATGAATGGGAGCTGGCGGACTTGATGGAGAACGATTTGATAACCATTGTAAGCCCCCGCCGCATTAGGAAAGAAGCTGATAAGGACTCGGTATTTGTCCTTGAACGATTTGATCCAGCCCTACAATCAGCATTAAAAAGGTCTCCCCGCCAGTTGGAGGCTCTGGAATATGTGTATGAAAACGGGGCGATTAACTGCCGGGATTTAGAAAAGCGCTATAGCCGCCGGGCAGTTGCCGCTCTGCTTGACAAGGGCTATCTTAAAAAAGAGGCCTTATCGTTACAAGTGGAACCGGAATACAGCCTTACGAGTGAACAGGAGGCAGTGCTGGAAGAACTCATCTACTGCCTGAACCTTCCCCGGCAGGAAAAGCTTTTATATGGAGTCACCGGAAGCGGCAAAACCGAGGTCTATTTGCGGCTGTCTCAGGCAGCGATAAACAAGGGTAAAACCGTAATCGTTTTGGTTCCTGAGATAGCCTTAACCAGGCACCTGACCGAAGTTTTTCAACGCCGCATTCCCAATATGGCGGTTTTACATAGCCGTCTGACTCCGGGCGAAAGAGGAAGATTATGGGCGGCCATATCCCGCGGTGAAGTCCGTCTGGTGCTGGGAACCCGGTTGGCTGTTTTCGTACCTCTGCCAGAATTGGGCTTGATTATTGTGGATGAGGAGCAGGAAAATACTTTTAAACAGGAGGAAAGCCCTCGCTACCATGCCCGGGAGGTGGCCCGAAAACGGCTGGAAATAGAGGGCGGCCTGTTGCTATTGGGGAGCGCCACCCCCTCTCTGGAGAGTTATTACCGTGCGGTTTCCGGCCAAATTGGCCTGTTGCATCTGCCTGAACGGCCCGGACAGGCCAGCCTTCCGGTTATCGAAGTAGAAGACATGCGCAAGACTCCGTACACCTCGACCGGTGGAGTGTTGTCGCCGCGCCTTATAGACTATATCAGAACGGAACTGGCCGGTGGCCGGCAGTGCATTCTGTTCATCAACCGGCGCGGGTATTCTCCGCATACCATTTGCCACAGCTGCGGCCAGGCCCTGTTGTGTGTAAACTGTTCCGTTTCGCTGTCTTATCATCGCCGGAGCGATAAAAACCGGTGCCATTATTGTGGATTCAGTCAAAAACCTCCGGATACCTGTCCAACTTGTGGCAGCAGCTTTTTGCAGCAGCAGGGAATAGGCACTCAGCGTGTCGAAGAAGAGGTTCGCCGCCTAGTCCCCGAAGCGCGGGTAGCCCGCCTGGACATGGACAGCAGCGGGAAAGGAAGACAGCAGCAGATCCTGCACCAGATGGCCAGGGGTGAAATAGACATTCTGATCGGCACCCAAATGGTGGCCAAGGGATTGGATTTTCCAGACGTCTCCCTGGTGGGCATAGTTGATGCTGACAGCCTTTTAAATCTGCCGGATTTCAGGTCCGCGGAACGAGGCTTCCAGCTGATGGTGCAGGCCGCCGGAAGGGCCGGGCGTGGAGCGATTGCCGGGAAAGTGCTGGTCCAGACGGTAAACCCCGATCATTATGCGGTGCAAAAAGCCGTACTACAAGACTTTCCCGGATTCTTCAGGGATGAAATGGCCTGGCGTCAAGCCTTGCACTATCCTCCTTATACCCGTATATTAAGGGTGGTAGTGAGCGCTCTGGATGAAGGTGACGCCTGGGAGCTTACCAAAGCGGTTTTTTACAGTATTGAAGAGGCCCTGGATTCCAGTGATGATGTTCCTGAAGTGCTGGGCCCCGCTCCCTGCCCCCTGGCCCGGGTGCGCAAACGCTACCGGTTTCAGATCATGGTGAAATCTGCTAATATTCTTTTATTATCAAGCATTGGGCGTTATATAATTAATAGGGAAAAGACAGCGGGAGGCAGAATTGAGATCGATGTCGATCCGCTGGTGACTATGTAAGGAGGATGACGATGGCTGTATATCAGGTGCTGACCGTGCCGGACGAAAGTCTGCGCGCCAAGGCCCTGCCGGTGAACAAGATAAATGCCGGCGTTCTGAGGGTTTTAGACAATATGACCGACACCATGTATGCCTTTGACGGGGTGGGTCTGGCTGCGCCCCAGATAGGCGTTTCCCGCCGCATGATTGTTGTTGATCCGGGGGACAATTTGTTTGAACTGATCAATCCGGAGATTACCTTGCGTGAGGGTGAAAAGATGGACAGCGAAGGCTGTTTGAGCGTTCCAAAGGTGCGTGGTACGGTTCCACGGGCGCAGCGCATAATTGTGCGCGGTTTGAACCGTCAGGGGGAAGAGGTTGAAATAGAGGCTACCGACTTGCTGGCCCGGGTTTTTCAACATGAGATCGACCACCTGGATGGTATTCTCTTTACTGATAAAGCAACCCAGATTAGAAAGAGACAGGATTATTAAAAGGTATTGTCAATGAAGAATGAAGCTTTAAAAATTTTATTCATGGGAACTTCGCTGTTCGCCGTACCATCATTGGAGGCACTGGCCGGCCCGCCCCACCACCTGGTCGGGGTGGTGAGTCAACCCGACCGCCCCCGGGGGCGGGGTCGCCGCTTGCAGCCCACTCCAGTAAAAGAGGCGGCCTTGCGTTATGGCATTCCGGTGCTGCAATTCGACCGCATCAGGGATGAATTGGCGGTGCAGGGGATTAAGGAACTGGGTCCTGACCTGATTGTAGTCGTTTCCTACGGCCAAATACTTCCACCTGACTTGCTTAAGGTACCGAAATGGGGCTGTGTAAATGTGCACGCCTCTCTGCTTCCTCATTATCGGGGGGCAGCTCCCATCCAGCGGGCTATAATGGACGGTCTTACCGTAACCGGAGTAAGCACCATGCTCATGGATGTTGGAATGGATACTGGGGATATACTGCTGCAAGAGGAAGTGCCGATACCGGATGAAATTGATCATGGCGGTCTGGAAACGCGGCTGGCTCAAGTGGGGGCGGGGCTCCTTACCAAGACCGTGGCCGGTATGTCAACCGGAAGCATCAAGCCCGTACCCCAAGAACATGATAAGGCTTCCTATGCCGCCATGATAAGCAGGGAGGATGAACTGATTTCCTGGAACTCGTCGGCCCGGGAAATACACAACCGCATTCGAGCCTTAAGCCCTTTTCCCGGGGCTTATACCATGTTTCAGGGTGAGAGGCTCAAACTTTACCGCAGCCGGGTCTTTAAAGAATTAGGTCAGGGGCCGGAAGGAGTTTTTCTCTTTGCCACTAACGATGGGCTGGTTTTTCAAACCAGGCAGGGGGCTTTAGAGATTCTAGAGGTTCAGAAAGCGGGCAAAAAGCGCATGGCCGCCCGCGAGTTCATAAAGGGGTATCCCCTGGCTCAGGGAAGCCGTCTTAGCGGTTAGGGGGAGGAATATGGTCATTCATAAACGCCTGTATGTAGGCCTTCTGGGCGGAAGCATGCTGGTTGCCGTAGCCCTGGCCGTAATGATCTGGTACCTTATCAGCAACCGCCAGTTGATCATAAATCAGGTTTTATTGAGCATCATTCTGGGTGTACTGGGTGCCCTGGTGTTGCTTTTATCCATAGGTATACTGGCTCTGGTTATAATGATCGCCCGTTCCAAAAGTATACCTTCCCTGGAGCATGTCAGCCAGCTGGCCAACGAAATTCTTTTTCCTCTAACTCTCATTACCGGCAAGGTGTTGGGGTTTAAAAAAGAGAATATATTGCGTTCTTTTATTGAAGTGAACAATTATCTGGTCAATGTTAAAAAACCGTTTGTACCCCAAAACCAGATAATGATCCTGATTCCCCATTGTTTACAGAATTCGGAGTGTCAGCACAAGATAACGGTTGACGTAAGTAATTGTAAGGGCTGCGGCAAATGCAAGGTCAGTGAACTAAAGAAGTTCGCGGAAGAAAACCGGGCGATTATAAAAGTGGCGACTGGAGGGACTCTGGCCCGCAAGTACATAAAGGATGTGAATCCCCGGGGCATTATTGCGGTAGCCTGTGAACGCGATCTGTCATCAGGCATACAGGACAGCGGCCTAATACCGGTAATCGGTGTTTTAAACTGCCGACCCAACGGCCCCTGTGTAGATACCGACGTCAGTGTGGAAGATGTAGAGAAGGCTTTTAATACTATGTGTAAGGGGGGTTAACTTGTGTTTGGATACCTAATTTTTATGCTGCCGGCATTAATTCTGTCGATTTTTGCCCAGACCCGCGTATCTTCTGTGTTTAACCGTTATTCCCGGGTGCGCAATGCCCGGGGCTACACCGGGGCCCAGGCGGCCGGCGTTTTACTAAACAGGAACGGGTTGAGTCAGGTTCGCATCGAACCCATTGGCGGCAGTCTGTCCGATTTATATGACCCCCGGTCGCGAACCCTTAAGCTGTCGGAAACCGTATACGGGAGCGCCTCCATCGCGGCGATTGGAGTGGCGGCGCATGAAGTCGGCCACGCCATTCAACACAACCAGCGTTATGGCCCGTTGGAATTCAGACATGCCATGGTGCCGGTGACTAATTTGGCATCCGGGGCTTCCTGGTTTGTGATCATAATAGGGTTCTTGCTGCAGTGGACCAACATGATATTATTGGGCATTATCCTATTTTCAGTAGTTGTTTTGTTTCACCTGGTTACCTTGCCGGTGGAGTTCAATGCTTCGCGTAGAGCGGTTGTTCAACTGAGTGAAGCCGGTCTGATAAGCGCCGATGAGGCTCCCCAGGTCAAAAAGGTGCTCAGTGCTGCCGCCCTGACCTATGTTGCGGCAACCCTATCGTCGGTAATGACCCTTCTCTATTACGTCATGATGTTTGCTGGAGGGAGCGATGACTGAGAAGCAAGAGAAGTATAACCGGCGTGGCAAGTCCGAAGTATATGAATCAGTAAGGGAGTGCGCAGCTGATCTTGTATATAGAGTCCTGGAAAAAGGGGCCTATGCCAACCTGCTGCTGGAAAAACAGATTGCCCGCAGCACTTTCAGTGGTGAAGATCGCCGGCTCCTGACTGAAATAGTCAATGGAACAGTTCGTATGGTAAAGCACCTTGATGAGGTGCTTAATCTTTTCCTTAAAGGTGATGTCTCTTCTCAGAACCGGTGGCTCCGATCCGTGCTGCGGATATCGGCCTACCAGATCCTGTTCATGGATCGGGTGCCGGAATATGCCGTAGTCAATGATGCGGTAAACATAGTTGCGAACCGAGCCGGAAAGGGTTTGGGAAGGGTAGCCAACGGTGTTCTGCGCAACCTGTTGCGCCAGCGTGGTGATCTAACCCGGCCCGGTGAACAAGATGGCTGCCTGGCCGCCTATTACTCGCATCCCGAATGGATGGTGGACCAATTTATCGATCAGTATGGATTGGATCAGACCCGGACAATGTTGACTTTTGATAATTTACCTCCGGCCCAAACTATCCGGGTAAACCGGCTGTACTGCACCCCTCACCAACTGGCCGCTGATCTGGCTGCTGAAGGAATTGATGCGCAAATTAGCGCCAACTGGCCGGGAGCTTTGCGGGTTACGGCTCCTAAAAGGCCTTTGAGCGAAAGCCGGGCCTTTAAATCGGGCCGGTTTTATTTACAAAGCGAGGCGGCTATGCTGGCCGGTATAATTCTCAACCCGGCGCCCGGGGAGACGGTGTATGATTTATGCTGTGGAGTGGGCGGGAAAAGCACTCATCTGGCTGAAATTATGGACAATAAGGGGCGCATTGTGGCCTTTGATATCTATGGACACAAAATTAAGCTCTTGATGGACAATTGCCGGCGTCTGGGGATAGAGATAGTTGAGGCCCATGAAGCTGATGTGACCGGCCTTTCGCCTCAGTTGGCTCCGGGTTCGTCGGTGCTGCTGGATGCCCCCTGCTCGGGGCTGGGGGTTCTGGCCCGGCGGTCTGATTCGAGATGGAAGAAAAGCCTGAAGGATTTACAGGAAATGCCCGGATTGCAGTCTCTGATGCTGGCGCAGGTAGCCCGCCTGGTCCAGAAGGGGGGGCGCCTGCTATACTCTACCTGCACCGTCAACCGGGGGGAAAACGAGGAGGTCGTCAAAGACTTCCTGAAGTCGCATCCTCATTTCCAGCTTCAGGGCTTTGACCGGGAGTTGGAGCTTTTTCCCCTGGACCCGCCTGACCGGCAGGCCTGCGGTTCGGGAATGTTTACCCTTTTGCCCGGAAAATATGATACCGACGGGATGTTCTTTGCATTGATGAAGAGAGAGGATTAGGATATGGATAAAACTGAGCTTCTGGGACTTGACATCCCCGAACTCGAACAATACCTTCAGACATTGGGGGAGCCGGCTTTCCGGGGGCGGCAGATATACCAGTGGATATACCGTAAGAATGTAACTTCGTTTTATGATATGAGCGACTTGCCCCGGGAGTTGAGGGTGCGGCTCGATTCCAACGCCCGGGTATCGGTGCCTCGCTTTATAAAGCAGCGGGTTTCCAACGACGGAACGCGCAAATTTCTCCTGGAGTTGAACGATAAAAAGCGCATTGAGAGCGTAGCCATTCCCCAGGGGGATCCGCGCTCCGATAAATATACCCTGTGTGTATCCACCCAGGTGGGCTGCCCCATGGCCTGCGCCTTTTGCGCAACCGGAAAGGGAGGGTTTCAGCGCCATTTACAGGCCTATGAAATTGCCGGACAGGTGTTAAGCGCCAACCGCGAATTGGCCGAACGTTTAAAGAGCCATGAAACACAAAAGGTAGGCAATGTCGTGTATATGGGAATGGGCGAACCTATGCTAAATTATGATCAAGTGATAAAATCAGTATATGTGCTTAATAATACCCAGGGAATAAATATCGGCCAAAGGCATATTACGATTTCAACAGCCGGCGAAGCGGAGGGAATTGAGCGTTTGGGGCGGGAAAAGCTTCAGATAACCCTGGCCGTTTCGCTGCATGCCTGTGATGACGAATTGCGCAGCCGGTTGATGCCGATAAATCGTAAATACCCATTGAAGCGTCTGATAAAGGCGGTCGAGTCGTTCATCGCCATAACCGGCCGAAGGGTTACTTTTGAATACGTGCTGTTGGCAGGGGTCAATGACCGGCGCGAGGATGTCCAGAACATGATAAAGCTCCTAAAACCGCTGCTGGCCAATGTCAATCTGATTCCCTATAATGAGGTTGACGGATTGCCCTTCTTGAAACCGGGCAATGATGTAGTATACCGGTTCTTGAGAATGCTTGAACAGGGAGGACTTGCCGCAACGGTTCGCCAGGAAATGGGTGCCGATATCGAAGCGGCCTGCGGGCAGCTCAAGGCCAGTACATGAAACAGGTTAATATGAGGGCTTATATAGAATCGAGGAGTTAAAATATGAAGGTAGCAGCGCTAAGCGACCAGGGGCTGGTTAGAAGCAACAATGAAGACAGCTATCTGGTAGATTTAAACCATGGCCTTCTCGTTGTCTGTGACGGAATGGGGGGTCATAATGGCGGAGAAGTGGCCTCAGCCATAGCTGTTGAAACCATCAATCAGATGTTTGTAGAAAGCAGCGAGGAACTGCCGGGCAGGCTGGTATTGGCCCTGGAAAAGGCCAATAGTGTTATTTTGAGCTCCGCCCAGCAGGATCCCGCTTTGCATGGGATGGGGACCACCGCCACCCTGGCGGCTTTTGAAGACGGGCTCATGCATGTAGCTCATATAGGAGACAGCAGCCTGTATATGGTTCAAGACGGAAAACTTCGCAAAATAACCAGAGATCATACCCTGGCCCAGCAGCTTCTTATGGAGGGAAGGCTGAAGCCGGAAGACATGCGCTCCAATCCCTATAACCATATCCTCACCCGGGCTCTGGGTGTGGAAGAGAATGTGAACATAGATAGGTACCAGGAAAAGGTGCACCCAGGCGATTTGATTCTCCTTTGCAGTGACGGTCTCAGCGACAAGGTCAGCGAGGGCGAAATGCAGGAGGTTTTGCATGAAACTTCTAGCAGCCTGGAGCAGGCCGCCCAGGGGCTTTTGGAAAGGGCTCTGAAGTACGGCGGCAGCGACAATATCACGATTATATTATCGCGCATCGAAGTGGGAGGTTAGAACTTTGATAGGTGCAGGTACAGTGTTAAGTGGTCGTTACGAGATCATCGAACTGGTCAGTGAAGGTGGCATGGCTATGGTATACAAGGCCCGGTGCCGCATATTGGACAGGATAGTAGCGGTCAAAATACTGAAGGACGAGTATTCCAGCGATCTCAACTTTGTGCAGAAATTTAAAACTGAAGGCCTGGCCGCTGCGCAGCTTTCTCACCCCAATATCGTAAATATTTATGATGTCGGACAGGAGGAAGATATCTACTATATAGTCATGGAATTCATAGAAGGTGAGACGCTAAAGGAGTACATCCTTAGAGAGGCGCCTTTGCCCGTTAATCAGGCCATTACCATTGCCACCATGATCTGCGACGGCTTGCAGCATGCCCACGAAAAAGGCATCATACACCGTGATATCAAGCCGCATAACATCATAATAACCGAAACTGGAATAGTAAAGGTGGCAGATTTCGGCATAGCCAAAGCCATCAGTAAAAAGACCATAACCTACGGCGGCAACATCGTAGGCTCGGTCCATTACATCGCGCCGGAACAGGCCCGTGGAGAGCCGGTTACCCGGACCACGGATATTTATTCCCTGGGCTGCGTAATCTATGAAATGCTGACTGGGAAAATGCCCTTTGATGCGGAGAGCCCAATTACAGTGGCTTTGAAGCATATTCACGACGATCCGGTTCCTCCGCGTTCATTCAACAGCGAGATCCCCAAGGCTTTGGAAGCGGTTATCTTAAGGGCCATGGCCAAGAATCCGGTTCAGCGTTTTGCCAGTGCTCAGGATTTGCGCAATGCCCTGCTTCCCTACTGCCGATCGGTGGCGGCCGATTTCGGAAACGAGGGCTATCGTTCGGGAACACCCCGCAAGACCCTGGGCAAGAGGCGCTTGAAAAAGAGCACCTGGATTGTTATCGGCATAGCCTTGCTGGCCCTGGTGAGCGGCTTCTTTATGAGTTCAACCCTGTTCGGAAAAGAGGTTGAGGTTCCCGATGTAGTCAGTTTAAAGGTAACCGAAGCCAATCAAAAGCTTACCGATTTAAAACTCAAGGTGACGGTAGTAAAGGCCAGCAGCGACCAACCGGCGGACACGGTTATAGCCCAAAAGCCTCCCAAGGGCCAGAAAGTTAAGGAAGGGCGCGAAATTGAGATTACGGTAAGTACCGGTGCCGAACAGGCAACCGTTCCTCAGGTGGTGGCTAAAACGGGCAGCGAAGCCGAACTGGAAATAAGGGGAGCCGGTTTTGTTCCTAAAAGCCAGGAGCAGTATGATGATAAATGGCCGGAGAATACGGTTATATCTCAGAAACCGAACGGAAATACCCAGGCTGCCAAGGGAAGTACGGTTACCATCCTGGTAAGCAAGGGCAAATCGCCGGGCAAAGTAAAGATGCCCAATCTGCTGGGTATGACCCTGGAACAGGCCACCAAGTTAATTCAGGATAATGATCTGGTTATAGGCACAACCACTCGTGAACCCAGCAGCGAATACTATATCAACCAGGTATGTAAACAGAGTGTTGCCGCCGGCACCATGGTGGACCAAAAGAGCACGGTCAATATTTCCCTCTCCACCGGACCTGGCCCGGTGGCTCAGAGCCGGCAGTATACCTATACCCTGCCAACGACTGAAGCATTTTATCAGGTTGTCATACGGGTTACCGACACTCAGGGAACCAGGGATGTTTACAACCAGCCCCACCGGGGAGGAGACACGGTGGTGACAGCTATTAACTATTTCGGGGCCGCCAAAGTGGAAGTATTCCTCAACGGCAAGTCGGTCAAGAAAGACAGCTTCTAAGTTAGTTCCCCCCACCCGCGTGGGGGGCGAAACCGGCTTTGGTACGATTAAACGGGTAGTTGGAGGGAAGCCATGCCACAAGCAAGAGTAGAAGGGCTGGTACTTAAAAAATACAGCGGCTTCTACTATGTTCAGGATCAAGACAAAAACCTGTATCAGTGCCGTCTGCGCGGTAAGATTAAGGATCTGGTTACTACCGGCGACCGGGTGATGATTAGCCCCCTGGAGTCAGGAAGCGGGATACTGGAAACAGTTCTGCCCCGCCGCAGCGAACTCTATCGGCCCCGAATTGCCAATGTCACTCTGGTCCTTATTGTTTTGGCCTGCAATCTGCCGGCACCCAGCACCGTGCTCCTGGACCGGCTATTGATTTTGACCATGCACAAGGGTTTGCGGCCCTGCCTAATCTTGAATAAGAGCGATCTGGAACCGGATAACAACGCCCAGCTCATTACCGACCATTATCCCCGGGCTGGCTTTACGGTAATTAAAACTTCGGCCCTGGATTGCACCGGAGTGGACCTTTTGAAAGAGCAGATTCAGGATGAAATCGCGGTATTTGCCGGACCTTCGGGCACCGGCAAATCGAGTCTTTTAAACCAGCTGGTGGGGGGGGGATACGCCGCCACCGGGGAACTGAGCGACAAGATAGGGCGGGGCAAACACACCACCCGCCATGTTGAACTCTTCCCGCTGCCCAGCGGGGGCTGGCTGGCTGATACTCCCGGATTTAGCATGCTGGATCTGCCGGATATAAGCAGCAGGGAACTGGGAAAACTCTATCCCGATTTTGAGGACCTTTCACGGGATTGCCGATTTTCCAACTGCCTGCATGCCAGGGAAGCGGACTGCGCGGTGCGTGAAGCCGTGGCTGCCGGACAAATCCCGGATTTTAGATACAACAATTATTTAAACCTGCTGGCTGAAGTGATGGAAAAGGAGAGGTGTTATAAATGATCCTGGTTGCGCCTTCAATCCTGGCAGCCGATTTTTCAAGACTGGGGAAGGATATTGCTACAGTGGAACAGGCGGGGGCGGATTGGCTCCATGTTGATGTGATGGACGGGCATTTTGTTCCCAATATCACCATCGGCCCCCAGATGGTAGCCGACATCAGGCCGGCAACCGGCCTCTTTCTTGATGTTCATCTCATGATCGAACGTCCGGAGCAATTTATTCCCGCTTTTGCTGAAGCAGGAGCGGACTTGATAAGTGTGCACCAGGAAGCCTGCCGCCATCTGCACCGGGTGATTCACTTAATAAAGGAACAGGGTAAAAAAGCGGGTGTGGCTCTAAATCCCAGCACTCCATTGAGCGGCCTGGAATACATATTAAAAGATGTGGACCTGGTTTTAATAATGAGCGTCAATCCGGGTTTTGGCGGACAGCAGTTTATACCCGAGATGATTCCCAAAATAAGGCGCTTGCGAGAAATGATGAAAGAATGCGATTCAAAGGCCTGGTTGCAGGTCGACGGGGGAGTAAACCAGAGCAACGCTTTGGACATTGTAAAGGCCGGGGCCGACGTGTTGGTGGCCGGCTCCTACGTGTTCAAATCGGAACACCCTCCGGAGGCGGTGCGCTACCTTAAATCTCTGGCCCCTTGACCGGCGCCTTTACTCGTGATACCATAAATGCAAACTTGATAGAAAAAACAGCTTTCTTCGGGGATGGGTGAAATTCCCTATCGGCGGTTACAGCCCGCGAGCCGCAAGGCAGGATCCGGTGGAACTCCGGGGCCGACAGTATAGTCTGGATGGGAGAAGAAGGTCTATTCTGGCATGCATTGTTGCAGGCCTGAGTGGCTATGCCCCATAACCCGAATTAATCGGGTTTTTTGTTTTGGGGGCTTAAATTTAAATGCAGCACATAATTGACGAATACTACATGCAAAGAGCTCTGAATCTGGCGGCCCGCGCCCAGGGACGAACCAGCCCCAACCCGGTGGTGGGAGCTGTACTGGTTAAAGATGGGCAGGTAGTGGGTGAAGGGTATCACCGCCAGGCGGGAACCCCTCATGCGGAAGTAATGGCTCTGCAAAGAGCCAAAGAGAACGCTCGGGGAGCCACTCTATATGTAACTTTGGAACCCTGTTGTCATTTTGGGCGCACCCCACCCTGTTGCGAGGCGGTTATAAACCAGGGTGTTTCCAGGGTGGTAGCGGCTTCCCTGGACCCCAACCCGCTGGTAGCCGGGAAGGGAATGGCCCGTCTTCAGGAAGCGGGAATATCCACCGTGGTTGGAATCCTGCAGGAACAGGCCGTGCGTTTAAATGAGTTCTTTTTTAAATTCATCAAGGAGGGCCGCCCTTTTG
Source organism: Syntrophomonas sp. (assembly GCA_039679855.1). Classification (GTDB taxonomy): domain Bacteria; phylum Bacillota; class Syntrophomonadia; order Syntrophomonadales; family Syntrophomonadaceae; genus UBA5314. Next base: position 41,254 of record JBDKUE010000122.1, read on the forward strand.
TTACCCTGAAGACGGCTATGACCCTGGACGGAAAAATCGCCACCTCCACCGGGGATTCGCGTTGGATAAGTTCAGAAGCGGCCCGGGAATACGTGCACCAGCTGCGCAATCTCTATGATGCCATTATGGTTGGGATTGGTACGGTGCTGGCCGACGACCCCCAGCTCAATACCCGGCTGAAAATTGAAGAAGGCCGCGACCCGCTGCGGGTGATCCTTGATCCGGGGTTACAGCTTCCCCTGGAAAGCAAAATCGTTCAGAGCAGCCGGGAGCAGTGTACTCTGGTTTTTGCCAACCGGATTGAGGATCCCCAAAGGGTTAAAATGCTGGAAGAACAGGGAGTGGAGGTTTGTTCCCTGGACGGTGAGGGGCCGGTTTTAGATCTTGAACTGGTGCTGGGAGAGCTGGGCCGAAGAGGGATATGCAGTATGCTCCTGGAGGGCGGAGCCGAGATCAATGCCGCAATGCTTAAAAAACGCCTGGTGGATAAATTGATCTGGGTGATCGCACCTAAAATTATTGGCGGAAAGGCGGCGCCCGGTCCGGTGGCAGGACCGGGACGGCAGCTGATGAGTGAAGCCCTGGTGCTTGGCAATGTGCAAATGCACAAGCTGGGGCCTGACTTCATATTAACCGCCTATACGGGATGGTGAACCGAGATTTTTACTGGAATAGTCGAAGAAATTGGCAAAGTTATCAAACTGGAACCGGAAAGCCAGTCATATAGAATCAGGGTTGAGGCGGCCCGGGTTTTAAACGATGTCAAACTGGGTGACAGCATTGCTATAAACGGGGTCTGCCTGACGGTCGTGGAATTCAGTTCCCGCAGCTTTGCGGCTGATGTAATGCCCGAAACGGTCAGTAAAACAACCATCGGCGGCCTTAAGCCGGGAGACCCCGTCAACCTGGAGCGGGCTTTGCGTCTGAGCGACCGTTTGGGAGGCCACCTGGTGCAGGGTCATGTAGACGCGGTGGGCCGCATAGTCCAAAAAGAGCGCCTGGATATAGCCATCATTTTGCGAATAGGCGCTCCAGCCGTTCTGTTAAAATATGCGGTGCCCAAGGGCTCCATAGCCATTGACGGGGTCAGTCTTACCGTGGTAGACGTTTTTGAGGACAGTTTTACGGTTTCACTTATTCCCCATACCGCGCACCAAACCGTTTTGGGCTCCAAGAAACCCGGGGAATCGGTAAACCTGGAAAGCGATATCATCGGGCGTTATGTGGAACGGCTGCTGACTCCCGGCCAGCCGCAGGAAAAAGCGCCGTTAAATTTGAGTTTCCTGGCCGAAAACGGCTTTTTATAAGGAGGTTTTAACTAATGCTGAATACGATTGAAGAAGCGATCGCCGATGTCCGGGAAGGGAAGATGATCATCGTTGTGGACGACGAGGATCGGGAAAATGAGGGCGACATTATTATCGCCGCGGAAAAGGCCACTCCCGAAATAGTAAATTTTATGGCCACTCACGCCCGGGGCTTGATCTGCATGCCCATGCTGGGCGAGCGCCTGGATGAACTGGAGATCCAGGCTATGGTGGCTGAGAACACCGACAACCATGAAACTGCTTTTACGGTATCAGTCGATTACCGGACTACCACTACGGGGATTTCGGCTTTCGAGAGAGCCGAGACCATTAAATATCTGATATCCGATGGGGCCCTGCCTTCTGATTTCCGCAGGCCGGGGCATATATTCCCGTTGCGCTACCGGTCGGGCGGTGTTTTACGCCGTACCGGACACACCGAGGGTTCTATCGACCTGGCCCGGCTGGCCGGATTATACCCGGCAGCGGTGATCTGTGAAATCATGAATGCCGACGGAACCATGGCCCGGCTGCCCGAACTCTATCATTTCGCGCAGCAGCATGACTTGAAGATCGTGTCCATAGCTGATCTCATTGAGTACCGGAGGCGCAAAGAAAAACTGGTTACCAGGGTATCGGACGCCCAACTGCCGACCAAATACGGCGATTTTACAGCAGTGGCCTATGAATCCATGCTAGACGGCAAGGGCCACCTGGCCCTGGTGAAAGGTAAGTGGGAGCCTGATGAACCGCTCCTGGTCCGGGTGCATTCAGAATGCCTGACCGGGGATGTATTTGGCTCCCGGCGCTGCGACTGTGGAGACCAGCTGGCAGCTGCTTTGACTATGATCGAGCAGGAAGGCAAGGGGATCCTCCTGTACATGCGCCAGGAGGGAAGGGGTATAGGGCTGACCAATAAGATCCGCGCCTATCACCTGCAAGACAACGGGCGGGACACGGTGGAAGCCAACCTGGAACTCGGGTTCCCGGTCGATCTACGCGATTATGGAATTGGTGCGCAAATCCTGGTTGACCTGGGTGTCCGCAAGATGAGGCTTATGACCAACAATCCCAAGAAGATTAGAGGCCTGGAGGGATACGGCCTGGAAGTGGTTGAACGGGTTCCCATCGAGATGGAATATCAAAAGGAAAACCTGCGCTACCTGCAGACCAAAAAGGAAAAAATGGGGCATATGCTGGTAAACCTATAATAGCATCATAATTATCGAGGAGGCAGACATTAATGGTAGGAAAGAGTTATGAAGGAAAACTTATCGGGGATGGGCAAAAAATCGCCATAGTGGTGTCCAGATTCAACGAGTTTATCACCAACAAATTGCTGTCCGGCTGCGTTGACGCCCTGACCCGTCACGGGGTAAATCCCTCTGATATAGAAGTTGCCTGGGTGCCGGGTGCTTTTGAAATGCCTCTGGCAGCGGCTCGAATGACCAAAAAGGGCTACGATGCGGTTGTGTGTCTGGGGGCCGTAATTCGCGGGGCTACACCGCACTTTGAGTACGTGTCAGCCGAGGTCACCAAGGGCATTGCCCATGTAGGGCTGGATTCAGGAGTTCCAGTGGTATACGGAGTGGTCACCGCCGACACTATAGAACAGGCTATTGAAAGGGCTGGAACCAAGGCCGGCAACAAAGGCGTTGATGCCGCGGTAACGGCTATTGAAATGGTAAACCTGTTCAAAGAACTCTAATGACAGGGAAAACGATTGACAGTGATAAGGAAACTGTTCTGCGTGGCCTGCGCAGCATACCTGGAATAGGCAAGAGCATAGCCGGTGATCTCTGGGATCTGGGCATCCGGGATCCCGGCCAGCTGGCCGGGCGCAGCCCGCAGGAGCTCTATGATGAATTGTGCTGCCAGCGGGGCGTTAGGCTGGACCGCTGCCTATTATACGTTTTTCGCTGTGCGGTTTATTACGCCTCAACTGAACTGCCGGAACCCGAGCTTCTTAAATGGTGGAACTGGAAGGATAGACCTTCACTATAGAATTTAATTCTGAAAGCTATTTGACCACCTGGTGCTGAACGACAATCTTGCTTACTACTTGATTGTCAATTTTAAAAATTATCTTATCGATCTGACCGTAGCTCATGTCAACCAGACCGGCTCCGGCCATAGTGGTTGAGGAGTAGTTTTCTCCATAGACGGCGATAACCTTATCCAGTCTGTCTCCAACATTGATGCCCCGGGCGGTGGCCAGGCTCTTTGCTTCAATCTGAACAACGGTCAGTATGTTTTCCTTTTTGGAAAACTCAAAAAAGAAAGGCTGCCCGGTCGGCCGGTAAATCGTGCTCATACCCAGTGTATTTCCCTGGGGAAACAGGGCAGTCACTTCCTGGAAGGTGCTGCGTCCTGGAATTATGGCGCCCCCACTGGTCTGAACCACAAAGTCCTCGGGGGGCAGGACTATTGCTTGACTGGATTGTTTGACATATTCGGGCATGTCATGCATTGAACTCCAGAGCCCTATGACCAGTAATGTTATGAAAATCAGAATGATAATACGGTATTCCTTCTTATGCTCAGCTTTCAAACGACTTCCTCCTCAAGAAGAACTTTTCCCACCAGAGTTTGTCTTACTGTTCAATAACCATAGTAGCTTATTTATACTGCTTACGGTATGGTAAAACTTGCGCTGCCGACGTAATTTTGAAAGAATTATATCATATCTTCAGGGGGGTAAAGCAGTGGAAGGCGAAGAAACAACTATCCAATTGTGGGGGGACAAGCGTTATCAGAGCTTGAATTACTTTTTGCGCCAGAAATTCGGGCATAAAGTGTTCAAGGTATCCCTGGATGCGGGTTTTAGCTGTCCCAACCGCGATGGAACCATCTCTACCACAGGCTGCCTTTTTTGCAGTGCCAGGGGGTCCGGCGATTTCGCCGGACGTCGGGGAAGCAGCCTTGAGGAGCAGTTTCATGAAGTAAAGGCCTTTATGCACAAAAAGTGGCCAAGGGCCGGGTATATTGCTTATTTTCAGGCGTTTACCAACACCTATGCTCCACCGGCCAGGCTGCGCAAGCTCTATCGTCAGGCAACGAATTGGGAGGGGGTTGTAGGCCTGGCCATTGCCACCCGGCCGGATTGCCTTTCCGAAGAGGTACTGGACGTTTTACAAGAAGTGGGGGAGAAACACTATCTCTGGGTGGAGCTGGGCCTGCAGAGTATTCACCGCAAGAGTGCCGAGCGGTTTAACCTGGGTTATAGCTTTGATAACTTTCTTGATGCGCTGACTCGCTTGAAGGCCCGGGGCATAGAGAGCTGTGTGCATTTAATTTTGGGCCTGCCCGGGGAAAGCCGGGATGATATGATGGCCAGTGCTCTTAAGGCAGCCGGGCTGCCCCTGAATGGGCTCAAGCTGCACCTCTTGCACGTTATGCAGGGCACTGGGCTGGGCCGTCTTTACCAGCAAGAGCCTTTTGATACCTTAAGCAGGGATGAATATGTAGAACTGGTGGTAGACATCCTGGAGATACTGCCGCCCAATATGGTAATCCATCGCTTGACCGGGGACAGTCCCCGTCAAACTTTACTTGAACCGCAGTGGAGCCTAAACAAATGGGAAGTCCTGAACCAAATCGATCGCCGCCTGGCAGAGAGAAACACTTGGCAAGGGAAATTATGGACAAGCCCAAAGTAGAGCTTCTATTTAACCGCTCTCTCCAATTCCTGTAAATAGCTCCATACTCCTTTATACCAGTTGGGGTCGCTGGCGTATTTCCGATTGATCCAGGCCAGGGGATCGGCATTGGCCGGGCGGCCTTTGCTCAGGGAAATGATAGTATTGGCCGCAATATTGGCCGAGTCGTTTATCGAGGTGTTGTATTCAATCCAGCTTCCAAAGACATTAAAGGGATTGTTGGCAATGCGCGCGGCATCGCCGTCGTCCCTGGGAACCAGAGACTGCTCCTGTCCGGTTATAGCAAACAGCAGCAGAGGATTGAGATTGTGCTGATGGCTGACCGATATGATAGTGGAGAAATATGGTTCATTGCCGAGCAGTGAATTTTTGGCTTTGAGATAAGCCTTGAGTTTCTTTTGATCAACGCTATGGTAGGCCAGTGATTTAGCCGTATTATTGCTAACTGCAACGCTTTTGGGCCGGGAAGGTTGATTCGGGACGCTTTTGGAAGGCGCTGTCGGTGAAGCGGCTTTGCTGGCCGAAGTAGATTTAGCGGTGCTCGGCTGTCCGGAAGATTCGCCCGGCCTGGCGGTATTAAGAGTGGCTGGCTTAATGGGCGTTTTTTCAGGAGCCCTGGTGGTAAGCTCATTCCATACCGGAGCGGTTGCGGTTCGGCTCTGTTCGTAAGGTATAACCGGGCTGGCTTTGGCACTTTGGACCTGAGTAATAGATGCTATTGACGGATGGGCTTCGGCACTGCTGCTTAAGCTGGCCATGCTCAAACCTGCGGCCAGGCACAAAACCGACGCTGTGGCAGCGGGCAAAACAAAACGCTGCAGACCTTTTTTTAGAAGGCTTAAGGTACATGCCCAGGCCTTTTCCAGGTATTGCTTTAAAGGAGGCCATTCTATATGGGCCGCCTTTTGGGGCAGTTGTTTCAGGTAGTCAAGCAGGAAGAACTCCCCAAAGGGCGCCGGAATTCTCAAACTGGACAAGTTGGAAAGTGTTCTTCTCACATCCACGTTATCCTGTAAGCTGGTCAGCACCGCCGAAGGGCTGTACCACAGCGGCGCTGACGATGGTTGGGCGGTTTTAGCCCGGTAGGCCGGCAGGAAGGCTTTAGCAAGGTTGCTAAAGGCCCGTTGACGAAGTTGCAGGACCATTTGCTGCAGAGCCGCAATGGATACTACTTGGCCCAAACGGGTCTTTATCCAGGAGGATAATGCAAATAGAGAATCTTTGGCAAAACCGGCCAAACGCAAAGCCGTATAAAAGATGTCATCGCCCCTGACCTGAAAGACGCTTCTGCTTACGGCTAAATCGAGTACAGCCGTACGGAGGGAGCTTTTGAACAAGCCGGAGAAGACCTGAAGTTCTTTATCAATAACGCGATGGATGGCGTTGGCCAGGATTTGGGCCCGACTGGCTGCACTTTGGAGGGGATATTTTTCCGCTATATAGTTCCTAAAACGAACTATATCATCGGAGCTGAGAATGTGGAGGGATTCCAGATCGGCGGCCATAATACCCAGCATTAATTCTACCTCATCCTTTCAGATCCACTAATAATAATATCGCATAAAATCCCTTCGCATTAAACTCTTTTCGGCAAAAAAATTGGGTTTTAAGCATTTTATTACCGTTTGCTCCTGCAACCAACCTGGTTTACCGGAAGTAAATACAATACCTCATGCAAATAACGGGAAGCTGTTATTTACAGAGATGATTTTAATGGCTGATTATCTTGACAACCCGGAGTGGCTTATACTATAATTTCAATTGCTGATGCAACCGGCGTGCGGTAGTGGCGGAATCGGCAGACGCGCATGGTTCAGGTCCATGTCTGTGCAAGCAGGTGAAGGTTCAAGTCCTTTCTACCGCACCATCTGCAAACAAGAGGGAGGAAATCCTCCCTTAATTTATTTTCTGGCTGCATTTTCGCTCCTTAATCAGCCCGGATGGTCTGGCTGAGAAGCTAGAAGAAGCAATAAAGATTTATGATAGGAAGGACAATAGCGTAATAAAATGCACCAGTTCGGTTTTGAAAAAGCATTACCGGGCGGTCATTACCGAATATGCCAGGCCGTCAGTTGAAACTACAATGCTGCCGTTTACATCCGTCCGATAAATCTGGAGCCCGGTTTGTTGCAGCCTTTTCAGTGTATCGGGAGACGGGTGGCCGTAGGTATTGGTTTTGCCAACACTTATTACAGCAATCTTGGGGTTGACCCGTTCCAAGAAGGGCTGACTGCTCGACGAAGAGCCGCCATGATGCCCCACCTTCAGTATATCCGCGTTAATATCGCCGGAAAGGAGCCCTTCAGCACCCTTTTCAGCGTCCCCGGCCAGAAGAAATTCGATAGCACCACAATCCAGACGAATGACCACCGAGTAATCGTTGACTTCCTTCCAGGTGTCCTCGCCGGTAAGCACCTGCAGGCTGGTACCGCCCCAGGTGAATGATTGATAGGCGTCGTGTTCCCACGGACAGCCTTCCAGCCGGGCTTGATTGGCATAATTTTTATAGGTTTTACTGGAGCTTACTTTACCGCTGTCAATGATCTCTTTTACCGTAAAGGCCTTGAGAATCTCGGGAATGCCACCAATATGGTCTTCATGAGGATGGGTGGCGATGAGTAAATCCAGATCATCAACACCCTGTTCTTGGAGATATTTAACTACCCCTTGGCCGTCCTGAACATTGCCTGCGTCGACTAGAATGTCCACATGCTCGGGGAGCTGCAGGTAGATGCTGTCAGCCTGGCCTACGTCTATAAAGTGCACCTTGACCTCCTGGGAGGATGCCACCGTATTAAGAGCGGGCGTGGTCGGGGCAGGTGGTGGGTTGATCTTTTTTCCGTTGAGCGCCCAGACGGATACCGTCAGGCAGCATACGGCAATCACTGCTATAAGCCATCGTTTGGCTTTCATTCAAAACTCCCCTTCCTGACAACCGGTTTGGATTTAAGACCTCGAAACATAGGGGCCGGTTTTTAACAACATCTATTGCGACTACCTATCTTTAGAGAATTCTTTTCCGTAAAAGCCAATTCCTCCTGCCAGGCACCCGGGTTGAATAAAAGGGGAAAGGAGTAGCAATTGGTAATTGTGGTACAATAAGGGCAGCGAAAGGCGGTGTTATATTATACGGTAGGCAGCTAGTGCGGAAACATAGGGTTTTTAAGTTAAGGAGGCGGTTTTTAATATGAAGGACTTCTTTAACAGGTATAAAAGACTGGCATTCATCGGTTTATCCGGCAATCCCAAGTCATTCAGCCGGGGAGTATTTAAATTCTTGAGGGAACAAGGATATGAGATATATCCGGTAAATCCGGCACTTGAACAGGTTGAGAGTCAGAAATGCTATAACAGTATAGAGTCTCTGCCTGCTTCCGAAGCGGTGCTCTTTTTCACCAACCCCCGTGTTACATTGGAACTTTTGCCGGTCTGCAAGGCCCAAGGGTTAGAGCATGTTTGGTTCCAGCAAGGAGCGGCCAATGAAGAGGTTTTAAACCTGGCCCGGCAGCTCGACCTCGATTACGAAAACTCCTGCGTATACCTGCATCATACCAAAGCCGGTTTTCCACATAGTTTTCACCGCTTTATAAACCGTACTTTTAAAATTGAACAATAGCAGCTTTGAAACACCGTTTCCATGGTGGGGATTAAAATGCAGTTTAAACGCCGCTGTCGTTGGTTTGCGCATGAACCCGGGTTTTTTCCCAAACGGCAAAAACGATAAAACCTGCTATCTTTTCACCCCTAACGTTCAAGATTACCATGACCGGTATAGATAAAGTGCTGGAATTCAAGGCAAAGAAACCCTTTACTTTTTCCTTAAGACCTGCCAAAATTATTTTCATCCCCGCAAAAACAAGAGACGGTGTTGCATGAGAACCCCGGTTAGTGTTTTTAAGCATATTGCTCCTTAAAAATGACATTATTCTTTAAAATATTGATATTTAAGGCATGAGAAACCTATCAGCGGTTAAAGTATAGTCTGGGGATATCGAAAGACTTGAAACGTGAAAGGATGGGATATGGTTGCCGTTTTTTGACGTGTATATAGCAGAATTGGATGATCCTCAATTTTCCTGGGAGCTCGGTGAGTGGTCACGCAACGTTCCGCGCCCCATCAGCCCGTTTTTTCCTCCGGCCAACGATAAGGAACCCTTAAGAAGTGTAATTGATTATATAAAGAAAGGGATTTTAAAGGGCAAACAGACTGACCAGAAAGCCTGGGTGGCCCGGGTTACGATCGATGAATTGAAACAGTTCTTGTACAATTTTTACGGCGACTTCAACGAAAACAAATATCATAAAGAAATATGGTTTTTATATAATTTGATCGACAAACTCGACAGAAAAAGGGCTTATGCCCTGGTGGCGGACCAGGAATGACGGGAGGCTCATCAAATGTGGGATCAAGATAAATACCTCCAGGCTATGAACTATGCGGCCGTCATTCATGGAGAACAAAAAGTGCCGGGCCAGCCCTACTCCTATGTAGTCCACCTGGCTGAAGTGGCCCAGGAGGCCATGGCCGCGCTCTGCAGCAGTGGCCAATCCAAACTGGATGCTGCTCTATTGATTCAATGCGCCCTTCTGCATGACAGCATTGAAGACGCGGGAATTGGCTACCAGGAGCTGAAGAGTCAATTTGGCGAAGAGGTAGCGGACGGGGTTCAGGCTTTGACCAAAAACAATGCCTTGCCCAAAGAAATGCGTATGAAAGACAGCCTGGACAGGATAACCAGGCAGCCCTGTGAAGTTTGGATGGTCAAATTATCGGATCGAATAGTCAACCTGCAAAGACCGCCCGCTTTTTGGACCAGGGATAAAAAGATCAACTACCTGGAGGAAGCCGAATTGATACTGAAGGTACTGGGCGGGGCCAGCAGTTTTTTAGCCGATAGAATCCAGAGGCAGATAGGCTCTTATAAAAAATTCATTGAAGAATTGGATTAGAGCCGGATAGTTCTGCCTTTTCAAGAACATATAGATTCTTCCTCATCCCTCAGCTGCCCCCGCAGCCTCCACAACCCCCTCCTCCGCAACCGGAGCTACCAGAACAACCAGAACTACCGGAACAGCCGGAACTGTTCGAACACCCCGAGTTGCTAGAACAACCGGAGCTGCTCCAGCTGGATGTACACCCATAGGCAGCGGAAGAACTGCCGGGAAAGAGATTCATCAAAGGGCTATAGGCTACAGTAAGGGCGCCTACCCCGAATATGGCGGCTAAAACGGCCGGGTTGATGTTGGGTCTCTGTCCGGCCTTCACCAACGATAATTCCGGGTTGTATTGACTGGCCAGACCCTGAATGTACTGCCGTGCTTGCGTGGTTGGGCCTTTTCTGGCCCGCATCAGGATAAAAACCACAATTGTATAAACAATCAAAGTTAAAACCAGAAACGCGCTGGGTAGGTTATTGGAAAATCCGAGATAGGCCTTAAGCAGGCCGGGCAGAAGCCCCAGACAAAGAAATAGATATTTTAGAGACCGCTGGCGGCTTCGGGCCTCCCCACTCATCAACAGGCCGTGGCTCTCCAGGTTGCGGGCGATAGGATCCAAATAGGGTGCTAGATTCTGCAAGGTTGCTGACGTGGGTTTGCGCATGGCGATTGATGCCGAAGTATAGGACAATAGCTCCTGGGAGACAGTTGCTTCAAGCGCGTTCAAATGGACCTGACTGTTCTTTATTACAACCTGGCCGCGGGGGGTAAGGTCCAGGTATTCACGGTTCCAGAGATCGAAAAAGACGGTCTGGATGACTCCGCGTGGTCCCCCCTTTAAATAGGCTATACTTATCATATCCAGTCCGGTAAGCGATTCGGCAGGCGTTCCGGATGCAAAAAAAACCGCTCTGGCTATAAATGTCAACACGATTAAATACAAAATGTAACCTGTTAAAAAATAGGGCCCAGTTATCGATTGAAGTAAATCCATTAAGGGGCACCTCCTTCTGCCTAAGGACTTCTCCAAATTCTGTTAAACACCTGCTTTACATCAGGGTTATAAGAACTATAAAACGTAAAAACAGAAAAGAACCTTGGTGATGTTTCTAAAAGACAACCATAAACGGCGCCGGATGCAAGAGGAGCTAATTTGAAATACCAGGTTGGCCGGAAGATTCAGACGTCGTCTTTCCCGCCTGTGGGCCGAATCCGGGATATAGAAACCGGCGTTGATATAATAGCAAGGGTAGAAAGAAACAGAGTCCTTTATGCATATAAATAAAGAGGAAGCATGATGTTTAATTACTGGGGTCTTAGCATTAGTCAAAGTTAGACGGGGGGTATTAACAAAACTGATTTTTCGACCGATAATGGTATTAGTAACCCCTGACTCACGTGAAATTTATAATCTCAAGGGAGAAAGGAGAATAAAACATTGGGCGTTTTTGATTTTATCTCTAAACAATTCCTGGATATCATCGAATGGGAGGACAATACCCAGGACACCCTGGTCTACAAGTTCCCCATGCAGGACAACGAAATTCAAAACGGCGGCAAACTGGTGGTCCGGCCCGGGCAGGCAGCGGTGTTTGTCAATGAGGGTCAGATCGCCGATGTATTCCGGGATGGAACCCACCCCTTAAACACTCAGAACCTGCCCATCCTGGGCGATTTAAAGGGATGGGCCTATGGCTTTAAATCCCCCTTTAAAGCCGACGTCTACTTCGTAAACACCAAACAGATCCTGGATCAAAAGTGGGGAACTCCCCACCCTATTCTGGTTTCCGACCCCAAATTTGAGCAGGTCCAACTGCGCGCCTTTGGCAGCTTTGGCTTTGCGGTGACCGATCCCAAGATATTTGTAAGCACGGTTTCCAGCACCAACCAGGTTTACAAAATAGACACTCTGAGGGATCAGCTCAAGGAATTCATTGTAACTAATTTTGCTCCCATCCTGGCCCAACAAAAAGTTACCGTCGCTGAACTGGCCGCCAATTACAACATAATCAATGAAGCGGTCAAAGCAGCGGTAAAAGAGAGCTTTGCCAACCTGGGCATAGAAATGACCATTTTAACCATATCCAATATATCTTTGCCGGAAGAGATCCAGGCCATGTTAAACGAACGCACCAGGATCAATATGATGGGCGGTATGGACAACTACAGCCGGGTACGGCAGCTTGACGTCATGGAAACGGCGGCGGCCAATGAAGGCGGGGGAGGAATGATGCAAGCCGGGATGGGCATGGGCGCCGGTCTGGCCATGGGGCAGGTGTTCGCCCAGACCATGGGCCAAAGTCAGGGAGCCATGGGCGGCGCTCCACTGGGTCAGCCCGGCCAGCAGCAGGCCCCAGCGGCTCCTCAGGCGCCGGCTGCACCACCAGCGGCAGCAATTGTTTGCGCCGGATGCGGTTTGGGGTTGGCGGCAGACGCCAAATTCTGCAGCAACTGTGGGGCCAAGGTGGTAGTGCCCGAGCCGACCCCGCAGGCTAAATTCTGCAGCCAATGCGGAACCAAAACTGATGGCAGTGCGGCATTCTGCAGCAATTGCGGAACCAAATTATAAGGAGGCGGTGTAATGTTCTCCTTAAGGAGATTCAGCAAGGGATTGTTGTTGTGCATGGCCTGTATGGTCCTATGCACTTTTGCCTATGTTCATGTAGTTGATGCAGCCGTAGGCCACAGCACCAGCCATTCGTCCAGTTCTTCCAGCAGCGGCTCGAAATCAAGCTCTTCGAGTTCTTCAAAATCGAGTTCATCAAGTTCTTCCACGAGCAGCAGCGGCTATACCAGTGGCGGGTCATCAGTGGGAGGCTTTTTCGCTGCCTTGTTTATCATACCGTTCGTCATAATCGTCATAATAATTATCCTGGTCATTATGTTTATAAAGAGAAAAGGCGGCGGGATGCCAGAAATGCCAGTCCAACAAGAATCTGCGGCAGTAGCGGTGGGAAAGGACCCGGCTTATCTGAGGCAGGCTTTGGCCGAGTTAAGAGAGCGGGATCCTAACTTTTCGGAAGATATGTTTATTTCCCGGATAAACAACATGTTCGTTCAGCTGCAGGAGGCCTGGCAGGCCAAAGACTGGAAGAAAGTGCGGCCCTTTGAATCCGATGAGCTGTTCAACACCCACGCCCGCCAGCTGCAGGAGCTGATCGACAGCCATACCACCAACGTGGTTGATGAGATTGCCATACTGCGTACCGAAATAAGCGATTACCATGACAACGGGGCTACCGAAACCCTGGATGTGTACATGAGGTGCCGCTACAAGGATTATATTGTTGACGACAATACCGGTAAAGTGGTGGAGGGCGATCCGAACCGGGAGTACTTCATGGAATATGAACTGGCGATGTCCCGGAAGAAGGGTGTTACCACCCGGTTGGCACAAAATACGGTGGTCAGCACCTGTCCCAATTGCGGAGCCAATGTCAGTATAAACGCTTCCGGTGAATGCGAATACTGCAACAGCGTTGTGAGCAACGGCGATTTTGACTGGGTTCTCACTAGAATGGATGTATTATCTCAAAATTAGCCGGATTTCCGGTCGGGTTGCAATAAAAAATAAGGAGGAGCAAGGATGAACTCCTTGAGGAAACACCGTAAGGTTCTTTTAATATGCGTGGCCTGTTTGGTCCTGTGCTCGTTTGTAATTGTAAATGTCGCCGATGCGGCGGTGGGCAACAGCGTTTCCCACTCCAAGTCCACCAGTTCGAGAGGTTCTTCCGGCTCGTCAGGCGGCGGCTTTTTCACCGGTCTGTTGATCGGCAGCCTCTTAAGCCATCCATCTCTGCTGGGGATAATCATAGTAATTGCAATCATCCTCTACTTTGTAATGCGTAAAAAAGGCGGCGGAATGGATGAAGGGTATTACGAGGAGCCGTACCAGGAATCCTATCAGGAAGCCGCGACCAGAGATACTTCTTATCTGCGGTCCGCCCTGGCTGACCTGCGCAGCCGCGATCCCAATTTTTCGGAAGATATGTTTATGTCCCGGGTAAATAATATGTTCATCCAGCTGCAAGAGGCCTGGCAGGCCAAAGACTGGAAGAAAGTCAGACCGTTTGAATCCGATGAACTCTTCAACACCCATGCCCGGCAGCTGCAGGAGTTTATAGACAGCAAAACTACCAATGTAGTTGACGAAATAGCTGTATTGCGGACGGAAATTACTGATTATCACGACAACGGGTCTACTGAAACGCTCGATGTCTACATGAGGGTGCGGTTAAAGGATTATATTGTCAATGACGAAACGGGAAAAGTCATTGAAGGTGATCCTAAACGGGAAATTACCATGGAATACGAATTGGCCATGAGCCGCCGAAAAGGGGTCGTTACCAGGCTGGCTGAAAGCACAACGGTAACCACCTGCCCCAACTGCGGAGCCAATGTGAGCATCAACGCTTCCGGGGAATGTGAATACTGCAACAGCGTGGTAAGCAATGGCGATTTTGATTGGGTACTGACCAGGCTTGATGTATTATCCCAGGAGTAGCCAAACGCCAGTGGCAATTTGGCAGGATATAGATTATATGTTATGGAACAAGTAGACTAAGGTGTGACTTCGTGCTAAATACTTAATAAGTTAGCAATAGGCAGGATTAATCTTATCCTGCCTATTGTCATTTAGATGGGGATTTTAAACAGGCTTCCGAGGTGTATTCCGGGCGGTTCAAGCAATACCAGCTTGCTTAGATTTCATTCAAGACTACATAAAGGAGACTTCTGCATCTCCTCTTCGAGCTAAAAACCCTGTCCTTCCTGAGTCGATCACCTGCACTTGATCATAGATCAGCACTCCCCCCCGAGGACCTTCTTCCCCGGTGGGGCTGGGTATGTGCCAACACAAAACGATCAATTCACTGCCTGAAGCCAAAGGGCTGGCCGCTAGGACGGGAAAATTGATATCCTGGACCAGCACATTATCACCAGTCAAAAGGCGGGTGCGGCGATAGCCGCGCTCGGCTAGACGCAGACGGCGTAAAGCCAGGCAGGCCAGACCGGCTGTTGCAGGATCAGGATCATTATAATGCAGCTTCAGAGCCCTTTTTACCCTGCCGTTGCAATCGCGGGCTATACGCCCCAGGCTTAAAACGGTGTAATAGCGCACCACCGGACAGGGATGTTCGAGCAATGTTAAAAGGGGAGGGAGGGCTTTAAGACCAAATGCTGCCCATAAAAAGCTGCCAATGTAGTAAATGCCGTGGCGCTGCGGCTCAAACACGGTGCAGTCGGCGGCCGGTGTGCTCTGCCAGCTGGTCTGCAGCCTCAAGATATCGGGCCGGGCTGGAATAACCAGTAGATCAGTGTAAGCATAAATGGAATCTGGATTTTTGAGCTGATTGTTATCGATCAGAACCGAGATGCTGGTGTTGAACTGTCCGGCCAGGCAGTGCAGAGTATCTTCAGGTAAAACCAGGTAGTAAGGACCACCGCCTGATTTGGGCAAAGCCAGATCCCGGTTGGGAATGATCAAGACCTGACCGGTGAAAAGCAGAGCGGGGTGGCAAATAACATTGGCATTCATGATGGACTCTATCGTTGTCCCGAAACGCCCGGCTATCTGGTCAAGGGTGTCCCCGGCCTGCACCGTGTAGAGCATTTATAAATCTCCCTCCCATCCATCCTATGCGGGAAGTGAGCTGCGGGTTAAAGTATCCTTTAAAAAAATATGCCGGGTGTTTTTCAATTCCCTTCCACCGGCGTAAAGACCGGGAGCCGGCGGCCCTCCCTTTCAACCCAGGTAAGTTTTACCGGCAGGTCAGGCTGCAGGAGTTCCTCCGGGCAGTTTACTACATTGCTGGCCAGGCGAACGCCTTCTTCCAGGTCGATAAGGGCATAGACATAAGGGGTTGCTTCTTTAAATTCATCCAGGGCGCTCACCCTGACTATGGTGTAGGAATAGACCTTCCCCCGGCCGGAAGCAGGCATCCATTGCCAGCCTTCTTCCAGGCAGAAGGGACAATGCCCTCGGGGGTAAAAAAACGCTTTTTGGCAGTGTGGGCAGTAAGGCAGCCACAATTCGCCCTGGCTGCATTTCTCCTTGAAAAAGTCGCTATAGTTCTCAGGCATATTAGTCACCTCCCAATACCAGACTGGACTGGGTGCTCAAAACTCCCCCGTTGCCATTGACAAAAGCCAGACGGTGGCCTTCAACCTGGCGTTCTCCGGCCTGCCCTCTCAGCTGGCGCACTGCTTCTATTACATGAGACATGCCTCCGGCATAGGAGGCTTGACCGCATGACAGCTGGCCGCCATGGGTGTTGCAGGGCAGAGCGCCCCGAAAACTGAGGTCGGTGCTCTCGACAAAGTGGCCGCCCTCACCCCGGGGGCAAAAGCCGGCATCTTCCAGGGTAAGCAATACGGTGATGGTGTAGCAGTCGTAGAGGGAAACCAGGTCGATATCGCCAGGCTTAACATCTGCCATGGCAAAGGCTTTTTGGGCCGAAAGCGCAATTGGCGTAGCGGTCAGGCCGGGGGCATAGACGATGGAATTGTGGGTGCAGGCTTCTCCCATTCCGAGAATTGCAACTCGAGGTTGGGGAGTGTCTGGAGCCGCTTCGGTCCGGCTGACCACAACCGCGGCCGCTCCGCTGCAGGGACGAACTATTTCCAGCAGGTGAATGGGATCGACAATTACGGGTGATGCCAGCACCTCTTCAATCGTCAGGGCCGATTGGTTGAAAAGGGCCAGTGGATTGAAAAGAGCGCTCCGGCGCTGGTCAACGGCAATTTTGGCCAGTTGTTCCGGAGTAGTGCCATACTCGTGCATATGGCGACGGGCGGCCAGGGCATATCCTGAATTAAATCCCATGGGGCCGTAGGGCAGTTCGTATTCCAGCTCCGCGCCGGACATGACCGCGGATTTGCCTGCCCGGTCGTTAAATACCCCGGTGCCCCAGACTCCGCCGCTCAAACAGAGGCAGTAGCGGCAGATTCCGGCGGCCACCAGCAGAGCCGCCCGGTTGACGCAGCCTACCGCGCTGGCTCCGCCCAGTTCAACCATATTGAGGGAGGCGGGGAAGATCTGCAGATATTCGGCCACTTGAGCCGGCCACATGAAAGCGGTGTCCTCAGAGGGAGGAGCAACCAACAGACCATCAATGTCCGATTTTCGAAGACCGGCATCCTGAATAGCCAGGCGGGCAGCCTGTGCCAGGAGATCCAGGGTTCTTAAGCCCCGACCGTCTTTTTGCGGGGGGAGTTCACTGATTCCGGTAATAGACGCTCTTCCTGACAGTAGCAAAGTGTAGCCCCCTTTTCATTTTTTTGGGACAAGCCCCCGGTAAACAAAGTCTTCTATAGCTGAAAAATACAATTCAGGTCGGGCAAATATAACATCATTATGGCCTGCGCCCGGTATCAAAACGAAGTTTTTATCAGGTCCGGGCAGGGTTTCCATAATTATTTGCCCTTCCCCAACCGGCACCAGGTTGTCATACTCGCCATGGATTATCAAACATGGGCATTTAATAGCGGCGATCATATCCAGACACTGGTTTTCCAGGGTAGCAAGATCAATACCGGGGGCAGGCAGTCCCAGATGTTTAACCAGGCGGGTTACCGAAGTGAAGCCGCTTTCGATAATCAACCCTTTAATATCATTCTGGTGACTGTACGCCAGTTCCAGGGCGCTGGTGCTTCCCAGGGAACGGCCCATAATAAGGAGCGGCGATGATGGGGAGCGGCGCTTGATCTCATCGGTGAGGGCCTTAAATATAATATGGGCGTCGTTTATCAAGTGGGCAAACCCGGGCTGGCCGCTGCTGCTCCCATATCCCCGGTAATCGGCCACCACCAGGTTCATGCGGCGGGCGGTATAAAAGGGGGCTATGTAATCATAATCACAGGCCACCTCGCCGTTGCCGTGGAAATAAATCAACCAGGGCCAGCTTTCCTGGCCGGTATAAAAGCGGCAGACGATGTGTACTCCCTCATCAACCGGTACGGGATAATCAAACGCACCGGGAGGGGCCTGGTCGTGATCATTGCGCGGATAAAAGAGAAGCTGTTGTAAAACGGGATGATCCAGACGGGCATAATCAGGCATGGAATCACTCCTTTACTTAAAAATCGGTTGCCAGGTGTCTCTTATTATATTTAAGTTATAATAATACTAGTCTTTAAAGCAAGCACAGACTTAAGACATTTTATTTAAACGCTTACAATCAACAGCAAGGAGTAGATGACATGGCTGAAAACGGAACCGTACTGGCAGTAAACATTTCCGCCAAACGCGGCGAAAAGAAACAGAATGTTGGCAAAGCTCTGATAAAAGCCAACTATGGCATTGAATTGGACGCCCATAGCGGCCAGTGGCACCGCCAGGTGAGCCTGCTCTCGCAGACCAGTGTTGACAAGATGAGAGCCCTGGGTGCGGATGTGGACTTTGGCGACTTTGCCGAAAATATTACCCTTGAAGGGATCGAAGTGTCACGGCTGCCCATAGGCACCCGTCTAAAGGCTGGAGAAGTTCTCCTGGAAGTAACCCAGATCGGAAAGGAATGCCACAACCAGGGCTGTGCTATAAAAAAACAGGTGGGGACCTGCGTGATGCCCCTGGAGGGAATATTCGCCAGGGTTTTAGAGGGCGGCTGGATTGCGGCCGGCGACAGCATTGAGGTGCTGGAATAGCCGTCTAACGTATCAAGTCCAGGAAGTGGGTGAGAATGCGGGCGGTTAAACCCCAGATCACCTCTTCCTTCCACAGGTAAAAATACTGGGGGTAGACGGTATGCCGGTACGGGTAATTCTTGCCGTGGGGAATGAGATGGACCGGAAAATCCTCGGGCCAGGTCATGGCGATGCCGTTGGAAGTCTCCAGGGGCTGGTGCTCCAGCAGCCATTGCAGTGGAACATAAAAAATGCTCGCAACTTCAGCAGGGTCGATAGTGATCTTTTCCGGGTGATGAATAATGGCCAGATAGGGACGAATTATCATATTAAAGGGACTGACGAAGACATCCAGGTCAGCAATAACGCTGATATCTTCGGGGAATAAGCCCAGCTCCTCACAGCCCTCCCGTATGGCGGCATAACGGGGACCGGGATCGCTTTCCTCCAGTGCTCCGCCGGGAAAGCATATTTCTCCGGGCTGTCTATCTATAGAAGAAGAACGTTTTTGAAATAAAAGGCACCATTCATCATCAATTTGGGTTAAGGGAACCAGGACAGAGGACTTGAATGCATTGCTGCTTCCCAGAATGTCGGCATCTCTGTCGCAAAGGCGAAATATTTTGTCTTCCAGCATGGTAAAGCCCCCTTTCCCGTCTAACTATCACTATACCACTCCAGTACCGGTCAGGACAAAGACAGATTTGTTTCAGAAAAGAAAAGAGCGAACCCGAAGGTCCGCTCCAGTTTTGTTCAAGGAGACAATAGAAGGTTTAATTAAAGGGTAACAAATCGTGGGTATAATGGCAATAGCTAATTAGGAAAATAATGGAAAACATTTCGAAGAATTGTGTTGTTAATACCCAAAGTTCGGTATAATATTGATAACTTTAATGCATGGAGGAGGATTATAGATGAACAGATATCGCCTGGAGAAAGAGGATACGGTCTTAATGATTATTGATCTGCAGGAAAAACTGATGGCAGCCATGTCTGAGAAGGCCAAAATATATAAAAATAATGGCATTTTAATAGACGCGGCCAGGATGTTTGATATCCCGGTGATACTCACCGAGCAATATCCCCGGGGGTTGGGGTCAACGGTAGATGAAATAAAAAGCAAGCTGCCAGCAGACTGCCACCGCCTGGAAAAAACCCGTTTCTCAGCTTTAACTCCGGAGGTGGCAGACCTTCTGAAGAAAATCGGGCGAAAAACCGTGCTGATTACCGGCAGTGAAACCCACGTTTGCGTCTTCCAGACCACCCGGGACCTGGCGGAACAGGGCTACAACGTGCATGTGGTCATGGATGCGGTATGTTCCAGGTTTAAGGAGAACTTTCAGAATGGACTGTCCTTGATGCAGGAAGCCGGAGCCGTGGTTACCAACACCGAAACCGTGCTGTTTGACCTGCTGATCGATGCCAGCAGCCCGGAATTCCGCGGTATATCCGCCCTGGTAAAATAACTGCGATAAAATGAAACAGGGGGACGGAGATTTTGTTGCATTTACAATGCAACAAAATCTCCGTCCCCCTGTTTCAAAACCGGTTGATCTATTTAACTGAAAAGCCTATAGAACTGGCCAGTAAAGCCAGTTCCTGGGGGCTGAGGTTTCCGTTAAGGGTTAAGCGGTACGCAGCATTCCCGGACGTCACCGTCCAGCTGATCTCGCTGTTGGCAGTCTGATCCCGCGACGCTTTGGCGGCAGCCTTATTGGTATCAGGAGCGGCGCTGGGGGACGGGGCCGCCAATTGTCCGCCTGCGACCTTATAGCTTTCCACCCGGCTGACAATTACATCAACCACAATATCGGTTTTATCCTGGGCGAAATTATAAATCAGGCTGTTGTCGGACCCGCTGCTTATATTGACCAGGGTGTAGGTGCCTGGCAGGCTGACGTTATAGGGAGCTTCTGCCGAACCCGGACTGCTTTCGCTCACGGTGGTTCCCCGGCTGACGGATGAACTATCAGTGGAATAGGCGGTGGGAGGAGGAGAAGGGTCAAGGTCCTGGGGGGAATTTTCAGAATTAGTTAGCTCCTTTTTATCTTCAGACGGTGCGGCATCCATAGACATAGTTCCATAATTGATGACGGCAGCTCTACCTAGATCGACTGTATCTCTTTGCTCGACTGGCTGGTTGGGTGTGGTTGGCGCGACCGACTGCTGGGTAAAATTAATTATTCCTGTGTGGTTGAGGCCCGGAAGAACGAGCAGCACCAGAATAATTCCCAGTAGGGCGGTTGAAGCGGCCATCCGGCGTTGACGGCCGGACAGGCCGCGCAGGCGGCTTACGACCGTTTTTTTGCCTGAAGCAAAATCCTGTTCCGGCAGGTTCTTCATTACCCGGGCGGTAAACCCGGAAGACAGCCGGGGCAGTTCGGATGTGTTTTTCAAGGCTTCGTTTTCCAGGGCTGTTAATTGCAGGTGCTTGTTGCACTGCGGGCATTCCCGGCAGTGGCTTTCGACGGCGGCGCCAAGCTCAGGGGATAGCTTGTTGTCACAATAATCCCAAATGTGCCTATTGGCTTGCTGGCAATTCATGGCTATTCCCCCTTTCACTCCATTGTTGGATAACAATACGCCGCAGTGCTTTCCTGGCCCGGTGCAGCCGGACCTCCACATTTTCCCGGCTGACTCCTAAAATATCGGCTATTTCCTTGTTATCCAGGTCCATCTGATAGCGCAGGATGATAAGGACCCGGTATCCTTCGTTTAAGGATAACAGAGCGTTGTTTATTTCCTGCCTCAACTCACTTTTCTCAAACTCGGTTTGGGGATCGGGTATGTGAGCAGGCAGGTAGGGATCTATATCCTTGCCCAAACCCTCGTCGAAGCTCAAGTTTACGATTTTCTTTTTCTTGCGCAGGGCCGTTATACTGGCGTTAACCGCGATGCGCTGAATCCAGGGGCGGAATTTCTTGTTGGGATCAAATTGATAAAGTTTTTGGTATACGGATATGAAAACATCCTGGGTGATATCTTCAGCTTCCTGGTACTGACCGAGAATGCGATATACTATGGCAAAAACCGAATTCTTATAACGGTCCACCAGCTCCTCAAAAGCAGCCGCTTCGCCCTGCAGCGCCTGGCGGGCGAGTATTTCATCGCTTAACAAGATATCAGCTCCCCAACACTTCACTTATATATACGAACTCCTGATAAACAGCTTACACCAACTCCTAACAAAAACCTACTCCTGCTTTGCAGTCTAGTACTCTGTTAACCCTAAAAATTTAGTTACCACTGGCCAAATTTCCGCAGGGCTTCGTTGTCGTCAATCGCAATACGTCCAGTATTACTCATTTGACGCCCACGGACGGGCTAATGCGGCGGTGGCAGGATGCCAAGGAGCCGCCCTCCGCCTCTCCCTGCAAAAATTTATCTCGGCGGAAACTAAACTTTTAGGGTTAACAGAGTACTGGTTATTTTTATAAGCAAAAACTGACATGAAGGGTATAATATTGCCAGAGGGATTCTCTTTTTAAGAATTAAGTTGGAAGAGGGCGGACTTATGAAAGTTCAAGAAGGCAGAGTGGGGCGCACTTTCCTGGTGAAGTTCGAACACGGTGATGATCTAATTCAGGAGATACTTGGCTTGTCCAAAAAAAAGGGTATAAATACCGGCTTTATAATGCTGCTGGGAGCACTGCGGAAAGCCGATATAGTTACCGGCCCGCGGGAGTGCGTGGTTCCACCCGAGCCCAACTGGGTAAATTTTGACGACGGCAGGGAAATACTGGCTATGGGGACTTTGATCTGCGATGAAGAAGGACAGCCCACCCTGCACCTGCATTCAGGAGTCGGGCGTGAGGAATTCAGCCTGACCGGGTGCCTGCGGGCCAACACCGAGGTATACCTGGTGGTTGAAGGCATTATTCTCGAAATGGAGGGAATCAAGGCCCGCCGGGTTTTGGACCCGATTCTGCAAATGAAGGTGCTGGAACTTTGATAGGGGAGGTCTTACGAATACTGGTAGATGCCGATGCCTGTCCGGTCAAGGTTATCGTGGAGGAAGTCGCTGCTGATTACCACCTGGACTTGATTCTGGTGGTAAATCCCCACCATCAGTTGGAAAGCCGCCTGGGCCAAATAGTGAGGGTCGATGGAGGCAGCCAGGCGGTTGACCTGGCCCTGGCCAACCTGGCCCGAAGCGGGGATATAGTGGTAACCCAGGACTACGGACTGGCCTGCATGGTTATGGCCAAACACAGCCGGGCTATTCATCCCAACGGCTGGATCTATGAAGAAGACAAGATCGATTCGCTTTTGATGCAAAGGCATATCAACGCCAAAGCCCGACGGGCAGGTTTCAGGACCACCAATCCCAAAAAGCGGATCAGCGAAGACAACCGCCGCTTTCGCCAGAACCTGATCAGGGTTATTGAAAAGGCCAATTCCATTTCAACATAAGCCAGTATGAAGATATCGCGGCGGATTGGATAAGTCCTCTAATGTACTCTGAAAAATCGATTTAATGTATAATAATACCGTATTAGCTAGAAAGGAGCGTTATCATGTCAGATCAGTGCAACAGCTGTCCTTCTAAAGAAGGATGCAACGTGGAAGCCAGCGAATGCAGCAACACGCAAAAGAGCCTCTACGGAGTATTTAACAATATCCGCAATGTTATCGTCGTTATGAGCGGCAAAGGAGGGGTTGGCAAATCATCGGTTACCGGTCTTTTAGCCAGCAGCCTGGCCCGCCAGGGGCACAAGGTGGGCGTTATGGACGCCGATATAACCGGCCCCAGTCAACCCAGGATTTTTGGACTGCAAGGCCATAAGCTGCAAGCCAGCGACTACGGCCTGCTGCCTGCGGTTACCCACCTGGGCATAAAACTGATGTCAATTAACTTCTTTTTACCCAATGAAGACGACCCGGTAATCTGGCGGGGACCGATGCTGGCCGGAGCGGTAAACCAGTTCTGGGGAGAAACCGATTGGCGCGAACTAGACTATCTGATCGTCGACCTGCCGCCAGGAACCGGTGATGTGCCCCTAACGGTTATGCAAAGCCTTCCGGTCAAAGGCATCGTCATCGTGTCATCGCCTCAGGATCTGGCTTTTATGGTGGTTAAAAAGACTATTAAAATGGCCCGCAAACTGCAAATACCGGTACTGGGAATAGTCGAAAACATGAGCTACGCGGTCTGCCCCCACTGCCAGGAGCATTTGGAGATATTCGGCAAGACCCAGGGCGCCGTGGTGGCCGCGGAAACCCAGTTGACTTTCCTGGGTCGTCTGCCCTGGGATATGGAGCTAAACAAGCTCATTGACGGGGGACATATTGAAAGATACACCTCTGCGGACATGGAAGGCATCGCCGCCAAGATCGTTGAGCAGCTCCCTTAAATATCAATAGTCGGGGAATTTATTGGGGAGGGAAAACAACTGAAGATCTATTCATGGAACGTGAATGGCATTCGGGCGGTTCATAAAAAGGGATTCGTCTCCTGGGTGAAATCCGAACAGCCCGATGTTCTCTGCCTGCAGGAAACCAAGGCCCGGCCCGATCAGCTGGAAAAGGAACTGACCAGAATAGAACCCTACGAGAGCTACTGGCACTGGGCGGATAAAAAGGGCTACAGCGGGGTGGCCACCTACACCCTGCAAAAGCCGCAGAACGTTCAGTGTCATCTGGGGGTGGAGAGATTTGACTGTGAAGGCCGGGTGATCGAGAGCGATCACCAGAACTTCGTACTCTTTAACGTCTATTTCCCCAACGGTCAGATGGGAGACGATCGCCTCCAGTACAAGCTGGACTTTTATGAAGAACTGATGGCAGTCTGCAACCGCCGGGTGCAAGATGGGCAGAAAGTGATTATCTGCGGCGATTTTAACACCGCGCACCGGGATATAGACCTTAAAAACCCCCGGGAAAACGAAAGCCGCTCCGGGTTTTTACCGGTGGAGCGGGAAATGCTGGATAAGTTTTTAGCCTCCGGCTATGTTGACGTATTCCGCCACCTGTATCCGGACAAGGTCCAGTACTCCTGGTGGAGCTACCGCACCCGAGCCAGGGCCAAAAACATAGGCTGGAGAATAGACTACTTCTATGTGAGCCAGAACATGATCGACGACATAGAAGACTGCACTATTCTAGGTGAAGTAGAGGGCTCCGACCACTGCCCGGTGGCCCTGTTTATAAGAGATTGAAGGACAGAATTGGGCTAAACAAAAGTTCAGGGCTGGGACTTTAAGGCAATAGTATTATTAGCTAAATTAGAGAGATTATGGGCGATTGAGCATTGGAAAACAGTGCTCAATTTTTGTTTATTAGGCCAAAAGTAACTGGAAGAAATCAAGACCTGGAGCTCATATCTAATCATGTTAAAAAACGGTATATTTATACGCAAATAACATAAAAGGTGAGAAATTTACTGAACTGATAACCAATACTGGGAGTTAATCTTTTTGTAGAAAATGGTTCAAAGTAATAGCTCACAGGAGGATTTGTTGTATGAGGAGTCTAAAGGTTTTACTTGCTTTTATATTCACCATTCTGGCGGTTTCATGGTTTGTTGAACCGGCCTATGCGGCCACCGTCACCGCGCCCACCTCCATCAGTGCCAACACCACCTGGACCAGTGATAATGTTTACGTTATACCTACATATACAGTTGTTCAGCCCGGAGTCCAATTAACTATACAACCAGGAACGGTTGTCAAATTCCAGGGCAGTGCCTATATGAATGTAAAAGGAACCCTTGATGCATCAGGCGCAGCTGACAATAATATAGTATTTACCTCATACAAGGATGATGAATACGGCGGGGACACCAATGGTGACGGCACAGCTACCATGCCGGCCAAAGGAGACTGGCAGTTCATCGAATCCTATACTGGTGGAACAGTAAACTGTTCTTATTGCCGAATACGGTTTGGCGGCACAAACCACGCGATGGTCTATAGCTATGGAGGAGAAGTAAATGTCAATCACTGTATTGTTGAGAAAAGTGCCGGAAGAGCAATTGAGACAAAAGGGGCGGCAAACCTAACTGACAACCAGTTAAGTGATTTTATAACGGCAATTTATGTAAACAGCGACGCCCCCACTGTTTCAGGCAATACCATGACCGGAGGTAATTATGGACTATATTTAGCAAATGGAGCTTCCGCTATTTCAGGCAACACTATAACCGGACCTAAATACGGAATATATGTAGTAAATGGCACTCCTACCATTAGCAATAATAATTTTAACAACTGCGTCAACAGAGCTATCCAAATTGTCAATGGGTCCCCTATAATATCCGGTAACAATCTTAATGGGGGAAGCCTGGCTGACTGCTATGGGATTCAGGTAGATAATGGGACAATCAACATTCAAAACAATACTATTTCCCAATTTCCCAATCATGAAGCTATACTTTTAGGCAGCAATGGAAGCAACATAAGCGGCAGCATTGTGGGTAATACCATGAACGGCTGCAAATACCCGCTGGGCTTTACGGGGAATAAGGTACCCGTGATAACTTTTGACTCAAATGACTTTGCAGGTTGCTCTCTTCTGGGAATTAATCTTAATGTAAGTCTTAAATCACAAATCGTCCCCGCTTATATCATTCCTTATATTGTTCAAAGTCTAAATATCAATACTGGGGCATCAGTTACAATAGATGGTGGAGCGGTTTTTAAAATGTTCCCCAATGTAGGTAGTTTTGTAAACGGAGAGCTGGTTTGTGCAGGCGATAAAGAACATCCCATCATTTTTACCTCCCTTAAGGACGATTCCGCAGGTGGCGATACCAACCATGACGGAAGCGCTTCAACTCCGCAGCCTTATGACTGGTCTTATTTTGTTATAGGTGAAACAAAGGCTTCCTTCGACTGGGCTGAATTGCGTTATGGCTCTAATGGGATCAGTCTTATCTATAACACGAGCGAACTCAAGGTTACCAATTGCGATATAAGTCGAATGAGTAATTTTGGGATAGACATACACGGCCTGGCAAAAGTCACTGTTTCAGGGAACAAGATTCATCACAACGGAAATTACGCCGGATATGGCGTTAATATTTACGGCAACGGGGCGAATACAGAGATAACCGGAAACGAATTCTACAATAATATTCAAGGAGTAAAAGTATTTAGAAGTTCATCAACCAAAATTATCGAAAACTATTTTCACAATAATAATATAGGTATAGAAATAATGATGGCTTCAGGCGATCAAAACAACTGTCTCATAGAACATAACAACTTTGAAAACAACGTTTACTACGGCATGGAAAACTGGACCGCCAACAACCCGCCCATAGCCATTGCTGAAAACAATTGGTGGGGTAGCGCATCCGGACCTTATCCCCTGGGAAGCGGAGATAAGATTAACAGCACTACTCTTATTGACGTAACACCCTGGTTAACATCACCATATGTTCAGGAACAGCCTATAGAAGGGGTGCGGCATTTCTGCCTGCATTACGACCCCTTGACCAGAAAGTGGTCCCTGGTGCTGGAGCCGGTGGATTCAGGCACCGGAGCGCACATGATTGACAAGACCTTAATCAGCTTGAATGGATCCCGGCCCATTGACTTCGGCCTGAACTACAATTCCCTGATGCTCTCCGAAGGGCCTATGGGCAAAGGCTGGGCGCACAACTATGAAACCCGCCTGGAAGCTCAAGTCGATGGCAGCGTAAAGCTGCGCTGGTCGGCCAACCGGGAGAATGATTTTACCAGCACCGATCAGGTGAACTTTACCTCCAGCGACAACGCCTGCCGGTTGGACAAACTGGTTAAAAACGTAGATGGCAGCTATACCCTGACCCGAAAAGACCAGAGTCAATATCTCTTTGACACGTTCGGGCGACTTATTGAAGAGAAAAATTCCACCGGCCTGACCCTGCAAATGACATATGACGGCAACGGCAAACTGCAGACCATAAGTGAACTTTTGTCAGATATTGCCCTCAACTTGAGCTATGACAGCAATGGCCTGCTGCAAAGCATTATTGACAATCTCAGCCGGCAGTGGTCGTTTGCCCATGATAGCAGCCATAATCTTACGGCGATTCAATATCCCAATACAACCAGCAGCGTTTTCACTTATGATACGGCAGGACAGATTTTAAGCGAAACCGACCCCCAGGGCAACCTGCTCTTTTTAAATACATATGATGATCAGGGACGGGTTATAAGTCAGGATGACGGGGTAAGCGGCAATCAATTGAGCACTATAAGCTACGATGACACCAGCCAGCCCGGCTTCCGCGTCACTACCATTACAGATAGGACCGGGCACAGCCGCCAGTACATTCACGACAGCAGCTATCAGTTGGTCAAGGTAATCGATGAGCTGGGCAATCAAACTCAGATGGCCTATGATGCCGACGGCAACCGCATCGGCATAACCGATGCCGCCGCGCATGCCACCACCATGACCTACGACAGCCGGGGCAATCTGCTGACATCTACCGATGCAGGCAGCAACACCACCACCATGACTTATGACGACCGCAACAATGTGCTG
>JBDKUE010000193.1:0-2383 GCA_039679855.1 Syntrophomonas sp.
GCCTGGTCGGGATTATAATAAAGCACCCTGCCATAGACAATATTGCTGAAGGCCTGCAGTTCAATAAACTGGTTTAAATCCTTAAGTACGACTCCGGAAATTTTGTCTCCCGCTCGAATATCTTTGAAGCTGGCAGCCACCCCATCGCGATAGATGGTGGAACCGGGGAAGACGGTATACGTTTTTCCTGCTTCAGCTTTTATCTCACCTGTCTTGCTGTTAATCTCAGACACCCTGTCCACTACTACATTGCGTTCTGCTTTTATAGTCTGCACCTTATTGTCAGATGGGGAAACGGTCATAGATACTTTTACACCTGGAGCAAGCGTATCTTCCCCGGTGGAATTAATGGCGCCAAAGGGTAAGTCTGAATTACTGCTGTTAAGGAAAGAATCCTGACTGGAGATGGCGCACCAGGGAGCCAGTTCATACCGTGTACTATCTTGCAGAAGCCTAATCTTCCGGTTTTCCAGGTCCAGCGCTTCGATATAACCAGCAACCTGCGAATAGGCGGCGTTTACCGACCAAATCGTCTGCGACTGTGGGTTAATGGCCGCAGTAATTTTAGCTCCAGCGGGGATGTCCGCTGCCTTCTCAACCGGCTTCCCATTGAGCAGTAAGGAAACCATGGAATTCAAGGCCAGGAAATAACCTCCCTGCCGAACTACCGGATTCATCTCAACCAGCAGATCGCCTTTGTTCTGTTGCAGGATTTGAATTCCTCCGCTTTCCCAGCTTCCTCCGCAAATATAGATCTGCTTGTCACCTATATAGACGTCGCTGCCGCTCGTAATATTGGAGCTCGTTGAATAGGGAGTTCCACCATTCAGGCTTCCCTTCAGGGAATAAGCCCCTAGATTCAGGTTTTCTCCACCCGCCAGATACAATTTATTGGCCTTAGGGTCGACTTTGCTTACCACATCATGCTTGAA
This sequence comes from Syntrophomonas sp., assembly GCA_039679855.1. Classification (GTDB taxonomy): domain Bacteria; phylum Bacillota; class Syntrophomonadia; order Syntrophomonadales; family Syntrophomonadaceae; genus UBA5314. The sequence goes on from JBDKUE010000193.1 coordinate 933, forward strand.
GGTCTGTCCATATACCAGAGCATAGTGAGTAGACCAGACCGGACCTTGAAGATCGGTTCCCCGCACGCGAATGGTATATTTTCCGACCAGAGGCCTGGCAATGACTACTTGTTCCACATTATTTTGTTGATCGGTCTTCAGACCGCTGTTTCCCAAAAGGATTTTGCCCTGGGGATCTGTAATCTCCAGATCCAAATTGTCCACCAAACCCGGCGTGCCGCTGGGCGAAGGAGGATCGATCCAGGCCAGGGTGGCTTTAAAAGGTCTTGAAGGATCGGTAACCTGGAATTGGTATTCCAGGCTGTCCCCACGGTTGAGGTCTTTTTGTCCGCCGGCTATGACAAAACTACCTTCCTTAAGGGGTAATACAGTACCGGCCAAATCCAATATACCATAACCACTCTTATTAGAATTTCCACCCTGTAGCGGGCGGGCGCCGTTTATCAACAAGGCTTTAAGCAGGGCCGAAGAAGGCCGGGCAATTTTCTGATTATTTTTCAGGTATTCTTCTAGCAGTGCTGCGGCGCCTCCAGTAACGGAGGCTGCCATACTGGTTCCCCCCATTCGGGTATAAGCCGGATTTGCTTTATAGTTGCTATTTATTAAACTGGAGCATAGCGATATGTTCGCTGATCCGGGAGCTAATAAATCCGGTTTTATCCTCCCATCACGGGTGGGCCCGTTGCTGGATGATTCCGCCGCCTTTCCAGCATCTATCGCCTCCGGACTAAAAACGGGGCGGGCGGTCTGGCTGGAACCAACCACCAGGGCGTTTTTACTATTTGCTTCACTGTTCAGGGTGCCACTGCCCGGCCCGTCATTCCCTGCCCCAAAAATAGGCAAAAAGTCAGGGTGCTGGTATACAAAACTGTCTACCTGGGCGGTATGACTGCTATAGATGTTTGAGTCTTCCCCCCAGCCATTCACATGAATCCGTACTCCCGCCGAATAAGCGGGATAAAACAGATCCTCCAGATTAACCGGTATCTTGATTTTCCCTTCCTTATCCAAAAGAGCTTGAAAATACAAGCTAGCCCCGGGTGATATACCTTTAAATTGACCGCCCGATGCTTCCCCGCTGCCCACAATGGTACCCGCCATGTGGGTCCCATGCCCGATGGGGTCGTCGGGGACTTGCCGCCCGGCGAATGATCGAAGCATAACTACCCGTGCAATGCGGCCGGACGGGCTTTGTAAGTCAGCCGGCAGCTGCGTTAAACTGCCCTTGTCCAGCCCGCTGTCTGCCAGGCCTACAATAATTCCTTTACCGGTCAGTCCTTCCGGTATCAAAAACCCGGCTTCCCGGAGAGGTATTGAACCAATGATATTAGCAGCCCGGTCATTGAGCAAGACCGCCCGGCCCGCATAGTCATCCAGGGCCCGGCATGGTTGTGCCCCGGCCAGGAAAAGCACCAGCCAGAGCACTAAAACTTGCTTCAATTGACGGTTTA
>JBDKUE010000124.1:0-5086 GCA_039679855.1 Syntrophomonas sp.
CTGCAAAGGCGTGAGCTGAACTATTTTGAAGAAGCCAGCGCCTACAGTATTTTAATAAACGTGTTTGGGATGACTCAAGAAGAAGTAGCCAAAAAGGTGGGAAAAAGCCAATCGGCGGTGGCCAACAAGTTGAGGTTGTTAAAACTCAGCGAAGCGGTGCGAAGCCATATTAATACCGGGATGGTGAGCGAGAGGCATGCCCGGGCCTTATTACGTTTGCATAGCGGGGAAGCCCAAATGGACGTTTTGCAAAAAATATATGAGAAAGATCTGACTGTAAAAGAAACCGAGGAAATGGTTGAGCGGCTTAGAGAAAATTTGATCACCCCCGAAAACAAGGGTCGGAATAACAATCAAGCTGTTTCAATGTTTATAAAAGATGCCAGGATATTTGTGAATACAATAAAGGAAACGGTTCGCAGGGCTAAACAAACCGGCGTAGATATGAACATGCAAGAAACAGAAGATGAGCTAAATTATGAGATTGTAATACGTATTGCTAAAAAAACTCGCAATATTAGGGCTTTGTCCCCATAATTAACTGGCAAAAAGCAGAATCATATATGATAATTATAGGAAGCACTCCGTGGTCACGATGGAGTGCTTTTATTATTTTAGGCAGGATTTCCTTTAGTGCAGGAGGAAATTATAATTTGTAGCTTTTCGAAAGGTGGAAGACCATGACCAAAATTGTTGCCGTAACTAATCAAAAAGGAGGTGTCGGAAAGACTACAACGGCCGTAAATCTGTCAGCCTGTATAGCCAACCTGGGGCACCGGGTTTTGTTGGTGGACTGCGACCCGCAGGGAAACGCCAGCAGTGGGTTGGGGATTAGTAGACGGAAAGACGCCCTGTCCATATATGATCTATTATTAGAAGATAGGGACGCAGGTAGCATTATAAAAACAACCAGTGTCCCACTCCTCAATATTCTTCCTTCAAATATTCAGCTGGCAGGTGCGGAAGTTGAGCTGGCCGACATTCACCAAAGGGAATATCGCCTGCGAAAAGCACTGAAAGATGTTAGGCAGTATTATCAGTACATAATTCTGGACTGCCCTCCCTCATTGGGACTCCTGACCATAAATGCACTGACGGCCGCCAATTCGGTTTTAATTCCGCTGCAGTGCGAATATTACGCACTAGAAGGCTTAAGTATGCTGGTTGACACTGTGCAATTGGTCAAAAGACGGCTAAATCCGGCCCTGGTAATCGAAGGCATAGTTTTTACCATGTTCGACGGACGCACCAACCTTTCTATTGAGGTAGTAGACGAGGTTAAAAAACATTTTAGCAAAGAAGTGTACCGGACCATTATTCCAAGAAATATTCGATTAAGTGAAGCACCCAGCCACGGTATACCGATTATCCAATACGATCCCAAATCACGTGGGGCGGAGGTTTACAGTGAGCTGGCATTGGAGGTGTTGGAGCGTGGTTAAAGGTGTCAGGGGCCTGGGAAGAGGACTAGAAGCGCTATTGTCTAATGATGAAGAGTCCTTATATACCATCAATGATATCGAAATGGAAATGATCCAGGCCAGACCGGATCAACCCAGGCAGAGCTTTGATGAAGAGAGCCTGCGGGAACTGTCGGAGTCAATAAAACAACATGGAGTATTGCAGCCTATTCTTCTAAGACCTATGGGTGGAATCTACCAAATCGTGGCCGGAGAACGTCGCTGGCGGGCGGCCCGGATGGCTGAATTGAAGAGTATTCCCGCCGTGGTGAAGGAAATGCCCGATGCTCAGGCTGCGGAAATATCGCTGGTTGAGAACCTGCAGAGGAAAGATCTGAATGCAGTGGAAGAAGCAAGGGCCTTACAAAAATTGAGCGAAGAATTCAACTATACCCAGGAACAGTTGAGCAGCCGGCTGGGCAAGAGCAGGAGCCACATTGCCAATACCATTAGATTATTGAGCCTTCCCCAAAAGGTATTGGATATGGTGGAAAAGGGTATGATAAGCGCCGGGCATGCCCGGGCTCTGGTGGGGTTAAGCCAGGCCGAACAATACCGCATGGCTGATCAGATAGCCGGCAAAGGCATTAGTGTCAGAGATATTGAAGAAAAGGTTAGGAAGAGCAAGAAATCGCTAAAGTCGGATAAGACAACCATTGAAGTCATAGAAATCGAAGAGAGAATACAAAAGCACCTGTCAACCAAGGCCAGAATTAAAACCAAGAAAAAGGGTGGGATTCTTGAGATTCCTTATTTTGACGAAGAGGACTTGGAGAGAATTCTAGAGATAATCGGGATACCAATAGACTAAAAATTTTTCATAAATAAATGTTTCACGTGAAACACCTGGCTAGACCCTATTGTTTCACGTGAAACATTTTCATTCCACACCGGGCTGTTTGGGGCAATGCTCCAAAGCATATTGGTATATATGCATAATCGGGAGTTTTTGTTGGAGGGCGATGGTTTTGCAGTCTTCGTACTCGGGTTTGTAACGGCGTCTGCCGTCAGGCAAGAGAACAGATTTGACATTAATAATACCCCAGGGACTGTCGATGGTCTCTAAACAGCGTTCAGCAACCAGGCGGGATTGGTAGGAGCAGCGAACTCCATTACTCGTTGAATGTAGGATAATGACAGAAGAAACTTGATCAGCGAATTCGGGGTGGGTTAAGACCGTAAGTAAATAACCAGGCCGGGCTTTCTTCATTATTATTTGACTGGTATAAACATCGATTACACCGGGATTCTGAAGAAGGGCTTCGCACAAAAAGGAATAGTGTTCAGGACTCATGTCGTCAATCTGGGTTTGAAGTACTGCAATTTGTTGTTGATCCAGGGTGGAAGGGATCTTTTTCCCCAGCATCAGACGAAGGACATTGGGAACTGAATCGCTCCGCCGGTGGCTGCCAGCGCCATAAGCCAGCCTCTCGGGTGAAAACTCAGGGAGGGTGCCAAATTGCGGACTTAGAGCTTTTAAGAGGGCGGCACCAGTAGGGGTAACCAGTTCCATACCGGCCTTCACCCCATGACAGGGCATCCCCTTGAGAAGCAGTGCAGTGGCAGGTGCCGGTCCTGGATAAAGGCCATGCTGCATCTTGATAGGGCCGTCGCTCCAGGGAATTGAAGCGCAGAACTGTTCATCGATGCCTAAATAATGGAGTCCATAAAATGCTCCGACGATGTCAACCAGGGTATCAACAGCGCCTATTTCATGAAAATGAACTTCATTTACAGGAATACCGTGCACCTGAGCTTCGGCCTCAGCTAAAAGTGAAAAAGCAAGGCAGGCCTTTTCCTTCACAGGCAGTGGTAGTTCGGATTTTGTAATAAGCGATTTGATATCGCTCAGGTTGCGCATATAGGGAGCTTTGTCTAGTATTTTGATCCAACGGGCTTGAATACCCTGGACGCGCGTGGTTGCTGAATCTATTTCAATATCCAGGCCAAATTGCCGGGTGGTTTCATGTAGCGCTTCCAGCGGGAATCCAAGTTCAACTAAACCGGCCAGCAGCATATCACCTGAAATGCCGGAAAAACAATCTATATAAATAAACATCTGTTAGACGCCTCCTCCGATTATGAAATCGGGCCAAAGTAATTATTAGGCAAAGTTATTATGGATACAAAAACGTGAATAATATCGGCAGGGATTATAAATCAATCATTACAATATTAGTACAAGGTTGGTAAGTAGAATGTCAAGAAAAAAACGGCGCAAGGCTCAACACCTTACTTTCCTGGTGATACCCGAGAACGCCGGGAACATGCATAAGATAGGTATTTCTCGTAGAAAGTTAACCATTGCCGGAGTGCTGGGAGGCCTTTTTTCGTTATTGATTATCGGTGTGCTGATTTCATATTCCATAAACATGAACCACATCAGACAGGTGAATAGCATTATCAATGACAATGAAGAAAAGCGAACAACGATCGAATTATTAAATCAGGAAATGGGCCAGATTAAGAAACAGCAGGAGGACATCAGTAAAAAGCAAGAGGAAATAAAACGGCTGATGGGAATCAAAACTGAATCCAGTGTCCCCGGTAAAACCAAAGATGGTGGCCAGGGAGGCGAGGAGCTGCCGATAAATCCAGCCTATGATAATCCCGACAGTTTGACTCTGGTTCAGGCGATAAAGACTGATCTGGCCAAACAGGACCAGGAACTTGACGAGCTCATAGCCCGCGTGACCAATAACTCCGCCTATTTCAGGAGCGTGCCCAATCAGTGGCCGTCCCAGGGCGAAATCAGCTCCGATTTCGGATGGCGCAAGTCGCCATTTGGAGGTAAAAACACCACATACCATGACGGAATCGATATAGTCAATAGTTACGGTTCGCCCATCGTAGCTGCCGGGGATGGCAAAGTCACTTTTACCGGATCCCGGGGAGCATACGGCATGGCGGTGATGATAGACCATGGATCGGGATTCACTACCCTTTATGGTCACTCTTCCGCCATCCTGGTTAAAGTAGGGCAAACGGTAAAGAAGGGAGAGGTTATCGCCAGGATGGGCAACACCGGAAGAAGCACCGGAACCCATGTGCATTTTAGTGTTTTCAAGTGGGGAGTATGCCAGGATCCTATGGTATATTTACCATAAACAAACCGGAACAGGAGGACACCACATGTTAAGGAAAAGGGATAAGAGTTTTTCTCAGATAGAGAGCATAATAGCCAACGGAGTCACCATCAAAGGCAATATTATTTCGCAGGGTTCGATGCGGGTGGACGGTTTTGTCGACGGCAAAATGGACGTCAAAGGGGATCTCGTAATTGGAGAGAACGGGCATGTAAAAGGAGAGATTCAAGCGGAAAATACAATGCTGGCCGGCAAGGTAGAAGGTGCTCTGATCGTCCGGCAGCGCTGTCTGATTACGGAGACGGGATTGATGATGGGGGACATCACGTGCAGCGTTCTGAGTATTGAAGAAGGAGGAACCCTGCATGGGGCAAGCAAGATGAATTATAATAAAAATTCTTCCGATATATTATTAAGCGACAAAACTGACAGTACGAAGGACCATTCTAAACAGTCGCGAGCCCTAAAAAAATCTTCCGAAGGGCCGGAATAAAGGAATTTGGCTCTCTTCCCATGGGTAGTTCAGCATTTCCAGAAATA
>JBDKUE010000235.1:0-10426 GCA_039679855.1 Syntrophomonas sp.
AATACAACCAGAAATGTATCTTTCCCCCCTTCAAACCAGTGCGACAACCTCCTTGTCAGGGCGACAAATATACAGTTTTATAAATCCCTAAAATCAGCTAAATGCCTTAATCAGGGATTTTTATCTACTTTCCTTTGGTCAGGGCGCTTTTCACTGTTACTCCGGGCAATCCCCCCAGCTTGCCGGTCAGGGAACCCAGGCGGTCGGTGTTGCCATCGACAATTAAGGCGATGACGTTTACTTCCTTTTCCCGATAGGGCAAGCCCATCCGGCCCACGTTAATATCGGCGTGCTCGCTCAAAATCTGGTTCACCCGGGGAACGGAATTGCGGTCTTCTATTACGATACCGATTACTCCCAGCCGTTTATCGGACAAAACCTTTAACTCCCTTCGAAGCCCATATAAAAAGCCTATCCAGCAGTTTAAGGTTCAGGATAGGCATACCATCTTAAAAATAATCCCGACCCCTTAAACTCAGTTATCACCTCATTATCAGGGCTGTATTTTGTGATTTAATTAACTTTTTTTCATTATAGAACGGTTTGATTCCATTTGCCAAGATCCTAATTTTTTTATTTAACAGCATGAAAAAGGCCTTACCAGCAATAATAAAAAAATAGGAGGGGTAAGATGTACGAAGAACTTAACAACCTTTTTCCAAGGGCTACAGAGATTCCTGAACAATTTCGGATACCAGCCGGAATTGACGGAGCTTCTTTTCTTTTGGACGGTTCCATCCACCATCACTTGGGTCCGGCTCGGCCCGTGTTCTCTCCGATAATGGTGCGCGAAGTCCAGGAGCTTAAAGCACCGCCAGTCGGTACTTTGCCGCTTCTCTCCGGTCAAACCGCCCTGGAGGCTCTTGACGCGGCCCAGCGCGCTTTTGACTGTGGAATGGGCCTGTGGCCGCAAATGGATGTAGAAGAGCGTTTGGAGCGGATGGAAGCCTTTTTGGAGCGGATGGGCAGGCATGAAAAAGCCTTTGCTTTGATGGAAATGTGGGAGCTGGGCAAGAAATACAGCGAATGCCTGGTTGAATTCCGCCGTACTGAGCAGTATATAAGGAATACGATTGAAGCTTATCGGATTTTGGATAAGGACTCTTCCTATATAGAGAGGGTGGGTCCGGTTGTGGCCCAGATAAAGCGCTGCCCGCTGGGAATTGTTCTGTGCATGGGTCCTTTCAATTACCCATTAAACGAGACCTTTGCCCTGGTTATCCCGGCGCTTTTGATGGGCAATGCGGTGATTTTAAAGCTGCCCGAGCCCGGCTCTCTGTGCATCCTGCCCCTGATGGAGGACTTTGCCGTCCTATTTCCCCCCGGCACCATAAACATCATCAATGGGGAAGGTGAAGAAATAATCGGGCCGATTATGAAGAGCGGCAAAGTAGCCGTTTTAGGGTTTATCGGCTCCACCCGGGTAGCCAATCTGCTCATCAACCAGCATCCCAGCAACAACCGGCTCAGGACGATTTTGGGGTTGGAAGCGAAAAACTCAGCTTTTATTATGCCTGATGCCGACCTGGAAACAACCCTGGCGGAATGCACTTCCGGCGCCCTGGAATTTAACGGCCAGCGCTGCACGTCTTTAAAACATATTTGGGTCCATGAAAAGCTGGTTGACCGCTTTCTGGCCGGGCTTGCCGAAAAAATTGATCAGGCCGGCATAGGTATGCCCTGGCAGGATGATATAATGGTAACCCCTCTGGCCGAGGCCGATAAAGCTGAATACCTTGGGGGACTGGTGGAGGATGCCTGCCAGCAGGGAGCCCGGGTGATAAACCACAAGGGAGGATCTTACAGCGCCTCTTTGTTTTATCCTGCAATACTATATCCGGTGATGGAGGGGATGCAAGTATACCACGAGGAGCAGTTTGGACCGGTAATCCCAGTCTCAACCTTTAATTCCCTGGAAGATCTCTATCCCTACTTTCGTCAGAGTTCATATGGGCAGCAAGCCAGTCTTTTTGCTGCATCATCAGCTCAAGCGGCCCCCCTTTTAGACATTCTGGTAAACCAGGTTTCCCGGGTCAACCTCAACATAAGGTGCCAGCGCAGTCCTGATGAGCTGCCTTTTACCGGGCGCAAGGATTCGGCCGAAGGCACCCTTTCCATAAGCGATGCCCTGCGGGCATTCTCAATAAGATCCCTGGCGGTGGCCAATGAAGCTGGCCGGGAACTATTCTTTCAAATAATTTCCAGTGGGCGCTCGCAGTTTTTGAGGTTATAACATAGAATATAATGTCAAAGAATTAGAAGTATAACATTCGGCCATATAAGGCAAATAAAACCAAATTTATTAAAGTTTATACAAAATTTGTGTATAATATGAATTATAGATAGAGAAGTGTTGAGATTTCGAATTAAGGAGGAGCCATTATGGGCAAATCCATCATGTGCAGTTCGGAATTGTTCGACATGCTAAGGGTTTACCAGGGACTGGATATGATGGGTGAAGAAGGTGGGCAGGCAAACTGGCGGACAGGCACCCAGAAACCAATAGGGGTGCTGGATGCCTTGCTTATTCCCCAGGAGACCTTCAATGAAATCTTCTATGACAGCCCCTGGGCCATGTTGATATCCCGAGCTGAGGATGGAAGCATTATCGAAGTAAACAAGCCGTTCTGCGAACTGAGCGGCTGCAGCAGGGAACAACTACTGGATGCCGGTTTTGCGCGAAACACCTTTTTTAACAGAAACCACCGGCAAATACTCGACGAAATAATGAACCGGGGACGTATTGTCAACCGGGAAGTATCCTTTTATGACTACTGCAGTTTGGAGCGCCATTGCCTTTTGAATTCTGAGCTTATCCAATTTCGTGAAGAATCATTTTTACTGTTAGCCCTGATCGAAGTCAATGAGCCCCGGCGAAGCGCAAGGGACGACAGTGGGTTACAGCTTCAGCAGATGGCCGAACTGGCGGCCAGCCTGGCTCATGAAGTGCGCAACCCTATGACCACAGTACGCGGTTTTCTCCAGATAATGCGGGAGAAAAAAGAGTATGCTGTTGATTACGCCGATATCGATCTCATGCTGACCGAAATTGACCAGGCCAACCAGGCGATCAGTCAGCTATTATATCTGGCCCGGGAAAAGACTCTGGAGCTCAAACTGGGCTGTTTAAACAGACTTATAACAACACTGCTTCCCTTGCTGGAAAATAGCGCCGCCCAGCAAAACAAAAAAATTGAAGCCGTTTTGCATGACATCAATTCCTTCCCCATGGATGAACAGGAAATGACCCAACTGATAGTCACCCTGGTCGACAACAGCCTCGAAGTTCTATCCCCGGGATATAAGCTGATAATAGCGACTTTGAGCCAGAATGATCAAACTATTCTTATTGGCAAAAGCAGGGTTGATGATGACATCATTAGGCAATCTGTCATGCGGGGATTAGAGTCAGAGAGGGCAACCGGAAACGGCCTGTCGCTCTGCCACAGTATCGCCGCCCGCCACAATGCTTTATTGCAGTTTGGGAACAGCTGCCAGGAAGACATATTCAAGCTGATATTCCCAAACTCCGTGGTTTAGCCGGCCTTAAACAAGATAAGGGTTTTGATCGAAACCGCTAAAGAGAAGTTGTTTGAAATGGTTGGTGCAAGAATACAGGTTACGGTTATGGAACACGCTCCCCTATAATACCCCGGCAGAGCGATGAGTGATCATCGACGCGGTTGGCAGATTTGTTAGAGCCATGGGTTTAACCTTTTCTGATGGGCTAAAATAAATAAAATAATATCCGGGAGCTTACAGCTCCCGGATAAATTTTATATATAGTTTCTTAAAAAAAGGGGAGAAGGCTACTGTCCACCGGTTCAAGAGTATACCTCGGATGGGGGGGGAGGGATGGTATAGCCCCTGTTAACAACCGAGGGACAGTAGCTTATATAAAGAAACCAGGGCACAAAGTTGATTTAACATTATTTATGCAAATTGCATGCCAATAATAGATGGCTATAAAATGTGAATTTTTCCGCATTCAGAAAAAGCGAAGTTACGTGCAGGCTTGACAAAAACAAGCAAAAACGTTGGGTTATTGCAATAAATGTTGCAAAACAGCAAAATTGCGGAAATGCAACGAATTGCTGCAATTAGGGCTAACAAAGTACTGTCCTATGGCTTTAATGGGAGTAATATGTGGGAATGGCTGCCTAAATGCATTCAACCTGGAAGCAAATTGATATATTATAAAGAAAGACAAGAAATATAAGGGGGATGGGAGTCTGTGAAGGTAGCAGATGTTATACGACCGGACTGCCTGCTGGTATACCCCACCAATTCGTTGCGTGAGGTATCCAGATTATTACGCACCAACCGGGTTGAAGCCGCCCCGGTAATCAACGAAAGGTTCAGGCTTATGGGGGTTGTAAATAAAGACTTGATCCTGGAAGCGATCGACAAGGGCATGAACCTTGACACTCCGGTGAACCAGATCATGTTGACCCAGCCCCGGACCATCAGTTTTGACAACGAATTGAACGAGATAATTATTGACAGCCTGCATTACCGTCCCATTCTTCAAGAGGATAAAGTGGTGGGGATGCTCTACCCGTCCGATCTGGACCGGTTTAAGGCCACCCAGATCAAGGAGGATAAAGAAGAACTGGAGGCTGCCCTGGATGCTGTGTACAACCCGGTAATCCAGGTGGACAACGAGGGGCGGATCAATATCTTTAACCTGGCCGCATCCAAAGTATTGGGAGTTGATCAGCAAAAAGCCCGGGGGGCCAATGTACATGAAGTCCTGGGAGGCAGCCGCATTCTGGACCATTTACTGCGTTCCAGTCAGGGGCCTGTCTTCGGCAACAAAATCATTTTAAGCAACCGCAGTTTCCTGCCTTATCGTACCGATGTCAAAAAGAACGGCCGCATAATCGGCGCTGTTTTGGTCTTAAGAGAAATATCCGAGTTTGAAGAACTGGTCAGGGAATCAGAATACTACAAATACCTCAATAAAGAAATGGACGCTATTATCGAATCGTCTTTTGACGGCATTTATGTCACTGACGGAAAGGCCAATACCCTGAGAATCAACAAGGGTTTTGAACGCATCATGGGCATAACCCATGAACAATGTAAAGGGCGCAATATGGCCGATCTGGTCAGGGAAGGGGTCTTTTCCCGGTCTGGAACCCTGCTGGCCTTGGAAAAGAGGGAACGGGTTACCATTACCTTGGTGGGCAACACCGGCAAAGAGGTTCTGGTCACCAGCAACCCCATATTTGATGAATACGGCAATATTATTCTGGTGGTTACCAACGTTCGCGATATAACCGAATTAAATGAACTGCAGCATAAACTTGAGCACATGGAGAGCCTGCGCCAGATGTATGAGAGTGAGCTGCAGCAGGTCAAGCTCCTGAAATCCCGCAAGATGGTTTTGAGTTCGGCCAAAATGAATGAACTGGTCAGCATGGTCTTGCGTATTGCCGCGGTTGATTCCACGGTGCTTATCCAGGGTGAATCGGGTGTGGGCAAAGAGCTGATAGCGGAAATAATTCATGCCAACTGCAGCCGCAAAGACGGTCCTTTCATCAAGGTGAACTGTGGGGCCATCCCGGAAAACCTGTTGGAATCCGAACTGTTCGGCTACGAAGCGGGAGCTTTCACCGGTGCCAGTAAAAATGGGAAGGCCGGCCTTTTCGAACTGGCCAACGGGGGAATTCTGTTCCTGGATGAAATCGGTGAACTGCCCCTTGGCCTGCAGGTCAAACTGCTCAGGGCCTTGCAGGATAAAGAGATAAACCGGGTGGGTGGAACCAAGCCGATTGCCATGGATATAAGGGTTCTGGCCGGGACCAACCGCAATCTGCAGGAGATGGTAACCAACAATACATTCCGACTGGACCTGTACTACCGGCTGAATGTTATACCCATAATCGTGCCTCCGCTGCGGGAGAGAAAGGACGATATACCGGTCTTAACCAACTACTTCCTCAATATGTTCAACAACAAATACCAGATGAGCCGGCGCATCCATCGCAGTGTTATTGACTGCTTTCTGGAGTACGACTGGCCTGGCAATGTCCGGGAATTGGAAAACCTTCTGGAGCGCCTGGTGGTAACCAGTATGCATGAAGTTATTTCAATTGGCGACCTGCCGGCTGCCTTTGAGGCCAAAGCGCCTATGGCGTCTATTGAGGGAGGAAACGATCTCATACCATTGCGGGAAGCATTGGAAAATACCGAGCGCCAGCTTTTGGAAAAAGCTTTTTCGGCCTGTAAATCTACCTATCAGGTTGCCAGAATCCTGGGGGTTAATCAATCGACAATTGTTAGAAAAGCAGCCAAATATGGAATCAGTAAGGGGATACAATAAAAAAAAGGCGGCAGGCAAGGGGAGATAGCCAACCGCCAGGAGTGGGTTAATTTAGCTATAAATAATTAAAATGTTATTGATTTACAAAGCCTTCATAATTTATGATAAATTGAGGAGGCTTTATTTTCTTGTTGACTTTATCCAGATCCTCTTTGTCCGCGGCGGCGATCAACTCATCGCGGACTCTGGGTGGGCTGCAGAAATTAGAGCCTCCGCTCTCTTTTTCTGCCCTTAAAGCCCGGGTTTACCGGTGCCCGAAAAGGACACCGGTAAGTGGGCGTTGATATGCATTACTCTTTTTACATTAAGGCTGCTTCAGGAATGTCAATGGCGCTCCTGTCGCCGGCCTTCATGGCCTTCTCGAATCCGAAGACATCGGTGACATGGTTCATAACATAGAACTTGGCGCTGGCGATCTTGCCCTTATAGAAGTTGGCATCGAAGTGGTCTTCGCCCAGTTCGGCCAGTTTCTTGGCAGCTAAGAGAGCCTGGGAGAGCAGCAGCTTGCCGCAGTATACTCTCGCACCCGAATGCATAGTCCGGGTGGCGAAGAGCTGCTTCATCTGCTTGTCTCCGGCTGTCCATGCTGCATTCATATCGACAATATTTTTGAAGGAAGCTACAGCATCGGCCAGCATGGCAAATTCAACTGCGAATTCGTCAGTTTTCTCATTGGATACGAAATCGTCGATTTCCTTCACCCAAACCTTGAACGGTTCGCCGCCATTCATGGTGAACTTGCGGCCCGTATAGTCTTGTGACTGGATGAAGTTGGTGCCTTCCCAGATACCGTGGATGACACAGTCTCTATAAAGCTGGGCTCCGGCATACTCTTCCATGAAGCCGTAGCCGCCGTGGCATTGGATTGCTTCCCCGGTAAGAATTCTGGCCATATCAGATGAATAGGCCTTGCACAGCGGATTGTTGATCGCGAACATGTTGCCATAATATTCTCTCTCTTCCGGTGTGGCAGCATCAACTTCCAGGTCGCGATACATATAGGAGGTGTAAATCAAAGCGCGGATGGCTTCCATGCCGGACTTCTGGTATATCAGCATGCGGCGTACGTCTTCATGCTCAATGATCCGTACGCTGGGGCCCTTGGGATTGGTGGAGTGCTTGCTCTGTACGCGAATTTTGGTGTAGTCTAGAGCTGCATAGTAGGCTGAAGTGATGCAGCCCAGGGTAAACAGACCGGTGTTCAGGCGTTCTTCGTTCATATAGGCGAACATTTGTGACATACCTTTGCCGCGGCCGTCTTTCACTTCAACTTCCCCAACCATCCAGCCCAAGCAGTTGTCATTTTCGCCCATGGCCAGGGTCAGGGTGGAAGAACCGTGTATGCCCATCTTGTGCTCGATACCAACCGAGGTAACGTCATTCCAAGCACCCATGACGCCGGTTTCAGGGTCGACCCAGTACTTAGGCACGATGAACAGCGAAATGCCGGCGGTGCCGTCCTGGGCGCCCGGGGTCTTGGCCAGCATCAGGTGTACGATGTTCTCAGCCAGGTCATGGTCGCCCGAGGTGATAAAGCACTTCTGGCCTTTCATCTTATATATATGCGGCTTCTCAGTTGGGAAGGCCTTGCTTTGGACCGCGCCGACCTCGGAGCCAGCGCCGGGTTCGGTCAGGCCCATGGTGCCGCACCATTTACCAGCGTACATATTTTCCAGGTAAATTTCCTGCTGTTTTGGTGTGCCATAGTCTTGTAGCACGGTGGTGGCGCCCTGGGTCAGACACCAGAACATGACGATAGCCGCAGAAGCAGCTGACTGCATTTCCAGAATCGGAGAATACCATACCAGAGGTATCTTGCCGTCGCCGCGGAAACCAAACTGCTGGCCTAACTCAGCATCCTGAATGGTCTTGTAGACGGTCTTAAATTCATCAGGGGTCACGACGGCGTGCTCGTTGCCGCCAACGAAGGTTGCACCAACTTCATCGGCTATCTTATTGGCCGGGCACATCACATCACGGCAGATTTTAAAATTGACATCGAGGAAATTATCGATGTCATCGATTGCATAATATTCTTTATAGGCATCAAGAGACAAAAGCTTGTCCATGGGAAGCCATTCTTTAATAACGAATTTAATATCGCGGGTATTCATAAGAAATTGATTATGTGGCAAATTAATTCCCCCCAATTTTAATTTTTGTTGATCAAACTCATTTAAACCGAGGATATCTGGTCTTCCGCCGGGATTCCTGTTATCAGTACGTCCCGGCGTTTTAGACGCAAACCATCATTACTCCTCCAATTTACGCCAGCAGCCTGGCTTATTCGGTTGCGTCTAATTACCACCAATGATTTAGACAAGAGTTAGTCATACCCGCGAATTTGATAGGTGTTGAATGGTGTTAAATAGGTACTGAATATATGATGAAATATATGTTGAAATATATGTTGGATTCATTACTAAATAGCGGGAAGACACCAAGTGCTCGGAGTAGGAACACCAGCGGCGGAATGGATTAAAAAGTAAATGCTTCCATATCACCTCCTACCTGCGAACAAGCTCGATAATCCCCTAATGCTATGCCAGGGGAATGCGGCCCTGGTAGATATTAAATTAAACCCTTATTACTCATTCGATTTTGCAAAACTATTTTCCTTGCCGAAAAGCTGTGCAGATATTCACAAATAGCCTATTTCTAGGGATTGTAATCTTCGCTTATTTCTCCAATTAACCCCGGGTCCTCCCCGGACCCGAAGGTCCGGGGAGGCGGGATTTAACGATCAGATCCAACAGATTTTTGTTTTTACAGTAAGGCTGCTTCGGGAACGTCGATAGCGCTTCTGTCGCCGGCCTTCATAGCCTTCTCGAAGCCGAAGACATCGGTGACATGGTTCATGACGTAGAATTTGGCGCTGGCGATTTTGCCCTTGTAGAAATTGGCATCGAAGTGGTCATCGCCCAGTTCGGCCAGCTTCTTGGCAGCCAGGATGGCCTGGGAGAGCAACAGCTTGCCACAGTATACTCTGGCACCGGAATGCATGGTCCGGGTGGCAAAGAGCTGCTTCATCTGCTTGTCGCCTTTGGTCCAGGCATCATTCATAGCTACGATATCCTTGAAAGCTACCATGGCATCAGCCATCATGGCGAATTCAGCGGCGAAGGCATCGGTCTTCTCGTTGGCTACAAAAGCATCGATCTCAGCAACCCACTTCTTGAAGGGTTCGCCGCCATTCATGGTGAACTTGCGGCCCGTATAGTCCTGAGACTGAATGAAGTTGGTGCCTTCCCAGATGCCGTGGATGACGCAGTCTCTGTAGAGCTGAGCGCCGGCATATTCTTCCATGAATCCATAGCCGCCATGGGCCTGGATGCATTCACCGGTCAGAATTCTGGCCATATCGGATGAATAGGCCTTGCACAGCGGGTTGTTGATGGCGAACATGTTGCCATAATATTCTCTTTCTTCCGGTGTAGCAGCGTCTACTTCCAGGTCGCGATACAGATAGGAAGTGTAGATCAGAGCGCGGATGGCTTCCATACCGGCCTTCTGGTACATCAGCATGCGGCGAACGTCTTCATGTTCAATGATGCGAACGCTGGGGCCTTTGGGATTGGTGGAATGCTTGCTCTGTACACGAATTTTGGTGTATTCCAGAGATGCATAGTATCCGGAGGTGATGCAGCCCAGGGTGAACAGACCGGTGTTTAGACGTTCTTCATTCATATAGGCAAACATCTGGGACATACCTTTGGCGCGGCCGTCTTTGACTTCTACTTCGCCAACCATCCAACCCAGACAGTTGTCGTTTTCACCCATGGCCAGGGTAAGAGTGGAAGAACCGTGGATGCCCATTTTGTGTTCGATGCCCACGGAGGTAACGTCATTCCAAGCACCCATGACGCCAGTTTCTGGGTCTACCCAGAACTTGGGAACGATGAACAGTGAGATGCCGGCAGTGCCGTCCTGGGCGCCCGGGGTTTTGGCCAGCATCAAGTGGACGATGTTCTCAGCCAGGTCATGGTCGCCGGAGGTGATAAAGCACTTCTGGCCTTTCATCTTATAAATGTGAGGAGTATCGGTGGGGGTAGCCTTACTGGCACATGCACCGACCTCGGAGCCAGCGCCGGGTTCGGT
>JBDKUE010000221.1:0-43349 GCA_039679855.1 Syntrophomonas sp.
TGCCCCGCCTGGAGGACGGTTATAAAAAAGATTCGACCAGTATAAAGCCCATGCGTCAGTTGGTCGATATTACTGTTAAAGTGGGCGATCTGGAGAGCCTGGCCGCAGCCTGCCGGATGGGCGTGGAAAGTATAATAATACCGGGCGAAGAGATGCGTCAAACTGTATTTGCATGGGACGACGACAGGCGCCGGGAAGCCATTGATACAGCCAGGGCGTACGGGATTCGGGTTTTTCTGGAAACTCCTCGGATAGTAACCGAAAAGGATCTGCCCGGAGTCCGCCAAACCTTGCATAACTGGCGTGATAAAGTTGACGGTGTGGCCGTCAACGACTGGGGAACCCTGTGGGGAGCCCGGCAAGCCGGATTTACCGTTCGTGGAAGTCATGGACTTAACCTGTTTAACCGCGAGGCGCTGTCTTTTATAACCAGCCTGGGATTGGAAAGGGCAGCTGCTTCATTAGAGCTTGGTGAACAGGACCTGGCTTCCCTGCTAAGTGAAGCAAATGTGGAAATACTGGTTCAGGGCCCCTTATGCGGCATGATAAGCGATTATTGTCCGGCCTGCTACCGCGGGGAGTCTGATGAACAAGAATGCCTGAGCAGATGCCTGGAACCAGGGTATACCCTCAAGGACCCTTTGGGGCAGAGGTACACTCTGCGCAGTGATAAAAACTGCCGAACTTATGTGTATTACCCGTATCAACTGACCAGACTGCCGGAGCTTCCGGAGTTGATCGAATCAGGTCTGAGGCATATTCGCATCGATGGACAGTTTTATGCGCAACAGGTTTTTAAGGAAATTATTGAACTATATCAACAGGCCCTGTCCGATTTACAGCAAGGAGTCTGGCGTGGAGACGACTACACCAGGCGGCTGCAAATTCTTTGTCCAGAAGGGCTCACCATCGCTCCCAACCAGGTGCACTTGTAGATAGCAAGTTCCCTCTCGTGCAGCGGTTTGGTGCTACAGCCGGTAGTCTCTAAATTATAAGGAGGGGAAAAATGCTAACCGCTATTGAAATTCGCAGCCAGCAATTCAACAAATCGCTTCGGGGATACAATGAAGAAGAAGTAAAACAATATCTCAACCGACTGGCTCAGGATTATGAGGGACTTTATGCCGACAATGCCCAGCTGCGCGAAACGGTGCAGAAATTAGAGCACGATCTCAACAAATACCGGCGCATGGAAGACACCATGAATAACAGCCTGATTCTGGCCCAGCAGACCGCCGAAGAATTAAAGAGCAATTCCCGCAAAGAAGCGGCCTTGATGCTGGAGGAAGCCAAACGTAAAATATCCGATATAATGGTAGTTTATCAGGAGGTAATCAAACGCCTCAATATTTTCAATGCCGAATTGAAAGGGCAAATAAGCGCTCATCTGGAGCTTTTGGAGAAAAACTTCGTCAAGGTGGAAGAGATGTCTGGATTCTTCTATGATGCTGATGTCAAGATCGCCATGGAGCGGCTGGAGAGCATTACTGTGGAGGAACTGTAATGCCCTCTTTCCTTCAAGAGTATGACGGAAATGTGCATCTTGAAATCAAGGTACAGCCCCGTTCTTCCCGCAACCAGATACTGGGGGAGCAGGAAGGGGTTCTGCGCGTAAAACTTACCGCTCCACCGGTTGATGGCGAAGCCAATCAGGCTTTGCTTGAGTTCCTGGCCAGGCAGTTAAAGGTCCCCCGCAAGAACCTGCGCATAATCCGGGGTGAAAGCTCCCGCCAGAAGCTCCTGGAAGTGACTGGCATCTCGGGTAGTGATGTCATGAAAAGACTGGGACTATCACAGTCCTAAAGGCTGCATATTCTAAAAACTCACTATATCCCATTTCGTTTAATTATCCCTTCGCTTATTGTGTATAAGACCGTTCCCTTTTATTTCGTCATAAAACCATCAGACCTCCCGTATAATGCCTATGGAATTATAGCTTCTTCTTTTGTCCAGGCTGGTTTTAAAAGGAGATGCTTCGAGGTGTATTGGAGGTGATGATGAGATTATAAACAGCGCTAAATATCCCTGCCCCGGTTGCGGCAACTACACATTTGAGGTTGAACCGTCAGGTTCACTCGAAATATGCGATGTATGCTTTTGGGAAGATGATAGGTGCCGATATCATTTGGCTGAAATAAAAACCCGGCCCGGCGGAAAAGAGCCCAACCCAAAACGGATTTATCCTGATAAAGTACCGGGATCTCGACTGGATTGAAAGTCCTTAAAATATTAAACCTCTGGCAGCTGGTTTTAGCATTTCATATAATGATCGGTAGAGGTCATACATTGGCCTCAACCAGATTCTTTTCCCGGCGGGTTAAAATGGATATGATCATAGATAGGACAATCAAGCCTCCACCGGCCCAGGCCTGACGGGTAAGGTATTCTCCAGCCCAGGCCCAGGCGGCCAAAGCCGCGAAGAGAGGCTCGGTGGTCAGGACGATGGCAAAACGAGTAGGGGTGCTGTATTTCTGCATTATGTTCTGCACCAAAAAGGCCAGAGCGGTGGCTAAAATCGAAGTTATCAATAGTGCGCTTACGGTTTCCTGACTCAAATGGCGGGGCCAGGGTTCCACCACTGCTCCCACCGCCAGGGAGAGAGCGCCGACCAGTAGAATTTGTACTGCCGTTATTGCCACAGGGTTGTGTTTGTGGGAATAGAGATCGACAAAGACTATATGCAGGGCAAAACCTAAAGCCCCGATTAACACCAGAAGATCGCCGCGGGACAGATTAAAGGCGGGCTGTTGGAAAGACAAGAGGAAAAGACCCGCGACAGCGGTTGCTACAGTGACAATAGTTCGAAAAGAAGGCCAGCTGCGGCCCATAAGGCTGCATATGATAGGGACCATTACTACGCTTACCCCGGTGATGAAACCAGCATTGGACGCTGAAGTATATTTTAAACCGGTAGTCTGAAAAGCATAGCCCAGCAGCAAAAAGAAACCGAGCAGAAAACCCGACGACCAGGTGGAAATCTTGAAGGACCGGAGGCTTCCCGGAGATAAAATGACCAGGGCGAAAAAAGCGATTATAAAACGCAAACCGATGAAAATAAAGGGGCCTAGCTCGCTCAGAGCATTTTTGACAACTACAAAGGTGGTGCCCCAGATAAGAGACACCATCAACATACTCATTTCCGCTTGAGCTCGCCTGCCCCAGTTTGTTATATTTAATCCCGATGTAATTGCTTCCATTAAAATACTTCCCGGCATAGATATGCTTTGAATAGCTTACCCGGAAAGCCGGGTAAATAGTTTTCAATTATTTCATTTGGGTACCTGGGAGGATGTAATGACCAACCGAGGCCAGGCTTTGCGTATAATTAAAGAGCTAAAAAGGGAATATCCCAACGCCGGTACTTTGTTGAACTTCAACAACATCTTTGAGCTTACCATTGCCGTTGCCCTGTCGGCCCAGACCACTGACGAACGGGTGAACCAGGTCAGCAGGCCGCTTTTTGCCCGGTTCCCGACTCCTGAAGCCATGGCTGCGGCCGATCTGGAAATACTTGAAGAAATTATTCGGCCGGTGGGCCTCTATCGCAACAAGGCCAAGCATATTAAAGCCCTGGCCCAGGCCCTGGTGGAACAATACGATGGACGAATTCCCGACCGCCTTGAGGAGCTTATTGGCCTTCCGGGATTGGGCAGGAAAAGCGCCAATGTTATACTGGCGGTTGGTTTCGGAAAACCGGGGCTGGGAGTGGACACCCATGTGCAGCGCGTGGCCCGCCGGCTGGGCCTGGCCAGCTCCGATAAACCGGTTCAGACGGAACTGGAATTGAAAAAACTGATACCCCAAAATCAGTGGGGGCCTGCCCACCATCTCTTCATCTTCCATGGGCGCAAGGTCTGCAAGGCGCGCCGCCCGGACTGCCAATCCTGCCGAATCCGGCCTGTCTGTGAGCAAAACCCGGATAAGTGAGTCCGGCTTTAAAGGTGCGAACAGTTAAAACTTTATAGACAATCATCCAGGATCTTCAGTACGTTGAAGGTCTTTTTCTTTAACCAGGTTTCAAAATAAACAGTATTGGTTCGAGGCTAATTTATCGACATTACTCCTTTAAAGCCGAAATCTAATATTTCATGTCACAAATTGCGCATTTCATGTCGCAAACGCAACTGTTTAGGTACACGGGCAGGATTGAGGCTAAAAATGCAATAAAATGAAATAGAAGCCAATTGCTATTAGCGCTGGTTCCATTCGTAAATTACTCTTCAATTTTGAAAAAATAAAACCGTAAAATTACCCAATGTTTTAAATAGGCAAATTTTCGCCCTATGGGGTAAAAAAAACCGAAGTTCCTAACTCTTTGGGAAGCGTAGTCGGTGTGGAGGTGCGGTCTTTATGAACCAGAGAAGCATGAATAACGAAGAAGGTGTTGACGAGTATAGAAACGACCTGAGCCTGGTCAGGTCGGAGGAATTGTTCTTAAAAGCTTTCAACTACCTGCCCAATGTCATGATCTTAAGCACTCTGGAAGGGGTGTTTGTAGAAACCAATGCCGCCTTTACCGAGATATTGGGATACACTCGTGAAGAAGCCGCAGGAAGAAATGCATTGCATATCGCCTGGATAGATCCCGGTGAGCGAGCCAGGTTTTTAGATGTTTTAAATAAAGAGGGAAGCATTTACAAAATGGAGGCCCGCTTCTGGCATAAAGAAGGCTATGAAGTTGTCGCCCTGATCTCCTCGGTCAAGGCTATGATCGGCGGAAGAGAATATATACTGAGCTCCATTGTAGACATTACCGATCGCATTGATGCCCAGGAGACTCTGGAGCGGTACAGATTCCTGTTTGACGAGGTTCAGGACAGCATTATTCTCATAAACATGAAAAGCGGAAGAATCGTTGACGCCAATAACACGGCCTTAAGGACATATGGATACACCCGTGATGAGATGCTGAAACTCGAACTGGGCCTGCTTTGCGGGATGAACGAAAACAGCAGGAAGCATGACGCCCGGAAAAATTGGCGGGGCCTCCTGTTTGAGAGTCTTCATCACCGCAAGGACGGGAGTCCTTTTTATGCAGAGATAAGCGCCAGTACGATGACCGTAAAGAAGCATATATACCTGCTATGCGTTATCAGGGACATTTCAGAACGCAAGCAGGCTGAAGCGTTGAGGCGCAAGGATGCCGAAGAAATTATAGAGCTTTATAATAATGCTCCCTGCGGGTATGTATCATTGGACAGCAATACTGTAATTTTGCGCATAAACGACACTCTATTAAAATGGCTGGGTGTGGCACGGGATGAAGTAGTAGGCAAACGAAAGCTGTCCGAATTCCTCGTTGATAACAATAGGCAATACTCTAAAAAACTTCGTTCTTCTCTGGGGAAGCAGGGCGGGGCAAAGGAGCTGGAGTTAGAGATAATAGGCGGCGACGGGTCGCTTATAACTGCCCTGGTAAATATCCAGGTGCTTAAGGATGAAACCGGGCGATGTATAAGGGTAAACGCCACGTTGACTGACATAACAGCCCGAAAGAGGATGGAAAAAAGCGTCCAGCTCAGTGAAGAGAAATATCGCTCCATCTTTGAAAACGCGGTAGAAGGAATGTTTCAAGCCCACCTCGACCGAAGCTACATTAATGTCAACCCGGCTTGTGCCAGCATGTTTGGCTATTCGTCTTCCGGGGAGATGCTAGCGGCGGTGGATGACATCTACCAGACCTATGATAATCCCGATGTGGCTGAAGAGCTCGATAAACTACTTATCGAGAATGGATTTATCAGGGACTGCATCGTCAAACGGTTGAGAAAGGATGGAAACACCTTTTGGACGTCGGTCAATGCGCTCGCGGTTTACGATGAATCTGGAAAAATCAGATGGATCGAAGGCTGTTATATTGACGTTACCGAGCGGATTAAACATCTGGAAGAACTTGAGTACATTAACGAACACGACCCTTTAACCGGGCTTAACAACCGGACTTATTTTGAGAAAGCCCTGACCGCCCCCGCTGCCAACCGCATCAATGGAATACTTATGTGTGATATTGATGGGCTCAAGCTGGTGAACGATTCTATAGGCCATCAGGCCGGTGATGATCTGCTGATAGCCGCAACGGAAGTACTGAAAAAGTGCTGTGATGCCAATGACATACTGGCCCGGGTCGGAGGAGATGAATTCGCAGTTCTTCTGTCTGACACCGATGTTAATGTACTCAATAAACGGGCCCGGCAGATTCAAAAAGAGGTTGAGGCATACAACACCCGGGATCCGCTCATCCCGCTCTGTGTCACAGTGGGGGTGGCTTTCAAGGAAGAGCGGAGTGTAAGTGTTTTTGATCTGATAAAGATGGCTGACAACCACATGTACCGGCAAAAACTACTCAACAGCCAGAGTACCCGCAGCGCAATCGTCAAGACCCTGATGAAAACCCTGGAGGCCAGGGATTTTGGAACCGAGAATCACGCCGTTCGCCTTGCCGAGTTAATGCGCATTTTTGCCAATAAGGTGGGCTTTCCGATCTGGAAGATGGAAGACCTGATGCTCTTTTCCCAGTTCCACGATATTGGAAAAGTGGGGGTTCCGGATCGCATCCTGTTCAAATCCGGCAGCCTGGATCAGGAAGAAAAATTCGAAATGCAGAAACACTGTGAAATAGGCTACCGCATCGCTCAGTCGTCTCCCGATCTGGCACCGATTTCAGAGCTAATTTTGCGGCACCATGAATGGTGGAACGGGCAGGGCTACCCGCTGGGACTGCAGGGAAGTGAAATACCTATTGGCTGCCGGATGCTGTCCATAGTCGACGCTTACGACGCCATGACCAGCGACCGGCCCTATAGAAAGGCTATGCCCCATGAAGCGGCTGTACAGGAGTTGATAGCCTGTAAGGGAACGCAGTTTGATCCAGACCTGGTCGCAGTGTTTTTAGAATGTGTTTCCAGGTCTGATGACTTAAGCCGGGGAAAATCAACTAATAAAAAATAGGGTTTAACGATTAAGGACAAGGCAGTTCCGCTTTTCTTACTGATACAAACCGAATTCTCACCATTTTCTCGCCAAACTTCTGAGATTGCAAGTTAAAAAATAACATTAGACCCATGGCATTTTATGGATTGACATAGGCTGGAGCCGTGATTAGAATGATATTAGAAAACTGACGGGTCATTTTTATGACCTGGTGAACAGAAAGGAACCGGGCATGTCACTAAAAGAAAAACAAAAAGAATTTAAGAAAAAGATAATCTGTGAAGTGGCTTATAACCTGTTTTCCAGCAAACCAGTTGAATCAGTCAGCGTTGAAGAGATCGCCAGGCTGGTGGGGTGTGCCAAGGGTACTATATATTTATATTTTAAAAATAAAGATGAAATACTGAATCACCTGGTTTCTCAAGGTTTGCAGAAGCTGTGTTCAGATATGGCAGAGAACTGTCTTTCCGTAGACGATATCCAGGTGGCTATCAGTAATTATACCAGGCTGCAGTTTCAATTCTTTAGAGAGTATCATTTCATTATTTCTTCATGGGTGCGGCGGAGAATGGAAGGCAATATAAAACCGGAATCAATAAAAGCCATCGATAGTATGCTGGAGAAAAAGGTCCAGATTGTGACTCAGATGCTTGAGAAAGGCATAAAGGACGGTCATATTATTCAGGTTGATGCCTACCAACTGGCCAATTTAATTGAGAGTGTAGTCCGGGAAGCGACTTTTCCTTTTACCCACACTGAAATTAAAGACTCATCGGACGACAAACTTACCCTGCTCAGTTTTGTCTTAAACAATGGAATTATGGTTCGTAATACAACATAGGATTGAAGTGCTGTGGATTAAAGAAAAAACCAGCAAGGTTGAATTATAGGAGGGGTCCGACCAATGGAGGGTAATGTAACAGGGTTGCAAAAGAAAAAAAGTGCAGTGTGCCTGGGGGTTATTGTTCTAATAATTGTCGCAGGGGTGTCTTTTTATATTCATTACAACAATAATCAGAAAAGGCTTCTGGCTCAGAGGGAAAGTTTAACTGCAACCGGTCTGGTTGAGGCGACAACGATTGATGTTGCGTTTAAAGTCCCTGGAAAGCTCGATAAAATGCTGGTGGATACCGGCAGCACGGTAGTCGCCACGCAGGAAATCGCCACCCTCGAAAGTAAAGAAATCGAGGCTAAAGTCTTACAGGCCTCAGGAGGAGTGCAGGCCGCTCAGGCGCTGGTTGATGAAGCGGGAAGTTCAATACCCTTGACCAGCCAGAGCGTGGAGGCCAAGGTTGAACAAGCCCAGGCCGCTTATGACAACGCTAAACAGCAGTACGACCGAATTAAGGTTCTTCACGATGGGGGGGCCGCCTCTGACAGCAGTTTGGATCAAGCCTTAAACGCCATGAAGGCGGCCCAGGGACAATTGGATGAAGCAATAGCCGCTCGTTTAAATGTAGAGGTAATCGGCCAGAAATATCAGGCCGCCGTAGGCAATAAGCAGAGTGCGGATGGTTTGTTAATGGAAGCGCAGACTGCGCTGGACAACACCCATATGAAATCGCCGGTTGGTGGAATTGTAACCCAGAAGTATTTGGATGCCGGAGAAATGGTTAACGCCGGAACTCCGGTTTATGAAATAAGTGATCTAAAACACCCTTATGTCAAGGTGTTTATTGACGAAACCAAGATTGGACGGGTGTCTCTTAACCAGGATGTAGATGTTCAAGTTGATGCCTATCCCCAGCGGGTATTTAAAGGGAAAGTAGTATGGATCAGTGATGCCGGACAGTTTGCGGTACATAAAGCCATTAACGAACAATACAACCATGACATCAGGAGTTTTGAAGTGAAAATAAATCTTTCCAATGACGATCTGGCTTTAAAAACTGGCATGACAGCCAGGGTTGTAGTGAATTAAAAAGGAGTAACGAGATGGCAGAAACCGAACAGACTGCATTGATGACTGTAACCGGTCTCAGTCAGAAAAGAGGCCGCCGGGAAGTAATAAAAAATCTGTCATTTACCCTTCTCAAGAATGAATGCCTGGGAATATTCGGCCTGCGAGGCAGCGGCAAAACGACCTTATTACATACGCTGGCCGGCATTGACAGAGTTTCATCCGGCAAGGTTGAAATACTCGGGCATGATATCAAAAAAAGCACCGGTTTTAAAAAAAGCCTGGGCCTGGTCACTCAGGAACCCAGCCTCTTTAAAGACCTTAAAGTTCTGGAAAACCTCGACTATATAGCTGTTCTAAAAGGCTGCGGCCCCAGGAATATAACCCCGCTGGTTGAAAGGTTGGAGCTTGGAGAATTTCTTCAAAAACCGGTGACCAATCTTGATTTGGGCGTATACCAGAGACTTTCTCTGGCTTGCGCCCTGGTAAACGATCCCGAGATACTTATCGCCGATGAACTAATTAGAGACATTGACTTGTATTCACATCATTTAATTATTAGGGAAATGGAAAGATTTTTAGGATCCGGTAGAAGCTGTATATGGGGATTCAGCAACATCGAGGATGCTGAAAGAATGAGCCGGATAGTCTGGCTTGAGGCAGGCCTCAACGAAATTTATGAACCGGAAGCAGCACTGGCTAAATGGGATGAGATCAAGAAAGCCAACTTTGATTGATCTAAACTCTTGGAGAAGAAAAGTCCCAGACCAGGGTTTAGCGCCTGTTTGGTGGGACTTATCGGGAGCTTATTTACGGGGATAGGGGAAGCCGATGAAAATACCGTTTTTGTCTATAATGCGACGTGAATTTTTCTACATGTGGAAGGATCGTGGACTGAGGTTTATCCTGTTGTTGGGACCGATTTTAGGGCTGCTGCTTTTTTATGGCATATATAGCACCCAGGTGGTAAAAAACATTCCCACCGCCATCATTGATCTTGATCATTCATCCGACAGCCGGGAGGTTGTCAACGATCTGGCCAATATTGACTATCTTAAAATAGCTGCTTATCCCGACACCTACCAGGAGCTTGAGAAAATGGTTCAAAGCGGCCAGGTCGCAGTCGGAGTTGTAATTCCTGAAAACTATGGAAGAGATCTGGGCAGTAAAAAAGGCGCGCGGATACTGGCCATCATTGACGGCAGCAATACCATATATGCCACCAATGCCAACAATGCGATACTGGGAGTAAGCCGAACCATAAACGCCCGGGCGGGAATCAAGACTTTGATTGCCGGAGGCTTAACCACTGCCGAAGCCACCGATGCCTATCAGAGAATTAATTTTGAACAAGAAGCCTGGTTCAATCCAACCCTGAATTATGCCTATTTCATGGTACTGGCCTTTGCCCTAAATGTATGGCAGCATTGCTGCATGCTGGCTTCGACAATGAATTTTACCGGGGAAACCAAGTTCCCCAGCTGGCTGCAGCTCAAAGCCTCGGGATATCCCCTCAATCGATTGTTTTTAAGCAAGTCCATCACTCATGTCGCAGTTTTTATAACTATTCTCATACCAATTTACGTATTGGCCTTCGGGGTGTTTAAATTTCCCCTGGCTTGCAACATAGCGGTGCTGTTTCTTTTCAGCCTGGTGTTTATTCTGTCCATCCACAGTTTGGGAACCTTTATTTCAACTCTGGCATTAAATGCGGTTGACGCCACGCGTTTTGGCATGATAATAGCCGTGCCGTCTTTCGTAATAAGCGGATATGTCTGGCCCATCGAGGCCATGCCGGGTGTATTACAGCTTTTGGCCTGGGTTTTACCTCAGACCTGGTTTTTTCAGGGATTTAATTATTTAGTTTTCAAAAATCCCGGATTCAACTATATGCTGCCCTATTTTGCAGTGTTGGCCGGAGTAGCCGTATTATTCTATCTACTGACTGCCATGGTCATTTCAATCAAGGAGAGGTGTTGACAATTAAAACTGCATTACATATTGCCTATTATGAATTACGGCATATCTGGAAAAACCCGATCCTTTTTTTGATTGTATTTCTAGCCCCGACTGTATATGGTATATTTTTTGGAGCCGTATACTGCCATGCTGTTCTGGCTGAAATACCATTGGGCATAGTAGACCTGGATCATTCGGGGATCAGCCGGGAATTAACCGCCGCGTTCAGCAACGACCCCTATTTTAAAATAGTGCCGGATGTCTCTTCCTATCAAGAGTTGGAAGAGGCCATGCATACTGGCAAGGTAAGGGCCGGAATTGTAATACCGGAGCAGTTTGAGAAGAAGGTTCAGCATAACCGGCAAACCGAAGTGCTCAACGTATATGACGCATCAAATCTTATTTGGGGACTTAACACCCGTAAAAATGCCATGGAGGTAATCAATAAATTTAACAATCAATATACAGTAGAATATTTATCAGGAGCCGGTTTGAACACACAGGAATCCCTGCGCATAGTCAACGCGGTGGAAGCCAATGTGGTAAGCTGGTACAACCCAACCAATAGCTATCCAACCTATATAGTAATAGGCCTGATGATGATGCTGCTGCAGCAGCTGGGACTCATGAGTTCGGGGCTGACTGTTACCCGTGAAAAGGAGAACAATACCTGGCTGCATTTTGTCAGCTCGGGCGTTGCCTGGCCCAAAATTGTGTTGGGCAAGTGCCTGCCCTATTTCCTGGCCAATTTTTTAAACTACACCCTGGTGGCATGTGTAGCTTTTGAGATTGGCGGGGCCAAAATGGAAGGGAACATAGGGCTGTTTCTCACTATGGGCATTGTCTATGACCTGGTCATTACATTTATGGGCTTTGTTATATCCCTGTTGGCTGAGCAGTCTCTCCAGGTAACCAGGTATTTAACCCTGCTGTCCCTGCCTATATTTATCATGTCAGGATACACCTGGCCGTCTACCCATATACCAGGCTTTATCAATGCTCTGGCCAGCATCTTTCCATCCACCTGGATGATGAAAGCGGAGCGGATTATAACGGTTAAAGGGCTGGGAATAAACTACCTCGGCACTAATATCTTGGTATTGCTTTCCATGGCCGGGGCGAGTTTACTTATTGCTTTCCTGTATCCGCATATCGAGCGAAGGCTTCCGGTTTAATACCGCTCAAGGGAGTTTGTCGGGTAATAGCGCGGACATTTAACAGAAATATAAACAAAAACGGCAGCCTAAAAGGATTACGATAGTTTTAGGATCTGCCGTTGTCTTTATGATTCAATCTTTTAAAAGTGGGTAATATTGATAACAAGCGTTGTTTTCGTCGCATCCATATGCTAAAATATACTGTAATTTTTTATATTTAAATGATGATCGGGACAGTAGGCAGGGACTAAAAAGGCTTTAGCGAATCCGGGATGGTGGGAGCCGGTGCTTAATCCTCAAGCTGAAGATCACCCGGGAGTATTCTTCCCGAAAAACAGGTAAGTAGGGGAGAACGTATACTTTGCGTTAAAAGGTATTGAGTGGCATTTGCTTAAAAGGCAGGTGCAATGTGGGTGGTACCGCGGAAGAATGGCCTTTCGTCCCTTTAGGATGAAAGGCTTTTTTGTTTTATTTTAGGCCTTATACCCAAAGACCAAATAATATAGATGAGGTGAGACCAAAATGGCAAAAGGCAAATATGATGGAACATTAAACCTACCGCAGACCGAGTTCCCCATGCGCGCCAATCTGGCTAAGAGGGAACCTGATGTTTTAAAATTTTGGGAACAGATTGACCTTTATCATAAGGTCCAGGAACACAATCAAGGCAAGCCCAAGTTTATTCTTCACGACGGACCTCCGTATGCCAACGGCGATATCCACATGGGGCACACTCTTAACAAGGTGCTGAAAGATATTATAGTGAAGTACAAATCCATGGCTGGATTCGATTCTCCCTACGTACCGGGATGGGATACCCATGGACTGCCTATTGAACAGCAGGCTATCAAAGCCCTGGGGTTGGACCGCCACCGCACCGATGTGGTTGAATTTCGCAAACACTGCCAGCAGTATGCATTAAAATATGTCGACATCCAACGCGAAGAGTTTAAGCGCCTGGGGGTCAGGGGAGATTGGGAGAATCCTTATCTTACCCTCAACCCGGTTTTCGAATCAATTCAGGTTAAAGTCTTTGGAGAAATGGCCAACAAGGGCTACATATACAAAGGTCTCAAGCCGGTTTACTGGTGCGGCGATTGTGAAACCGCCCTGGCCGAGGCGGAAGTTGAATACGGCGACAAAACTTCTCCTTCAATCTATGTAAAGTTTCCGGTTAAAGACGGCCGGGGCGTCCTTCCCAGTGACGCCTTTGTAGTAATCTGGACCACTACACCCTGGACCTTGCCAGCCAATACCGGTATTTCACTGCATCCGGAATTTGAATATGTTCTGGTTGAAGCAGCAGGGGAAAAGTATCTGCTAGCCAAGGGACTTTTAGAGCAAGTAGCGGCCGAACTGGGATGGGTTTCATATTCGATCGTGGCCGATTATAAAGGGCAGGACCTGGAGAGAGTAGTCTGTTCCCATCCGTTTTTTGAACGCGATTCCCTGGTGATACTGGGAGAACATGTCACCCTGGACGCCGGTACCGGAGCAGTTCATACCGCTCCCGGACATGGCGAGGAAGACTTCTATGTGGGGAAAATTTACGGTCTGGAGGTCATTTCCCCGGTTGATGATCAAGGCTGCTTTACTGAAGAAGCCGGGCAGTTCAAAGGTTTGTACGTGCATAAAGCCAATCAGGCAGTAATAGAAGAATTGCAGAAACGCTCCATGCTGCTAAAGGTTTCGACCATAGAGCATCAATATCCCCACTGCTGGCGTTGTAAGAATCCTATTATCTACCGGGCTACCGAACAGTGGTTTGCCAGTATTGACGGCTTCCGCCAGGCGGCTCTACAGGCGATTGATGATGTCAGGTGGATACCGGCCTGGGGAAGAGAACGCATCTACAACATGGTGCGCGATCGGGGCGATTGGTGTATTTCCCGCCAGCGCACCTGGGGAGTTCCGATTCCCATCTTCTATTGTAATAACTGCGGCGAGGCCGTCATCACACCGCAGACTATTGAAAGAATAAGCCAGCTTTTTGCCGAGCACGGTTCTGATATTTGGTTCAAGGAGGAGGCTGGGAAGCTTCTACCGGAAGGCTTTAAGTGCCCCTCCTGCAGCTCCTCGGACTTCAAAAAGGAAACCGATATAATGGATGTCTGGTTTGACTCGGGGTCCAGCCATATGGCGGTTCTCGAAACATACCCGGATTTACAGTGGCCGGCTGACATGTATTTGGAAGGCAGCGATCAGCACCGGGGATGGTTTAATTCGTCTCTTTCCACGGCGGTCGCTGTACGAGGCGTTGCTCCTTACCGGCAAGTCTTGACGCACGGGTTTTTAGTTGATGAGCAGGGACGGAAAATGTCCAAGTCCGAGGGCAATGTTATAGATCCTCTGGTAATGATCAAAGAAATGGGTGCAGATATCTTGCGTCTGTGGGTGTCTTCTGCGGACTACCGCAATGATGTATCGGTTTCCAATAACATAATTCGCCAGTGTGCGGAAGCCTATCGAAAAATACGCAATACCTGCCGGTTCATCATAAGCAACCTTTATGATTTCGACCCTGATACCAACCAGGTGGACTACGCCGACATGGAAGACCTGGATCGCTGGGCTCTGCTGAAACTTGATAAACTGGTGCGTCGGGTTACGGCGGCCTACGAGGACTACGAGTTTCATGTGGTTTTCCATTCTATTCACAATTTCTGTACGGTGGATATGAGCAATATCTATCTGGATATTCTGAAGGATAAACTTTATTGTTCTCTACCCGGATCGCGGGAGCGAAGGGCGACTCAGACCGTTTTCCACAAGATTATCAATGCTCTGGTGGTTATGCTCACGCCCGTATTGGCTTTTACCAGCGAGGAGCTCTGGACGCATCTGCGCCGGCCCGGCCAGGTGGAAAGCGTTCAGATGCTTACTTGGCCCGCAGCCGACGACAGCTTCCAGGATGAAGCCCTGGAGAAACGCATGGACCGTCTGCTGCAGGCCCGGGAAGTAGTGACCAAAGCACTGGAGGAAGCGCGGGTCCGCAAGATTATTGGCCATTCCCTCGGCGCCAGGGTTGCTTTATATGCTGATTACGGGTGGGATGAGATATTGCCCGAAGCGGAAGAACTGGCCAGAATATTTATAGTCTCCCGGGTTGAGGTTGAGACTTCTGATAAGAAGCCGGCTGACGCTCTGGCTCTGGAAGAGGTTCCAGGCCTGTGGGTGGCGGTTCAAGCAGCCGAAGGCGGCAAATGCGAGCGCTGCTGGATTATAGAAACCACGGTGGGAGAAGACGAACAGCATCCCTGCCTCTGCCAGCGCTGCGCCGGTGTAGTTAAAGAACTGCCGATTCAACAATAAAAAGGGTAGGAGGGTGTTCGTGGAAGAAGGCACACGTTTGATCTTAACCGTGGTCGGATATGACCGGGTGGGCATAATTGCCGGAATAGCCAATATCCTGGCCGATGCCAACGTAAATATACTCGATATTAGCCAGACTATCCTGCAGGGCTTTTTTACTATGGCCACGGTGGTCGACGCCAGCGGGTCGAGTGTTGAGCTGCCCGAATTGACCCGGCGTCTAAAAGAAAAGGGCCGGGAGCTGGGCCTGGAAGTCAACGTTCAGCATGAAGACATTTTCAAATTTATGCACCGGATTTAGAGCAGACACCGGGAACCGGTTGGGGCCGGTTCCCGCAGCTTGACGACAAAGTCGTCAAGCTGTCCAGAGCGAGCGACGGAAGCGAAGAGCAAGGCGCGAGATAGCCCTGCGATTGAGGCGTACACAAGTACGTTGATTGAGCAGGACTGTCGAGCAACGCAGCTATTCGCTTTTGGCGACGATCTGCGGGAACCGGTTGGGGCCGGTTCCCGGCATTTAATATCGATAGGCAGGAGGCCCGACCGATCGGCTGGGCTTTCCTTTTTAACCGGCCAAATCAGGAGGATATTTACCAGGAGGGGTTAAACATGCCGTTTAACATTAATAAAGAAGAAATACTTGAAACGGTTCGCATGGTGCAGGCAGAAAACCTGGATATCCGGACCATTACTATGGGCATAAACATTCAGGATTGCCGCGGTGTAAGCTCAGGGGACACCGCCCGCAAAATCTATGATAAGATCTGCCGGCAGGCCTGCCGGCTGGTGTCTACCGGTGAAGCCATCGAACGAGAGTATGGCATTCCCATTATAAACAAGCGGATATCGGTGACTCCGATCGCCATGGTAGCAGACGGGTTAGACCGTGAAGCCATGGTTGAGATCGGTGTGAGCCTGGATAAAGCCGCGGCGGAAGTGGGAGTGAATTTTCTGGGCGGATTTTCCTCTCTGGTGCACAAAGGATTCACCCGCGGGGATGAGGCCCTTCTGGAAGCGATACCGGAAACCCTGGCCCGCACCCACCGGGTTTGCTCATCAGTGAATGTAGGTACGACCAAATCGGGAATTAATATGGATGCCGTTTTCCTGATGGGGGAGATCATAAAAGAGACGGCCCGGCTGACCGGGGAAGAAGACGGGATAGGCTGTGCCAAACTGGTGGTTTTTTGCAACGCGGCCGAGGATAATCCCTTTATGGCCGGGGCTTTTCATGGACCGGGAGAACCGGAGGCTGCCCTCAACATCGGCATATCGGGGCCGGGAGTAGTCCTAAACGCGGTTCGCAAATACCCTGAAGCTGATTTCGGCGAACTGGCCAATATAATTAAAAATACGGCCTTTAAAATAACCCGCATGGGGGAATTGGTAGGCCGGGTTGCTTCCCGCCGGCTGGGAGTCCCTTTTGGCATCGTTGACCTCTCCCTGGCTCCGACTCCCGCCATAGGGGACAGCGTGGCCGATATCTTACAGTCCATGGGTTTGGAACAGGTTGGTGCCCATGGAAGCACCGCCGCCCTGGCCATGTTAAACGACGCGGTTAAAAAGGGCGGAGCCATGGCCTCATCCTACGTAGGAGGTCTTTCCGGTGCTTTTATACCGGTAAGTGAAGATGCGGGAATGATCGAAGCCGTGGTTAATGGATCATTAAGTATTGAAAAACTGGAGGCTATGACCTGTGTGTGCTCAGTAGGATTGGACATGATAGCCATTCCCGGGGACACCCCGTCCCATACCATATCGGCGCTCATAGCCGACGAAGCTGCCATTGGGATGATAAACCGCAAGACTACGGCGGTGCGGGTTATTCCCGCTCCGGGCAAAAAGGAAGGGGATTGGGTTGAGTATGGTGGACTTTTGGGCAGGGCTCCGGTTATGCGGGTCAGCCATCTCTCGTCGGCCGGGTTCATCAACCGGAAGGGAAGGATTCCGGCCCCCATCCATTCTTTAAACAACTAAATTTCGATATCGGATTTTATGCTATTTAAATCAGCCCGGATATGAAAAAAGGGATGCGGCTTTAAATTAAACTTTAAGGTCCATCCTTTTTTATTAGGTATGGCCGATTGAGTGGCTGGAATAATAATAACAATGGAGGGAATGCTAGTGGAAAACCGGGATTCAGACAAAGATGAAGCCAGGGATGGGGGGCTCATTCAAACGCGGCTGGATGAGATTGCCCGCGGTCTTGAAAAGACGGGCATAGCCGAGTATATGGAAATGCTGCAAAGGCCCCGGCGGCTTCTCTGGTTAAACTTCTGGATTGGATTGGCCCGGGGTTTTGGCATGGCTATTGGTTTTACCATACTGGCCGCGGTTGTGCTCTATTTATTAAGGCATATTATTGCCCTCAACATCCCCCTTATTGGCAAGTTTGTGGCGGATATCGTTGAGATTGTGCAGAATGAACTGCACCTGTAGAATGTGGGGCAGTTTGTTTAAGGATTTAAGGTGAGGTGTTTGGCTTGGATAATTGGCAAAGGCTGCAGGCTCGAAAAAACGAGATTGAAGAAATGATCAGGCATAAGCAGGACGCTCTGTTTTCCTACCAGCATTCAGCTAATGCAGAGCTTTCTCTGTATGACGAGCATCCCGCTGATCTGGCCTCCGAAGTATATGAGCGGGAAAAGGAACAGGGGCTCCTGGAGATGCTGGAATATGAATTGGAAAAGGTTAACCAGTCCCTGGAAAGACATCAAGAAGGCCAGTATGGAATATGTCAGATCTGCGGCCGGGCCATTGAGCCGGGCCGATTGGAAACACTGGTCAATACTGATCTGTGCGCGAACTGCGCCAGAACCCATCAAATGTCGTTCCATCGACCGGTTGAAGAAGAGGTTATGATCGAAGCAGGTTTAGGGGTTCCCGCCGAAAAAGTAGACATTTCCGGGCACGAGTTTTACGATCACTAAAGACTCAAAAAGAGCGGCGCTATTCCAAGGGAAATCAGCCCTTCCCAGGGTATGGCTAAACTTGCCAAAGAGCGGCTTTAAGATTATTATTAGACATGAATTAAAGCAAAGGGGGTACACCTCGTTTGAGGATTGGACTATTCTCTGACAGTTACAAACCCTATCAAAGCGGAGTGGTTACCTCTATCAGCACCTTAAAAGAAGAATTAAACCGCCATGGACACGAAGTCTATATTTTTGCTCCTTCCTATCCCAACTACGAGGATGAAGAACCGGATATACATCGCTATTTTTCCGTACCTTCTCCCACCAATCCTGATTTTACCCTGGCCATACCCGGATTATCGGGAATGAGCAGCATAATAAAGAAACTGAACCTCGATCTCATCCATGTTCATTCACCCTTTACCATGGGATGGGTGGGCAAGCTCTACGCCAACAAGTATAAAATTCCGCTGGTTTTCACCTACCATACGCTGTATGAAAGCTATGCCCACTACGTCCCGGTAGCCCAGGATTTGGCCCGGGAAATGGCTTCCAAATTCAGCACTATGTTCTGCAATCATTGCGACCATATTGTGGTGCCCAGTCCGGAGATCAAGGATGTTTTACTGGCCGGTGAGGTGCTGTCGCCCATATCCGTCATCCCTACCGGGGTTTCCCTGGAGAAGTTTGAAGGTGGCGACCCCAACTGGCTGCGCGAGCAGTTCAATATAGCTCCTGATAAAAAGATTCTGCTCTTTGTCGGCCGTTTGACCAAAGAAAAAAACCTGGAGTTTTTAATCCGTGCGTTTCAGGACATCCACCATAAGATGCCAGGCACGGTCCTGGTCCTCACCGCCCGCGGTCCTCTGGAGCAAAACCTGAAAGAATTAAGCGAAGCATTGGGCGTGAGGGAGGACGTCATCTTTACCGGAGCCCTTCCCTTCGAAACCCTGGTTCATGCCTACCACTCCGCCGATCTGTTTGTTTTTTCTTCCATGACCGAGACCCAGGGGCTGGTCTTGTTGGAAGCCATGGCTTGCGGACTGCCGGTAGTTGCCGTGAAGGCCTCCGGGGTTCAGGAAATGGTGGATCATGAAGTTGACGGCCTCTTGACGGAATGCCGGGTAGATAAATTCAGTGAAGCGGTGTGCCGGGTCCTGGGCAGCGGGGATACCTATGAAAAACTGAAAGCCAATTCCTATAAAAAAGCGGATAAACTATCTTCGACCAATATGGTCAAACGCCTGGAGGAGCTTTATCTGGAATTGATGCCCCGCCAGCAGCGCCGCAGGAGGGTCAATGGAGACGATGTCTGGAACGCCTTTTAGAGAAGCAATTGTTACAATGGCCTATTTTTCACTCCTTTAGGATACATATATGACGGGGCGGGCAGCCGATGGGGGAGAATCAGTTTTTACATGAATAAATTGCGTTTGATTATTGCCATATGGGCCGGCAAGCTGGTCATTATCTTCAGCCAACTGCTGGGCAACCAGGGTTCTGCTTATCCCGGCTACCTGGCCCGCCGTATCTACCCCGATATTTTACGGGTTTTAGGCAGCCGGATCGAACGGGGCACCGTAATCATAACCGGCACCAACGGAAAAACCACTACCAGCAATCTACTGGCCAGCGCCATCCGCGAAGCAGGATTCCGGCTGGTCCACAATCAGGCCGGCGCCAATATGCTAGCCGGGATCACCACCGCTTTCATCAATGCGGCGGGCTTTTGGGGCAACAATTCATTCGATTACGCCCTGCTTGAAACCGACGAGGCCAATGTACCGCTTCTTTTAGAGGAAATAAAGGCCGATTATTTGTTGGTAACCAATTTCTTTCGCGATCAATTGGACCGTTACGGGGAGTTGGACACCATGATCGGGTTCATCTGGGAGGCCGCTTTAAAGCACCACCTGGAGCTGGTTTTAAACGCCGACGACCCCTTGAGCAAAGCCTTCCAGGATAAAGGCCTCATTATTCACTTCTTTTCATTTGCACCCACCATTTATGACAACCCCCGCAGCCAGGAGAGCCGGGAAGGGCGCTATTGCCTGCTCTGCGGCCAGGAGCTTAACTATCAGCGCTTTCATTACGCCCAACTGGGTAAGTACACCTGTCCGGGCTGCGGCCAGGCCAATCCACCCGCCGAGTACATCGGAGAAAAGCTGCGGATGGAGCCTCTAGTGGAGTTTGAGGTTGGGTCGGCATGCATCCGCAGCCAGTACCAGGGCTTTTTTAATGCTTACAATCTTCTGGCCGCCTTTGCTATGAGCAAAACTCTGGGCATCGGGGAACCCGTGATAGAAAAGGCTTTTGCCGCCTTTCGTCCCCAGGCCGGGCGCATGGAGTACTTTGAGATTCAGGGCAAACCCTGCTGGCTGGTTTTAGTCAAGAATCCCACCGGTGTCAACCAGAGTCTAAGCGCGGTGCTTAACGGGAGGGGTACCAAGAATTTGTTTTTTGCCCTCAACGACAACGCCCAGGATGGACGGGACATATCCTGGATTTGGGATGCTGATTTTGAGTTGCTGGAACCCTATAATAATGATATTGCCAGTATGGTATGCTCCGGCCAACGCAGCGGAGATATTGCAGTGCGCATAAAATATGCCGGGCTGAAGGTGGATAAGATCAGAATCATTACCGATTTAGCAAAGGGAATAAAAGCCGCCCTGGAGGGAGAAGGACAGTCAAACTATATCCTCTGCACTTATACAGCTTTGTTTGCGGCCCGAAAAATAATGGTGAATATGCAGCATAAAAGCATAGATAAAAGGGAGAAGACTGTCGGGATTGCGGGAAGTTGATCCAGAGGAGTCTACTAGAACAAAAGGAGGAGAATCGTGGCCTTATTTAAGCTGGCACACCTTTATCCTGATTTAATGAACCTGTACGGCGACCGGGGTAATTTGATCTGCCTGAAAAAACGCCTGGAATGGCGAGGCCACCAATGTGAAATTATACCCATTTCACGGGGGGAGTCACTTTCCTACCAGGAATACGACCTGCTTCTGATGGGCGGCGGGTCGGACCGTGAGCAGGGATTGATGTACGAGGACCTTATCAATATGGCCGAAGGCCTATGGAACCAGATCGATAAAGGCTTTCCGGTTTTATGCATCTGCGGGGCCTACCAGCTGCTGGGCTCCTACTACCGCTCCCTCGATGGGCAGATGCTTAAAGGATTGGATCTGTTTGGCTTCTATACCCAGAGCGAAAAGGGCCGGTTGATCGGGAATATACTGCTCGAAATCGAGATGGGCCCACAAAAAAAGACCGTGGTCGGCTTTGAAAACCACGGCGGGAGGACTTACCTGGAAGACAGGCGGCTAAAGCCCCTGGGGAACGTCCTTAAAGGCTATGGGAACAACGGAAAAGACGGTCAGGAGGGAATCTGGTACAAAAACCTGATCGGAACCTACCTCCATGGGCCGTTATTGCCCAAGAATCCAGCTCTTGCTGATTATTTTATCCAGGCCATGGCCGCCCGCCGGGGTCTGGATATCAGGGAATCTCTTGACGATCAGATCGAAGATTACGCTCATCATGAAGTGAGAAAGATGCTGTCCAAATAGAAAATTACCCTAAATACCCTGCCTGGTACAATGTCAACCCTAATTCTATATATTATCGTCGGTTAAATTTCCGTATGACTGCGTTGTCGTCAATCGCAATACGTCTAGTATTACTCAATTGA
Source organism: Syntrophomonas sp. (assembly GCA_039679855.1). Lineage (GTDB taxonomy): Bacteria > Bacillota > Syntrophomonadia > Syntrophomonadales > Syntrophomonadaceae > UBA5314. Next base: position 21,871 of record JBDKUE010000221.1, read on the forward strand.
CGCCCATGGACGGGCTAATGCGGCGATGCCAGGACGGCAAGGAGCCGCCCTCCGCCTTGCCCTACGAAAATTTTCCTCGCCGAGTAATATACAGAATTAGGGTTGACACTGTACTAGCGGGTATTATACGGGTGGGCTTGGGGCAGAATATGGCTAAAACACGTAAAGGAGTGTTTTGCCATTAAACCCGAAGCCGTGCTAAACCTCCACTATTTTCCGCAGGAGATGGTCCAGCAGCGCCTGGCCGACATCCTGCAGGCGGGTAATGAGGATATTGATCAGGTTTTGTCTTATCTACTACAGAGGCCGGGCAAGATGCTGCGCCCCCGGCTGGCTTATCTCTGCGCTTCGTTCCATCCGCATGATGCCGCCCTGCTGTGTGATACCGCTGTGGCCCTCGAACTCATCCACCTGGCCTCGCTGGTGCATGACGATATAATAGATAGGTCTCAGCTGCGGCGCGGTCAGGAGAGTCTGAACACCCGCTGGGGTGAAAAAATCAGCGTCTTAACTGGCGATTATCTATTTGCCAGTGCCTACGATTTGCTTGGCAAGAGCGGCCGACCGGATATTCTGCAAAAAGTCAGTTTCACCATAAAAACCATGTGCGGCGGGGAGATAAGGCAGCTGAACCAGGCCGGGCGATTCAAGCTCAGCCAGGATGATTATTTTGAAAAGAGTTTTGCCAAAACCGCCTGCCTGTTCGGATGTGCCTGTAAGGTTGGAGCTTTGGCCAGTGAAATGCCCGACGACGAGGTCTTTGCCCTGGAGCAGTTTGGTCTGTGCGCCGGGTATGCCTACCAGATTATTGATGATGTTCTGGACTTTGTGGGTGAGAGCCAGGAACTGGGAAAACCAGTGGGGGGGGACCTGCTGGAGGGCAATGTTACCCTGCCGGTTTTGCTGGCTCTGGAAGATCCCGACCACAGGCCGCGCATGGAAAACTTACTGCGCCGGGAGTTAAGCAAGGCTGATATTAAGAGGATCGTTCAAGCCCTGGAGGAGAGCCATGCCCTGGAACTGAGCATGCGATGGGCGGCCGCTTTTTTGCAGCAGGGTCGGGAATTCCTGAGCAGGCTGCCAGAATGTCCGGCCCGTCAGGAACTTATTGATTTTTCCGTGTACTTAATAGATGCTTATTACAGAACCAACAAGATGCAGACTACTGGAAACGCGGAGTCCTGATATGGGCTTAAGAACACTGCCAGAGTATAAACCAGGCCTGGCGCAAACCGGAATCAGCCGGATTAAGTCCACCAAGGCCGGTCTTCTTATATGTTACATCCTATCTGTTCTGCCCAGAGTAAACCGGCAGCTTAAGCAATGGGCTTTGCTTGCCCGGCAGTGCCCGGAACCGGCCCTTCGCCTTCAAGCCCTGGCCAGTCTGGAGAAAAAAGCCTTTCATTGCCAGGGGGGAGCTGTATTTACAGTAAACGGTTCATGCTGTAATCAGGATTTGCTTAAACTGATTATAGCCTATCAGACCCTGTGCGATTACCTGGACAACCTCTGTGACCGGGCCGGAGAGACTGATGGCCAGGCCTTTCGCCAGCTGCACCAATCTTTAATTGATGCCCTGGACTTAACCAGGGCTCCTTCTGATTACTACCGTTATTTCGCCCTTAAAGCCGATGGTGGATATATTAAAGCCCTGGTTGATTGCTGCCGCAGTCAGATAAGTTTGCTCCCCTCCTATCATATGGTCCAAGAAGATGTTCTGCGTTTAGCCGGCTGGTATTGTGAGCTTCAGGTCAGGAAACACCTGTCCTGGGATGTCAGGGAAAAAGAGCTTCGGGATTGGGTTGAAGGGCTTATGCCCCAGTTCCCCGGATTGTTGTGGAATGAACTGGCCGCTGCCACCGGCTCCACCCTGGCTGTTTTTGCCCTGCTTAAACTGGCCGTCAGGGAGAACCTGAACCGGGGCCTGGTTGATAAGACCCGGCAGGCCTATTTCCCGTGGATCTGCGCCCTGCATATCCTGCTCGACTATTTTATTGACCAGCAGGAAGACCGGTTGGGGAGGGATCTCAACTTCACCTTTTATTACGGCAGTGAACTGGAGATGATGGAACGCTTGACGGCATGTGTTTATGAAGCCCGACGTTGTGCCGCCGACCTGCCTGACTCTGTTTTTGACCTGACCGTCGTGGAAGGACTGCTGGCTATGTATCTCACTGATGGCAAGGTTGAGCGCCAGGGCTATAAGCAGCAAGCCGGTGAACTGATCGCTGCCTGCTCCGGTCAAACCGCCACGGTTGCGGCCCTTTGCCGGCTGGTGCGCAGGTTTCTTTGAACCCATACCCACAATTTTACAGAAGTGACAGCCACATATAGCCCTCTCCTCCTATTCCCATATGGCGCTCCTCGTTCAAAAAGGCACAAATTCTTTATCAGCAAGAATTTTCATGCTGAATTTCACGGTGCATTGTTTTACCATGTATACAGTATTAAAAACCAAAAATATGTCCTTATTAGGTAAAATTAAAAGAAGGTCTGACCCGGAATAAGGTCCGGGCAGCCCTTTTTCCATACCAGTCAAGATCCAAGGGAGGGTTTTACGAATGCAGTGTTGTTGTGAGGAGAAAAAAGGCTCTTCAGTTCGCTTGAGCGACGCCCGGGTCGATCTGGGCTTGTTGAATGAGGTGCTCGATCACTACCGGGAGCAAGAAGGCAGTCTGGTTACCGTATTACAAAAGGCTCAGGAAATCTATGGATTCCTACCCCTGGCAGTCATGAGACATATTGCCGACCAAATGGGGGTCAAACCGGCCAAGGTTTTTGGTGTAGCCACTTTCTACACTCAATTCCGTTTCCAACCGGTAGGAAAGTATTTGATCTTGCTCTGCCAGGGCACCGCCTGCCACGTCAACGGTTCGGAGCGCATTGAGACGGCTTTATGCCAGGAATTGAAGATAAAAGCGGAAGAGACTACCGGAGACGGGCTGTTTACCCTCAGCAATGTAGCCTGTCTAGGCTGCTGCAGCCTGGCCCCGGTGATGATGATAAACGGTCAGGCTTACGGACCTTTGACTCCCGACAAGGCGGTAAGCATAGTCAGGGATCTGGCTAAAAAGGAAAAGGCTTTGGCAAAGGAGGGTTCCGAAAATGAAAATTAGAATCGGTATGGGAAGCTGCGGAATCGCTGCCGGAGCCCTGCCCGTTATGGATGCAGCCCACGAAGAAGCGGAGCGGCTGGGCCTGGACATTGAAATTCAGAGCACCGGCTGCATCGGCATGTGCCACAATGAGCCTCTGCTGGACGTGGTGGACGATGATGGCCAGGTGTTTACCTACGGAAAGGTTACTCCGGACCAGGTGGGGGCTATTTTGGAAGGCCATAGCAAGGGGGAGGTCCTGCCCAAGGCCCTGGTGCACGGAGGCGGCGTAAAAAATGACTTTATGGATGGTCAGGTGCGGGTGGCCCTGCGCAACTGCGGCATCATCGATCCGGAAAAGATAGACGACTATATTGAACGAGGAGGTTACCAGGCCCTGGCCCGGGCACTTAATAGTCTGAAACCAGAGCAGGTTATTGAAGAGATCAAGGTTTCCGGGCTGCGGGGCCGGGGAGGCGCTGGTTTTCCCACCTGGTTTAAGTGGCGGGAGGCCCGCAAGAATCCGGGAGACATTAAATACATGGTCTGCAATGCCGACGAGGGAGACCCGGGGGCTTTTATGGACCGCAGCCTTTTGGAAGGGGATCCCCATTCAGTTTTGGAGGGGATGGCCATAGGCGCTTTTGCCATAGGGGCCATAGAAGGGATCATTTATTGCCGGGCCGAATATCCGCTGGCCATCAGGCGGCTTGAAATTGCCATAGCTCAGGCTAGGGGAGCGGGCTGGCTGGGCGAAAATATTAAAGGCTCGGGATTTTCTTTTGACATTCGAGTAAAACAAGGCGCAGGAGCCTTCGTCTGCGGCGAAGAAACCGCTTTGCTGGCTTCCCTGGAAGGCGAGCGGGGCATGCCCCGGCTCAAGCCCCCTTTTCCGGCCGAGTCGGGATACTGGGGAAGACCTACCAATATAAACAATGTTGAAACCTTTGCCAATGTCACTTGGATTGTTCAGAATGGTGGAGCCGCTTTTGCGGCTATGGGCACCGAGACCAGCAAAGGAACCAAGGTTTTTGCCCTGGCTGGAAAGATCAAGAACGGCGGGCTGGTGGAAGTACCCATGGGCCTTACCCTGCGCCAGGTCATATTTGATATCGGCGGGGGAATAAAAGGCGATCGCCGTTTTAAAGCGGTGCAGATGGGGGGGCCGTCCGGAGGGTGTATACCGGAAGCCCTTTTGGAAACCACCGTTGACTACGAATCCATTACCAAGACCGGTGCCTTTATGGGTTCGGGCGGTATGGTGGTCATGGATGAAACCACCTGCATGGTGGATATCGCCCGATTCTTCCTGGACTTTACCCAGAAAGAGTCCTGCGGCAAGTGCGTGCAGTGCCGGATCGGCACCAAACGCATGTTGGAGGTGTTGGAGCGAATTTGCAACGGGGAGGGTAAAAGCGGCGATCTGGAACTGCTGGAGGAAATGGCAGTGACTATCAACCAGGGTTCCCTGTGCAACCTGGGAGTGAGCGCCCCCAACCCGGTTCTCACTACCATCAGATATTTTCGGGATGAGTACCGGGCCCATATCGAAGAAAAAAGGTGCCCTTCCCATCAATGCAAGGCTTTGATATCGTACACGATTGACCCGGATAAATGCAAAGGCTGTGTTTTATGCGCCAGGAAGTGCCCGGTTTCCTGTATTAAGGGCGAGCCCAAGAAGCCCTACACCATAGTTCAGGAGGAGTGCATCAAATGCGGCAACTGCCTGGAGGTATGTCCGAGTAAATTCAACGCGGTTCGCGTTCAATAGGAAGGGAGGGTGCAGGATGATAAAGATCAATATAGATGGCAGGGAATTTGAGGCCTATTCCGGGCAGACCATTCTCGAAGTAGCCCGGGAACACGGCATTGAAATACCCACTCTGTGTTATGACGACAGGTTAAAGATATATGGCGGATGCGGTCTGTGCGTTGTGGAAAGCCAGGCCGGAGGCCGGCTTTTGCGGGCCTGTGCCACCCAGGTAAGCCCTGGTATGATAATATTCACCAACAGCCCCCGGGTGATATCGGCGCGGAAAATGACCCTGGAATTCTTACTTTCCGATCACATTGGAGACTGCCAGGGTCCCTGCACGCGGGCCTGCCCGGCCCATACCGATGTGCAGGGGTATGTCGGGCTGATTGCCAACGGCGAATACCGGGAAGCGGTGCGTTTGCTAAAGGAACGCCTGCCAATCCCGGCCAGCATCGGCAGGGTCTGCCCCCACCCCTGTGAAACCGCCTGCCGCCGGCAGCTGGTTGAGGAGCCGATAGCCATTGCCAACTTGAAGTATTTTGTAGCTGATGCCGACCTGTTGGGGCCGGATCCCTATATACCGGAAATTAAGCCAGCCACCGGCAAGAAGGCCGCAGTGGTGGGCGCCGGCCCGGCCGGTTTGACAGCTGCTTTCTACCTGGCCCGGGATGGACACCAGGTGGAGGTTTTTGACGCCATGCCCCGGGGGGGCGGCATGCTGCGCTATGGCATACCGGAATACCGTCTTCCCAAGGATATAGTAGATAGAGAAATAGACCTTATCTCCCGCATGGGAGTGAAATTTACTTTCAACACCCGGATCGGCAGTGATGTGAGTCTTGACTACCTGATTCAGGAATATGATGCTGTGTTCCTGGGAATTGGTGCCTGGCAGAGTTCGGCCATGCGCTGTAAAGGAGAGGACCTGCCTGGCGTGATCGGGGGCATTGATTTCCTGCGCCAGGCGGCCATGAACGGGGATGTTGAGATAGGCGATCGGGTGGCCATTGTAGGAGGCGGTAACACCGCCATGGACGCTGCCCGTACGGCCGTGCGGCTGGGAGCCAGTGAGGTGATGGTCCTATATCGCCGCACCCGGGCCGAAATGCCGGCTGAAGATATTGAAATCCTTGAAGCCGAGGAAGAAGGGGTCATTTTTAAATACCTGGTTGCACCGCTGGAGGTAACCGCTGAAAACGGTAAGGCAGCTGCTATCAGGCTGCAGATTATGGAGCTGGGCGAACCCGACGCTTCGGGGAGGCGCAGCCCGGTGCCGGTGGACGGGGCTGAAGAAACCATTCCGGTGGACACCATAATAAGCGCTATAGGTCAGGCGGTCAAGCCCGAAGGATTGGACGGAGTGGCCTTGAGCCGCTGGGGGAGCCTGGCGGTTGACGAGGCGACCATGGCGACCAGCATCCCGGGAGTGTTTGCCGGTGGAGATGGTGTGACGGGACCCGGCATAGCCATTGAAGCGGTGGCCCAGGGGAGAAAGGCAGCCCTGGCCATGAACCTCTATCTGCGGGGATTGGACATGGCTTTAGCTGAGCCTTATCTGGTAGAGCAGACAGGCTTAACTCCTGAAGATTTTGCCGATGTCAGCAAACAGGCGCGCACCCCTATGCCCCACCTGAAACCGGTACAGCGCAGGAATAATTTCAAGGAAGTCAGCCTGGGTCTGGCCGAATTGGAGGCGCAGAATGAAGCCAGGCGCTGCCTGGAATGTGGATGCAAGGATTATTTTGAGTGTCAGCTGATTTACTATGCCAATCAATATAAAGTGCAGCCGGAACGCCTGGCAGGAGACAAACGGCGGGAGAAGATCAGTGACGATCACCCCTTTATTAAACGTAATTCCGAAAAGTGCATCCTCTGCGGGCTGTGTATCCGCATCTGCAGCGAAGTTATGGGGGTAACGGCTCTGGGCCTGGTGGGGCGCGGTTTTGAAAGTTCAGTTCAGCCTGAATTTACCCTGCCCTTAAAAGAAAGCGGCTGTATAAGCTGCGGCCAGTGCGTTTCGGTATGTCCTACCGGCGCATTGCTGGAAAATGATCCGATCATTAAAAACCTGCCCATGGAGCTTACCGAAACCAATACCGTATGTTCATTCTGTAGTATAGGTTGTGGGCAAAGGGTGCAGACGCGCGGCTCGATGCTGGTCAGGGTGCTGCCCGAAAAAGGCGATCTGCTCTGCCGCAAAGGGCGGTTTGCTTTTGAATATGCTGGGAAAGAACGGGTAGCGGTGCCGCTGTTGCGCAAGGACGGGGTGCTGGTAGAAAGCAGTTGGGAAGAAGCTTTGAAGGAGGCTGCAAAAAAAGCCCTGTCCATCACAAGCAGGCATTCCGGCGATTCCCTGGCCGTGTTTATATCGCCGGCTTATACAAATCAGGAGGTCCAGGCGGCGGTTCAAACCGCCCGGAAAGGCCTTAAGACCGGGAATATAGCCAGCTTTACCCCCGATGCCGGGCGGGCTCTTGCTGCCGCCTTCGGGGAGAGCGGCTCTACCAGCCGCTTTGAAGAATTAAAGGCGACTGATTTAATTATGATGGTCGGGAGCTTCAAGGAAAGCCCGATTGCCGCAGTAAAGATCAGGGAGGCGGCCTGTGACGGAGCGGCCCTGATTATAATAAGTACGGAGCCCACCCTGGCTGATGGCGAGGCCATGCTCAAGGTTAAAAATGCAGATAGTACTTCCTTTTTACGCGAGATTTTAGCGGCAAGTGTTGCTCAGGGATTTGCAAGGGAAAGGCTTGCTGCGAAGACCTGCGGCCTTGACGAGCTTCTGGCGTGGCTGCAGGGTGTCGAAGCAGGTGCCGATGCTGCCCGAGTGGCCCAGATTTACGCGGCCAAGCACAATGCAATCATTGTCGTCGATGGAAGCAGCGTCAGTCCGGCTGCTGTACAGATGCTGGCGGACCTGGCCCTCCTGAGGGGCAAAGTTGCTTCCCCGAGAAACGGTATAATTGTGGTTGGTGAAGGAGCCAACCAGAATGGGCTCTGGCTTAACGGGGTTCGTTCCAACGCGGGGCAGCTTGTCCAAAAATTGGGGCATGAAGCTCTCAAGGGCGTGTTTATTCTGGGCGAAGACCCGGTAGGGGCAGGAATTATTCCGGCGTCAGTTCTTGAAAAAGCTGAACTATCCGTGGTTCTTACTCCCTATCTGACTTCCACCGCCCGGGCAGCCGATATTGTTCTACCTGGCTCAACCGGTTTCGAATCCAGCGGTGACATGATCCTGGCTGATTGGACCGGAAAACGCTTAAACGCTTCTCAAAACCCCCCGGGAGGTTTAACCAACCATCATGTCCTGGAGAGGCTGGCCGGTCTCCTTGAGGTGCGCCTTGCGGAATCTTCCGCAAAGGGAGGCCCTCAAGAGCCGGGGATAAGATATCAAGAAGGTTTTGCCCGGGAAGATGGGCGGGCCCAGTTCATAATCCCGGAGGAAGCTCCGCTCTTTGTCGAGGCAATTGAAGCTGACTTCAGTTTAAGGGGATTTAACAGCAAGCTGGTTAAAGAGGGGCTTAAGTAATACCGGGTTGGCTTTAATAGAATTGCAAATAAGGGGCGGTCTGCCTTTAATTGACCGCCCTGCTTTAATTTTACAGCAGAGTTCTTATCATGTAGAACCTCAGGAATATTCAGGTATTATTTGAGCCATGCTAAACTCTAGAACATTAAAAGGGAGGTTGTGCTATGGCCCAGTTTTCAACCCGTGAACTCCTGTATTTGGAGGATATGAGCAAGATGTTCGAATCGATTGAAAAGAACATCCGTCATGCCCGTACCGAGGTTACCGACCAGCAGATATTGAGTATGTTGAACACTATGAGCCAAGAGCACCGGCAATTGATTCAGAGCGCCGGTTCACTGCTCAGTTCTGGAAGAATGCAGTAAGGAGGTGTTTTTATGAGTAAAGACATGGAATGGATGGGCAATTTGCTTTATCAACATAAGCTGGCGGCCAGTATGGCTACCAGTGCAGTTTTAGAGAGCGGACATCCGGAGGCAAGATCACATTTTACCAATCTGCTCAACACCACCCTTCATCACCAGCAGCAGATATTCGATCTTATGAACCGCAAAGGCTGGTACCAAATGGAGATGGCAACTCCCGACCAGTACAGCAGGGTGCAGCAGAGCCTTTCCAGCATACAGCAGCAGATGCAGCAATAGCGGCAATGTCATAATTGGGGGCCGGATTATCCGGCCCCCAATTATTTTTGAAAGAAAATGGAAACGTATATATTTATGCTCTTGTAAGTTATTACCAATGCATAATGTACTATAGGCAATGTTTTGCTCCAGTGCTTTCAACCAGTGCGGAAGGTTGGCCGGTCTGAGGATTATTTACAGTAAGGACCGGACTTTCCAGGTCGGGTTCCTCTATGGGCAGGGATAAAGTAACGATAACTGTGTCATTTTCAGAGCTTATGCTCAGGCGGCCATTGTATTTATTGACCAGATCGGTAACGATATAGAGACCCAGACCGCCATGGCCTTCTTTTTTCGTTGTGAAGCCCCGGTCGGTTATTCTTCTAAGCGTTTCCCCACTGATATGTCCATAATTGCTTACTTCAAAATAATAAAAGGGGCCGGAGCGTTTAACTCGCAGGTGAACCCAACGCCTCTCTTGAGGCAGTTTGGCGGCTGCCTCGAAGGCATTGTTTATAAGGTTGCCGACCATTCTATTCAACTGGTAGGGAGGCAGAGTCAGAGAGTCTACCGGAGTCAGGATATCCAATTTAAAGTCAATGTCCCATTCCTTGGCCAGGCCGATCTTGATATAGAATAGCGCCGAAAGGGGAACATTTCCTAAACCGGTAAAGCCCCTTATAAGCGGGGTATCTCCAATAAGGGACTCAACGTAGCGGGTTGCCTCATCAGCATAGCCGAGCTGTAGAAATCCGTATATAGTTTGATAGTGGTTGGCCAGGTCGTGGCGCTCTGCCCTGATGGCCGTATGCAGCTCGTCAAGGGTTTCTGCATAGGATTTTTGAAACATATACTCGCTTTCCCGGCGATTAAGATCGAGCAATTGCTTAATAAGAAAAGAGACCATAAAGATAGCTGCCATTACAGTTATATTGCTGATCCAATCCAGTACTTTTACGGGCACGCTTATAATGGAAGGATCAATAAAATAACCGAAATCAGAGAGGTTGTACATCATTTCAAACACAATGAAAATCAATATGCATACATACAAGCCCAGAATCAAATTTTCTTTGGTTTTGGAAGCATATAATTCAGAATCGGAAGGGATTATGTACTTGAGCATATGGAAATCGAAACGGAAACACAGATAGATAAACAGCAAACCTAATATAAACTGGGGGAGAAACAGCACCACAGATTGGATTGGGGTGGCGGTATGAACATTTATTTGCCCCAATGAGGTGATTATAGGGATCAAAGCTCCGTCCAATAAAAACTGCAAGGTAATTCCCATTACAATAGCGAAAGCGGCTCGAAAATACCCTACGTACCAGGCAACCATGGCAGTTGCCGAAGTCATTATCAAAATTAAAGCCGGTCCAACTCCGAAAGGGAGAGTCAGGGCTGCGACATACATTTTAAATGCGGCAAATATAAGTACCACACTGAGGAGCCGCTTAAAGGAAGGAGGAACGCCAATCATTATCATGCCGAAGAGCACGATAATACATCCATCAGCCAGGTTGTGTATCATTTCCATAAACCAGGGAAGATAGTGCAAGGGGATACTCCTTTCGAAGCCACCAGTGTAAAAGGCATTTGTGATATTAATAGCAAAAGATATTAAAATACGTAAAAAACCATCCGCTTGCTCAATACTATTAATTGAAAGGGTTGTAGATATGAAACTATCGTCTGCTTATTAGGACTTCGAACCAGTAATCTATGCTGTTTGAAAAACTGTTCCCATCGCTGCGAGGTATTTAATATGAAGACTGCAGAGGCTATTGTCTCATTAACATATAGAATACCACTTTTTGTCGTAAAAAAGGACCATAAGTAGAAATATGAGAAACAGGTCCCGCTGTTTTTGCCTGGGAGGTTGAAAAGCGATATAATTAGTTTGTACACCAATAATACGAACAGGGACCTGTTGCTGGCTTTCCTGCAAATAATTCTTATTGCATTGCCGCCAGATTCATGTTTGAGTATTGGTAACAGAAACATCTTTAAAGGCCATCTCGGGTTTTGGGGGAGACCGGGGAGGAGTTTATCCGCTGAATTAAGGGGAGGGGTGGTTAAGATTGTTTGGATATGCAGGTAAAATTCTGGTAGTGGATTTGTCAACCGGGGGTATTACAAACCGGCCCATTCAAAAGGAACTGGCGCTCAAATATATTGGGGGGATTGGCTTCAATGCACGGATTCTCTATGATGAGATCCCGGTTGGAGCGGATCCGCTGGGACCGGACAATGCCTTGATTTTCAGTGTGGGAGCCCTGGTGGGAACGCCGTTCCCGACCGCTTCCCGGACCGAGGCCTCGGCCAAGTCCCCGGCCACCAATGGTTTTGGAACCTCTAATTCAGGGGCTTTCTTAGGCCTGCAGTTGAAGGCTGCGGGGTATGATTCGCTGCTCATTAAAGGGCAGAGTGACAAACCTGTATATATTTTGATTGAGAATGATAAAGTAGAGATTCTAGATGCCTCGTTTTTGTGGGGAAAAGACTCCTGGGATAGCATTGATATTTTAAAAAATAAGCATCATGGGATTGAAATTGCTTTGATCGGGCAGGCCGGAGAAAACCTGGTTCGTTTTGCCAGCATTGAGAATGGTTATTATGACGGTTTCGGCCGCACCGGTCTGGGCGCTGTAATGGGCTCCAAAAAGCTTAAAGCCATCGCGGTAAGGGGCACCAAACCGATAGTTCCGGCTGATGCACGGACTTTGCTGGATTTAACCGCCCGGGGCCAGCAAATGATAAAGAAAGCCTCCTCATATATACCCTTCACAGAATATGGAACCATGAACGCCACAATTCCCTATGGCAACTACAACGCTTTATCTACCCACAACTATAGCCGGGGCACCCTGCCGGATTGGAAGCAGAGAGCGGGCAAACAGATAGTTGATGAGTATAGCAGCCGGCATATTGCCTGCCAGTCATGTATAATTGCCTGCGGCCATATTGCCGAAATTAAGGAAGGCCCCTATGCCGGTACAATGGTAAAAGCCCTGGAAATAACTCCAACCGTATCATATTCATCCAATGCCGGATTATTGACCCAGGCCACTATCAAATCGTATGAATTGTGCCAGCGCTACGGTATAGACCTTTCAAGCTCAGGAGCTGTTCTCGCTTTTGCCATGGAGCTTTATCAGAAAGGCCTGCTCACCAGGGAAGAAGTAGGCTATGATTTGGAATTCGGCGATGATGATGCCGCGTTTCGCCTTCTGGAAGACGTTGTCATGCGCCGGGGAATTGGGAATATCCTGGCGGAAGGGGTTAAGCGGGCGGCCGAAAACTGGCCGGGAAGCGAAGCCTACGCCATGCACGTCAAGGGATTGGAGCTGCCGATGATAGATCCCCGGGGTCGCTGGTCGACCTGGACGCTGGGTATGTTGACCAATATTCGAGGCGGGGATCACCTGCGCTGCCGCAATCCGGTGGAAAACCTGCGCTATAACGAAAACAAGTGGGAATATCAGAGGGAGCGCTTCGGCTTTAAAAAGCCCATGTATGACAAACTGGACATGCCCGAGGATCTGAAGGCTCAAGCTATTGACCTGGAAAGCGATACGGTTGATATAGCGATAATGTCCAAATGGGCGGAGGACTTGATAAACCTGTTTAACTCCACCGGAGTGTGCATCCGGCCGCCGGTCATGGAGGCTGTCGGCCCCAGCATTTTGGCTGAAGTTTATAAAGCGCTCACCGGATGGGACATGGAGCCTGACCAGATGATGCAATCCGCAGAAAGGGCCTGGAACCTTATCAGGCTGTTTAACCTGCGCGAAGGGGAAAAAGCCAGCGACTCCAAATTCCCCCGTCGTTTTTACCAGGAAGCCCAATCGGGCAATGTGGTTGATGAAGCCAAAGTTGATGCATTAATGCGAAATTACTATATAGCCAGAGGCTGGAACCCTGAAACAGGGAGTCCCATGAGGGAGACCCTTGAGGATCTGGGGCTTTCCGATCCTATAACTTGATTGGTTGAGGTTTAACAATATGGCAGGAGATAGAAGATTTTTATACATCGATTCCGAGCGCTGTCAGGGCTGTGGAATATGCCAGCTGGTGTGTGCTGCGGTGAGGCGCCGCCAGTGGAATCCGGCTCTGGGATTAATAAGGGTGGTTGACGACCAGGCGTTTGAGCGCCACCGGGGAATAAGCTGCCAGCACTGCGATGATCCGGCCTGTGCTCTAGCCTGCCTTATGAACGTGATTTATCGTGATGAAGAGCAGGAACTGGTTTTGCGCAGGCTTGAGGGATGCATCGGTTGCCGGGCCTGTGAAGCGGCCTGCCCCTTCAGTGCGGCTGTCTATGATCATATCAGCGAAAAAGAAGCGGCCTGCGACCTATGCCTGGGAGATCCGCAGTGCGTGGTCTACTGTCCCCACCAGGCTTTGAGTTTCAGAAGCCAGGAAGAGGAAATGGGCAGCAAGCGCCAACAGAGGGCTGATTTACTATTAGGCCCGGCGGCGCCCGGGTTTGAAAAAGAGCCGGGAGGTGAGCCTGCACAATGAAAGTAGTCATTATAGGCAATGGCGCCGCTGGCAACCAGGCTGCGGAAACCCTGCGCCGGCTTAGCCAGGACGTAGAAATAAGCATTTATGCAGGGGATGCTGAGCCTTTTTATTCCGCCTGCGCTTTGCCTGATTTCCTGGCTGGTTGGATACCGCGGCAGCAGCTGTTTCTTAAAACACCCGAAAAATACGTCAGGCAGAGAATTGAACTGAATTGTTCGGAATGGGTAAATAAAGTCGAAATTGACCTTAAGGAAATCTACACAAATCGAAACATCATTAAGTATGATCTCCTGATTCTGGCCACCGGCAGCCGGCCCCTGGTTCCCCCGATCCCGGGCAGCAGACTTCCGGGCAACTTCGTGGTAAAAAGCCCCAGGGATATTGATCTGCTGCTTGAAAAGCGTCCACGCCGGGCAGTTGTGGTGGGCTCAGGAAATATTGGGGTTGAGGTGGCCGAGGCCCTACAACTGAAGGGCTGTGCAGCGACCATAATTGAAATGCAGCCGCGCATTCTGCCCAGGCTGTTTGACCCGTATGCGGCCGGTTTAATTCAGAATCTGCTTGAAGCCAATGGAATAAGCGTAATTACTGGCGATCAGGTCCTTGAGGTTGCGGGAAACGAAGAGGTTCAAGGGGTAATAACCGGAGCTGGTTTTATACCCTGTGAAGCGGTCATCTGGGGGGTTGGAGCAAAGCCCAATATTAATTTGGCTGCTGCCGCCGGTCTTCAGATTGGCGCACTGGGTGCCATAAAGGTCGACACCTACATGCGTTCCAGCCACCCGGACATATATGCCTGTGGCGATTGCGTCGAAGTGCTAGACATACTGTCGGGCCAACCGACCCGGTCTATGCTCTGGTCCAGCGCCAAGATCCAGGCCCAGGCAGCGGCCCATCATATTATAGGACAACCGGTTGAATACCCGGGAGCCCTCAATTTAATGGTTGAAGAATTATACGGAGTGCCCTGCCTGGCAGCGGGGATAAGGGGAGAAGAGCTGCAGGATGAAGGTTCTGTCATAGAAATAAACGAGAAAGGAACCTATGGCAGAATAATCCTACAAGATGGCAGGATAGCCGGTTTGCAGACGGTTGGAAACCTGGATGCCTGTGGAGCTATTATTGCCTTGATGAAGAAACACACCAGGGTTGACGAGATAAAGCGGATTGTATCAGTTCCCTACATGAGGGAAAAGGCGCCCTGGCTGCTTGAAGTTGAACGACGTTTAGTTGCGCAATAAAAACCGGATGGGGGATAAAATTATGGAAAACCAGGCTTTTTATATTGATTATCATAAATGCGTGGGTTGTGGAACATGTGAAATGGTTTGTTCTCTGGTTCATGAACAGGCCTGCTCACCTGAGCTTTCACGTATACGGGTGGTGCGTTATCGCAAAGAAGCCTACAATGTTCCCATTACCTGTGCCTTTTGCGAAAAGCCCCCCTGTGTTGATATTTGCCCGGTAGGGGCGATAAAAAAGGACAAATCAGGCGATGTTGCAGTCCAGAGTGAAATGTGCATCGGATGCCATCAGTGCTTCCAGGCCTGCCCGTTTGGCCACATGAATTTCAATTTTGAAAAAGGAGTGGCCTTTAAATGCGACCGCTGTGGGGGAGACCCCCAGTGCGTAAGGTTCTGTTGGACCGGTGCGATTGAATATATTGCCCCCCAGCTGGGTTTGGACCTTAAACGCACCGCCTTTTCCGACCAGATAGTACAGGAGCTCAAGGAGTAAGAGGATCTCTAGATATAAAAAAAGAATTAATAGGGCAGCATGCTTCTTTATTTAAACCTTATGAAAATGGGGAGGAGTTTTTATGTCTCCAGTACCAGAGAGAGGGCCTGCCGCCGGTTATAAACACGGCCATCCCCCGGTTCGCAATGTAAATGAAGAATACCAAAAAGGCCTCACTTTGGGCCAGCGGGTGGCAGACAAGATTGCGTCAGGAGTTGGGAGCTGGCCGTTCATAATTACCCAGAGCCTTATGATCGTCGTCTGGATGGCAATTAACGTATATCTGGCAATTATGATTAAGACCCACCCCGATTATATAAAAGCCTGGGATCCTTACCCATTCATACTGCTGAACCTGGTGCTCAGCCTGCAGGCGGCTTATACCGGACCGGTGGTCATGATGAGTCAGAACCGGCAGAGTGATAAGGATCGGATTGCTGCCCAGCACGATTACGAAATCAATATAAAATCAGAAGAGGAGATCAAGCTGATAATCAACCAGCTGGCTTACCAGGATGAAATGATTCAACATATAATCAGCCACCTGGAACAGTTAAACAACCCGCCCCCACCTGCCCAAGAAGCGAATTGATAAACCATATTGATTCTGGCTGGCCATGGTATACATTCGAAAAGTAAATAGTAAGTCGGGCAAAGATGCTCTGTTGGGCCGGTTTTTTGGCCAGAAGCAGAGCTTTTTCCATAGATGGAGTTTAGCAAAGACTTCAGCCTCGAGTCGGCCAGGTTGGGGAGTGCCAGAATACCGGCCGGCTTGTAATGCCACAGGCCAAAGCGTAAAATATATAAAAATCGTTCCTTAAGATTTTTCGAACGGAGGTTGGCCGGTGCGTTTCTGGCTGATAACATTGGGCGTTGTAATCCTGGATCAACTCAGTAAATGGGCCATAAAAACATATATGGCGGTTGGGCAGTCGGTGCCCCTGGTTAAGGGATTCCTGTCCCTAACCTATGTACAGAACCAGGGCGCTGCTTTCGGCATGCTGCAGGGTAAAACCATTTTATTGCTGATCTGCTCAATTGCAGTTCTGGCAACCGTAATTATTATGAATTGGCGGAGATCTCTGCCTCCCGCCTGGCAGATGCTGACCGGGCTGGTGGCCGGAGGCGCAGCCGGCAATTTGATCGACCGCCTGGGCTGGGGATACGTGGTTGACTTTTTAGACCTGGGCTGGTGGCCGGTATTCAATGTGGCCGATTCCGCTTTATGTTGCGCCGTTGTATTTATTTTTATCCTGTCATTACGGGAGGAAACGGGAGAGGTTTTCCGTGGATAGGACCGCTTGCTTCTGGGTTGATGAAGAACTTGAGGGGGAGCGCCTGGACGCCTACCTGGCCGATCAGGTGGAAGAGTTGTCCCGCAGTCTTTTAAAAAGTTTAATCTCCGAGGGAATGGTAACGGTCAATGGTCAGACCAAAAAGGCCAGCTATCGGGTGCGCGGCGGTGAGGAAATAAAGGTGATAATACCGGCCGCGCAGGAGGTGCCTATACTTCCCCAGAATCTGCCCCTGGAGATAATCTATCAGGATAAGGACTTGGCGGTTATTAACAAAGCCAAAGGTATGGTGGTGCATCCGGCGCACGGGAATTGGGACGGCACCTTGGTCAATGCCCTGCTCTATCATATCAAGGATCTCTCCGGAATCAACGGTGAACTGCGCCCGGGCATCGTTCACCGGCTGGACAAAGATACTTCAGGGGTTATGGTGGTGGCCAAAAATGACGCCGCTCACCGGGAACTGGCTGAACAGATCCGCACCCATACCATAAACCGAGAATACATCGCCCTGGTGCATGGAGGATTTACTGAAAATCTGGGGACTATTGAAGCCCCTATCGGGAGAAGCAAGTATGATCGAAAAAAGATGGCGGTAGTGGCCGAAGGTCGTCCCTCAACCAGTGAATACAAGGTTTTGGAGCGCTTTTCCCAGTACACTCTACTGCAGATCAAGCTGTTGACCGGCCGCACCCACCAAATCCGGGTGCACTTCTCCTATATTCAACATCCGGTAGCGGGGGACCCGCTCTATGGCCCCTTAAAAAAGCACCTGGGGCTTGATTCCCAGGCTCTCCACGCCCATCTGCTGGGATTTAACCACCCGGGCAGCGGTGAATATATGGAGTTTCGCAGTCCTCTGCCGGACTATTTCCAGGAAGTTTTGAACCGGTTACGGCAGCAGGCTTCGCATTGAACTTTTTTTATAGGGAGTGGAAATTTTCCATTGCCATTATAATATTTGACAGTCCGGTCCGGGTTGTTTACAATCTATTAAGAACCTTTAAGTTGGCCCCGTGAGGCTGCAAGGGTAATGATTAAAATGCCTGTTTATGGCTTCACGGCCATAGCAGGCTTTTTGTTTTTTATAAAAAGGAGGGACGGCCATGGTGCTTCGAGACAAAAATGTCATTATGGACAAGATGGCTATGAAAAGGGCCTTGACCCGGATAGCCCACGAGATTATCGAACGCAACAAAGGGGTTGAAAGAGTTGCCCTGGTAGGGATCAGGCGCAGGGGCGGACCGCTGGCCAACCGCCTGGCTGATTTGATTGAGGAGATCGAAGGCATCAGGGTTCCGGTCGGTATACTGGACATAACCCTGTATCGCGACGATTTGACCACTCTATCCGCTCAACCTCAAGTACATCGGACCGAAGTCGATTTTAAGATAAACAACCTGGCCATTGTCCTGGTTGATGATGTGCTTTACACGGGAAGGACGGTGAGGGCAGCCATGGATGCCTTAATAGACTTGGGCCGGCCCAAATGTATTGAACTGGCGGTCCTGGTGGACCGGGGGCACCGCGAGTTGCCCATCAAAGCGGATTTTGTCGGGAAGAACGTTCCAACCGGCAAACAGGAGATAATCTCCGTCATGGTTGAGGAACTGGATAGCCAGGACGGAGTAACAATACAGGAAATAATAGACGGATAAAAGAGCCCTTTAAACCGGTACCGAGAGACCGGCAAGGGAGCACCTAAAGAAGCCAGGCCTCCCTTGAATATTGAGCAGGGAGGCTTTTTTAGTGAAAGTCAGACAGAGTTAGATCTTATACCAATAAATGAGGGGAGGAAAGGACCTTGAGTTTTGACCAGAGAAAAGACCTTCTGGGGCTGCGGGGGATGAGCCGGGAAGAGATTGAATTGATCCTTGATACCGCCGCCCCCATGAAGGATGTTATGAGCCGGGATATTAAAAAGGTGCCTACCTTGAGAGGGAAGGCCATGGTAACCGTTTTCTACGAAAATAGTACCAGAACTCGAACCTCTTTTGAGATTGCCGGTAAATACCTGAGCGCCGACACCGTAAACCTGGCGGTGGCGACCAGCAGCGTACAAAAAGGGGAGAGCCTTAAAGACACCATAAAGACGATTGAGGTAATGGGCTTTGATCTGATGGTGATGCGCCATTCCATGAGCGGCACGCCTCATTATGTGGCCAGGAACACCCGCATGCGAGTTATTAACGCCGGCGACGGCTTCAATGAACACCCCACCCAGGCCCTCCTTGATATGTTCAGCATCCGGGAGAAAAAAGGCAGCTTGGACGGCTTGAAGGTCTGCATAGTTGGCGATATACTGCACAGCCGGGTAGCACGGTCCAACATCTACGGCTTGAGTCAATTCGGCTGCGAAATCCGGGTGGTGGGGCCTTCCACCTTGATACCTCCCGGTCTGGATAAACTGGGGGTCAAGAGCTATTACAGCCTGGAAGAAGCGGTAAAGGGTGTTGACGTGGTTAATGTGCTGCGCATCCAGATGGAACGTCAGCAGAGCGGACTGTTCCCCTCGCTCAGTGAATACGCCAACCTCTATATGGTCAACCCGGAAAGACTGAAAGGGGCCAAAGAAGACGCCCTTATTTTACACCCGGGTCCCATGAACCGCGGAGTGGAAATATCAGGCCAGGCCGCCGACGGCGCTGCTTCAGTAATCAATGAACAGGTCACCAACGGGGTGGCGGTGCGCATGGCCTTGCTATTCTTGATGATGGGGGGAGCCAAAGATGAAATACTTGATTAAAGGCGGTAGAGTAATCGATCCGGCCAATAATATAAACGAGGTCTGCGATGTACTGGTCCAGGACGGAAGGATCGAAGCGGTTGGCAAAAAAATCAGCTCCGCCGGTTCTGAAACCATAAACGCCCGCGGTATGATTGTAACACCCGGCCTTATCGACATGCATGTACACTTGCGGGAACCGGGATTTGAATACAAAGAAGACATTGCTTCCGGAACCAGGGCCGCTGCTTTGGGTGGATTTACCACCCTGTGCTGCATGCCCAACACCGATCCGATTATAGACAACCTGACCACCGCCAGTTTTGTGCGGGAACGGGCTAAAAAATCAGGAGTGGTAAACGTATTGCCTATCGGTGCTATCAGCAAGAAACAAGAGGGTCAGGAGCTGAGCGCCATTGCCGATCTGGTGGCGGCTGGCTGTGTTGCCCTTTCTGATGACGGCAAACCGGTAGCCAAAAGCAGCTTGATGAGAAATGCCCTGGAATATGCCAAGATGTTTGATCTGCCCATCCTCTCCCATTGTGAGGAATCATCTCTCTCCAAAGACGGTCAGATGCATGAAGGGTTTTATTCTACCATCTACGGCCTGCGGGGCATTCCGGCCGAGGCTGAGGAAATAATGGCGGTCAGGGACATCATCCTGGCCCGTTTGACCGGCGCCCGCCTCCATCTCTGCCACGTTTCCACCAGCGGGGTCATTGAGCTGGTCAGACAGGCCAAGCGGGAGGGGCTTCTGGTCAGTTGTGAAGCAACCCCCCACCACCTGGCCTTGAGTGATGAAATAGTAGGGAGTTATGACGCCGACACCAAGGTCAACCCGCCGCTGCGCTCCGCAGAGCATATCGAGGACCTGCTGGACGCGGTGAACGACGGAACGGTTGACTGCCTGGCAACCGATCACGCCCCCCATGAACTGGAGAGTAAAGACTGTGAGTACGCCCTGGCCAGTTTCGGCATATCGGGATTGGAAACCGCGGTTGCGGTCTGCATGAACCTGGTCAGCCAGGGGCTGCTGGATCTGGAACGGGTGGTGGCCGGTTTCACAAGCGGACCAGCCCGGGTTTTGAGTCTTAGACAGGGAAGTTTAAGCCCCCAGGCGGCGGCTGATATCACTATTATCGATCCCAAAAGAGTGAAAGTGGTTGATCCTGCTTCGTTCTACTCCAAAGGCAAAAATACGCCGTTTAAAGGAATGGAGCTTACCGGCTGGCCGATCCTCACCATGGTTGGAGGAAATATCATAGCCCAAAAAGGCAAACTGTTGGTATAGATAGGCAGGTTGAATGCCTGTTCAAGAAAAGACAGATATCAGGGGGAATCCTGGCTCATCCGCAATGAAGGGGTCATGGGCGGGGTCGTTTTGAATTTAAAAATATTTCATGATTGTGTCACCAGCCCCAAGCAGATGAGTGATTTAAGCTTTGGCTTAAGACAAGGAGGAACACTATGCCCCTGCAAAAAGATTTAAAAAAGGTAATGGTAATCGGCTCGGGGCCGATTATAATCGGGCAGGCCGCTGAATTCGACTACGCCGGGACCCAGGCCTGCCGCGCTTTGAAAGAAGAAGGAATCGAAGTTGTGCTCTTAAACAGCAACCCGGCCACTATAATGACCGATGCTGATATAGCCGAACGGGTCTATTTTGAACCGATCACTGTGGATAACGTCCACCGCATACTGGTCAGGGAAAAACCAGACGGAATAATAGCCAACCTGGGCGGGCAGGTAGGGCTCAACATGGCCCTGGCCTTGCACCGGGAAGGCATATTGGAGAAAACCGGGGTGCCGGTTTTGGGCATGCCTATTGATGCTATAAACCGGGCTGAAAGCAGGGAAGCCTTCAAGCAGACCATGCAGGATATAGGCGAGCCGATTCCGGAAAGTGACATCGTCCATTCCGAAGAGGAAGCCTTAAATTTTGCCGCTCAGATCGGCTACCCGCTGATCGTACGTCCGGCCTATACCCTTGGCGGCACCGGGGGCGGAACCGCTTCCAATGAAGAAGAATTACGGCACATTATTATCCGGGGCTTAAAAAGCAGCCCCATCCATCAGGTTTTGTTGGAGCGGAGCGTGGCCGGCTACAAAGAGATTGAATTTGAAGTTATGCGGGATGCCAACGACAATTGCATCACCATATGCAGTATGGAAAATATCGATCCGGT
>JBDKUE010000087.1:0-5296 GCA_039679855.1 Syntrophomonas sp.
TTTATCACAACAGATGCTCATGTATGCAGCCATAGTTTACAAAAAATGTTAAAAAGCGCTGTAGACCGGTCTTTTAATATGATAAGCGTGGATAGGGACACCTCCACCAATGATATGGCCTTGATCATGGCCAATGGTGCGGCCGGCAACAAGATAATCTATAAAGAAGAAACCGAGGAATACCAGAAGCTTCAGGAAGCCATCAACCTGGTCTGCATTGAACTGGCCAAAAAGATCGCCCGGGACGGCGAAGGTGCCAGCCGCATGATCGAGGTCAAGGTGGAAAACACGGCCGATTATGACACCGCCCGGGTAATTGCCCGCTCCATCACCGGCTCCAATCTTACCAAAACGGCCATATTCGGGGAGGATGCCAACTGGGGAAGGATCCTGGCTGCGGCCGGCTACTCCGGGGCCGACTTTGATCCGAACACGGTAGATATATTCCTGGGCTCATTGCAGGTAGCTAAAGACGGGATGGGCCTCACCTTTGATGAAGAGCAGGGAAGATGCGAACTGCAACAGGATCCAGTAGTGATAAGGCTTGATATGAAAGCCGGCACGGCTTCGGCCACTGCCTGGGGATGCGACCTGAGCTACGACTATGTGCGCATCAACGCCGCCTACCGGACTTGAGCAACTGCCCCCAGGGGGTGCTGGCCATAGAAAACGAAAACCCCTGTGCGGGTTGTTTGGTGGATCCAAGCTTAAGGAGGACTTGAGGAAATGCTTAGTTCAGCCATGGAGAAAGCTGAAATACTGGTTGAGGCCCTGCCTTACATAAAGGACTTTTACGGCAAAAGAGTTGTAATCAAATACGGCGGCGCGGCTATGACCGACTGTGAATTGAAGAGAAAGGTAATGCAGGACATAGTCCTGATGAAATATGTAGGTATGCATCCCATCATCGTACACGGTGGGGGGCCTGAGATAAACACCCTGCTAAAGCGTCTGGGCATAAAAAGCGAGTTTAAAAACGGGCTGCGCATAACTGATGCCGAAACCATGGAAGTAGTGGAAATGGTCCTGGGCGGTAAAGTGAACAAGGAAATCGTCTCCGGTATCAACGCCATGGGCGGCAAAGCGATCGGTCTGTCGGGCAAAGACGGCAATCTGATTCAGGCTACCCTGGCAGCCGCCGACGGCAGCCTGGGTTTCGTCGGGGCGGTGCAAAAGGTAAACGCCCAGGTGATTGAAACCCTGATCGAGAACGGTTACATTCCCGTAATCGCCCCCATCGGGGTGGATGAAAAGAGGCAGAGCTACAACATCAATGCGGACCTGGTGGCAGCCGCCATCGCCGTGGAGTTAAACGCCGATAAACTAGTTCTTTTGACTGACGTTCCCGGGCTTCTCAATGATCCCAAAGACCCGGAGAGCCTGATTTCCGTATTGAAAGTCAGCCAGGTTCAAGATTACATCGGCCATGGGGTTATTGCCGGGGGGATGATTCCTAAGGTGCAGTGCTGTGTGGAATCAGTCACCGGCGGAGTAGGTAGAACCCATATCATCGACGGACGAATACCCCACGCCATCCTTCTGGAAATCTTCACCCGGGAGGGCGTAGGAACCATGGTCATAAACGAGTAGAGGGGAGGAATTGTCTTGAGCAATCAAGATATTATGAATAAAGGACAAAACTATGTAATGAACACCTACGGGCGCTTTCCCATATCCCTGGTGAAGGGCCAGGGCACCTATGTCTGGGACGCCGACGATAAACAGTACCTGGATTTTGTTGCCGGTATAGCCACCTGCGCCCTGGGGCACAGCGCTCCGGAATTGGTGGAGGCACTTACCGAGCAGGCCAATAAACTGTGGCACGTATCCAACCTGTATTGGATTGAACCACAGGTGGAGCTGGCCCGCCAGCTGGTAGAGCTTTCCGGTCTGGGCAAGGCCTTCTTCTGCAACAGTGGTGCCGAAGCCAACGAAGCGGCCATCAAGCTGGCCCGGAAATACTTCTACAGGAAAAAGCAAAATCGCTTTGAAATCATAAGTTTCAAGGATTCGTTTCACGGCCGGACCCTGGCCACGGTGACCGCCACCGGCCAGACCAAGTACCAGGAGGGCTTTGCTCCCCTGATGCCGGGTTTCGTATATGCTGAATATAATGACATTTCCTCGGTGGAAAAGCTCATAAATGACAAAACCTGTGCTATACTGGTGGAACCAGTACAGGGCGAAGGCGGCGTAAGGCCCTCCACTCCCGGCTTCTTACAGGCTTTGAATCAAATCTGCCAGCGGGAAGGAATTTTACTCATATTTGATGAAGTTCAATGCGGAGTGGGCAGGACCGGAAGCTTCTTCGCCTACCAGGGCTATGGCGTGACTCCGGATATAGTCACCCTGGCCAAACAACTGGGCGGCGGCTTTCCGATCGGAGCCATGCTGGCCAGCAACGAGGCAGCCAGCGGCTTTGCGCCCGGCGACCACGCCTCCACCTTCGGCGGTAATCCGCTAGCAGCGGCTACCGCCCGGCGCTTGGTGAGCATTGTCGGCCAGCCGGCTTTCCTGAAAGAAGTCCAGAAGAGCGGTCAGTCTCTCCATGACAAGCTGACGGGCCTTACTGACAATCGCATAGCCGAGGTCCGGGGCCGGGGACTGCTCATTGGAGTTGAATTGACCGTTGAAGTAAAAGGCCTCATCGACCTGTGCATCCAAAAAGGGCTGCTCCTGGTGGGAGCCGGACCCAAAGTGGTGCGCTTCGTTCCGCCGCTCAATGTCAAGCAGATCGAGTTGAGCCAGGCGGTGGCTATATTCAGAGAAGCCCTGCAGGAATGGAACCCTTAAACCAAAGCAGCTGCGGTTTATAAACGATCACCCCGGCTGCCCATGAATTCTAAAGATAGGAGTGGACAGGATGATTGGTTTGAAGAATACTCTGCGCGGACGTGATTTTATCTCCATACACGATTTTACCTGTGCCGATGTCGACTACTTTCTATACGTGGCTGCAGAATTGAAACGAATGCAAAAGATGGGTATCCCCCATCCTTACCTGGCCGGCAAAACCCTGGCCATGATATTCCAGAAGGCCTCCACCCGGACCCGGGTGGCCTTCGAAGTGGGCATGTACCAGCTGGGCGGGCACGCCCTGTTCTTGAGCCCCCGCGACATTCAACTGGGCCGGGGCGAGACCATCAAAGACACCGCCCTGGTTTTGGCCCGCATGGTGGACGGCATAATGATCCGCACCTTCGATCATGAAGAAGTGGTGGAAATGGCGCGCTGGGCTGATGTGCCGGTTATAAACGGCCTGACCGACCTGCTTCACCCCACCCAGGTTATAGGGGATCTGCTGACCATCAAAGAACACAAAGGATATCTAAAAGGGCTGAAGCTTACCTACGTAGGCGACGGCAACAATGTGGCCCACGAGCTGTTGTTCGGGGGAGCCAAGGTGGGTATGGACGTGGTCATCGCTTCCCCCTCCGGCTTTGAGCCCGATCCCCAAGTCCTGGAGGCGGCCCGCCAGGATGCCCTGGAAACCGAGGCGACCTTGAGTGTGGTTCAAGATCCGAAAGAAGCGGTAAAGGGCGCCGATGTGATCTATACCGACGTATGGGCATCAATGGGCCAGGAAGAACAGGCTGAAGAAAAGGAAAAGAACTTCCTGCGCTATCAGGTAAACGCCAAACTGATGAAACTTGCCAAGAAAGATGCTATTGCCCTGCACTGCCTGCCGGCCAAGCGCGGCAAGGAGATCACGGATGAAGTTATGGACGGACCGCAGTCGGCTATATTCGATGAGTCGGAAAACCGTCTGCATGCCCACAAAGCGATCATGGCCTTGACTATGTAAGGGGAGTGTTTAGAAAGAGAATGAAGCAGGGGGAGATTATCATCCGCCCGGCCAGGGAAGGCGATATACCAGCCATGCTGGCCTTATGGAGTGGGATTAAAGAAATTCAATCAGCCTCGGTTCCTGACAACCCTGAACAGGTCAAACGCTTTATGG
Organism: Syntrophomonas sp.; assembly: GCA_039679855.1. Classification (GTDB taxonomy): domain Bacteria; phylum Bacillota; class Syntrophomonadia; order Syntrophomonadales; family Syntrophomonadaceae; genus UBA5314. Next base: position 3,962 of record JBDKUE010000087.1, read on the forward strand.
AGCTCAATCCGACCAGCTTCCTGGTGGCCTGCCGTGCTGACCGGCTGGCGGGGACTATAATGGGCGGCTACAACGGCTGGCGGGGCGCCATATATCATCTATCCGTGGACGAAAGCTGCCGGGGGCAGGGGATTGCCAAACAGCTGATGATATATTGCCTGGATGCCCTGCGGCAGCTGGGAGCTCCCCGGGTGGATCTGACCACCTACGACTACAACACCAGAGCCCAGGGTTTTTACGAGGCTTTAGGGTTTTTTGAAAGGGACGACATCAAGAACTATTCATATCTGTACGAGGCCGGTAAATAATAACCGGAGTAATAATAATAAACAAACGGGAGGAATACCATGGCCAAGGTAGTTCTGGCATATTCGGGAGGACTTGACACCTCCATCATCATTCCCTGGTTGAAGGAAAACTATGGATACGAAGTAGTGGCCATGTGCGCCGACCTGGGCCAGGGCGAAGAGCTGGCTCCTCTGCATGATAAAGCCATCAGAACTGGAGCCACATCCATCTACATCGAAGACCTGCGCCAGGAATTTGTGACCGACTTCATCTGGCCGGTTCTCAAATCAGGCGCTATCTATGAAGGCAAGTACCTGCTGGGGACCAGTTTTGCCCGGCCCCTTATAGCCAAACGGATGGTGGAAATCGCCCATAAGGAAGGCGCGGAAGCGGTTGCCCACGGAGCCACCGGCAAGGGAAATGACCAGGTTCGTTTTGAGCTGACCACCAAGGCCCTGGATCCCAGCCTGAAGATAATCGCCCCCTGGAGGGAATGGAATATTCGCTCCCGGGAAGACGCCATCGACTATGCCCAGACGCATAATATACCTATAACCGCCACCAAGGAAAAGATCTACAGCCAGGACCGCAACCTCTGGCACTTGAGCCATGAAGGCGGGGATCTGGAGGACCCCTGGAACGAGCCACAGGGCCGTATGTTCCAACTGACGGTGCCACCGGAAAAGGCCCCCGACGTTCCGACCTATATTGAAATAGACTTTGAAAAAGGCGTGCCCGTAGCCCTGGACGGGGTCAAACTGGGCCCGGTGGAAATTATTGAAAAGCTCAATGAAATAGCCGGGGCCAACGGGGTAGGGGTGGTCAGCCTGGTGGAAAACCGCCTGGTAGGCATGAAATCCCGCGGGGTCTACGAGTGTCCCGGAGGAACGGTCTTGTTCACTGCCCACCGGGAGCTGGAAAACCTCACCCTGGATCGCCGTACCTTCCACTTCAAGGAGCAGGTGGCGGTGCTTTACGGGGAGCTGGTCTACGACGGCAACTGGTACTCCCAGTTGAAGAAGGCCCTGGACGCCTTTATCGACTCCA
>JBDKUE010000114.1:0-8191 GCA_039679855.1 Syntrophomonas sp.
GCGGGCTGTCCAGGGTTTGAGCTTTGCCGTTTACGATGGCATTGGTTTTTCCGATCTGTAATACCAAGAGGGTCTTATCCTTTTTACCCAGAATAGTTTGAGTTTCGTTCATCCAGGTGACTTCAGCCCCCAATTCCCTGAAGACAGAACTCATGGGCACCATAACTCGGCCCTGGCTTATTTGTGGGGAGACCTCCATCTCCAGAGAATGACCGTTTATAAGTACGGTAGGTGCCGCCCAGACTACTACCGGGGCACAAATAAGCAATAGCATAACAAAACCTAATATCCGAATCGCTTTTACCATATCCGCCACCCTCATGCCCAAACAGTCTACTACTAGTACCTGTCGGTAAAGACCGATGTGAACGGGCTAAAATTCTCAGTTTTAATTATATCTTTAACATCGTTGATGGGAATGGCAAAATTGAGGTTTTGAGCATATTCAATAGTGGCGCAGGTTATTCCAATTACCTGGCCGGTTTTGTCAATCAATGCTCCACCGCTGCTGCCGTGGTCAATGGGTGCCGAAATTTGAATATATTTTTGCTTTTCAAAGGTCCGTGTAGAGCTGACCAGGCCGTCGGACATAGTGCGTTCCAGGCCCTGGGGGCAGCCGATGGTTAAAATGCGGTCACCGGTTATTACCCTGTCGGAGTCGCCCAGCTCAGCCCTGGGAAGCCCGCTGGCTTCAATTTTCAACACAGCTATATCACGGTCTGCATCATAACCCAACATCCCTTTGCAGGTGTAGGTTTTGCCATCTTCCAGTTTGACCTCCACCTGGGTGGCTCCTTCTAGAACATGGTAGTTGGTTACTATTTTACCGTCAGATGATACAATTACTCCGCTTCCGTAGGCATAAGGCGCTCCGGCTTTATCTTTAGCGGTCACCTCAACGACAGTAGGACCCAGATGTTCCATGATCTGTGTGTTGCTGGGGAGGTTGTCAGTATCGGATACGACAACTGATACGGTTTCAGAAGGTGCATCCCACATCACCTCGGCTCCCATAACCCGGGCGATAAAGCTTATGGGGACCAGGGTTCTTCCGTCTATGATCACCGGAGGACTGTCCAGGGCGAGATCAATTCCGTTGATTATGGCATGGGGCTGGCCGACTTGCAGGGTCATACTGGTCAGATATTTCTTGCCCAGGATGGTCTGGGTTTCACTAACCCAGGTGACCTCAGCTCCCAGGGCTTTAAATACAGAGCTGATGGGCACCATAACCCGGCCGTTCTGAATTTGGGCAGGCACATCAGAATTCAGGGAATGACCATTGATGAGAACTTTGGGAGCGGCTGCTGCAGCTCCTGGAAAGGTTGCTAAAACGGCCATGGCTAACAGAAATCCCATGACTTTTTGTGTCATTTATGTATTTCCCCCCAATAATTACTTGCGGATTGAGTGAAACAAGGGATATGCGTATAGTACACTGTCAACCCTATTTCTATATATTATCACCGGTAAAATTTCCGTATGACTGCGTTGTCGTCAATCGTAATACGTCCAGTATTACTCATGACGCCCAGTGACGGGCTAATACGGCGGTGCCAGGACGGCAAGGAGCCGTGAGACGCCCAGTGGTGACGGGCTAATGCGGCGGTGCCAGGACGCCAAGGAGCCGCCCTCCGCCTTGCCCTACGAAAATTTACCTCGCTGAGTACTATACAGAAATAGGGTTGACAGTGTACTCGCTTGTGCAAGGTATTCCATCAAATACGGGAATATTCCTGCTTGATATATTAGTAAATAAAATGAAACAGGAGGATAGTTCTATTCTATCCCCCTGTTTCGGCTGCTTACTCTGGGGCAGTAAGCATATGGGGAGGACTACTTCTTTTTCGGTTTAGCCGGTGTCTTGGCGGCAGCCGGCTGCCGAGTCATTTTTTTCAACTGCTGCCATTGTTCTTCGGCCAGTATGCTATTCAGATCGAGGCCCATGATGAGGCGTTCGCCCATCTTTACAATTCCGTTGATATAAGCCGTATCCTGGCGCTCGTTGACAATACCGGGCATTTCTTCAAGGCAGCCGGATGGTATTTGCAGCACCTCCAGTACCTCGTCGACTATTATCCCAGCCTTGTTCTGGTTTAATTCGGCAACCATTATGCGGCTGCGGTCGGTCCGCTCTCCGGAAGGCATGACAAAACGCCTCCTCAGGTCGATGACCGGAATCAGATCGCCGCGCAGGTTAAAAACGCCCTCTACGTACTCCGGCGCCCGGGGTACACGGGTGATTTTGACCAGTTTGGTTATTTCCTGAATCTGGCTGATGCGCACCCCGTATTGCTCGCTGGCCAGGCGAAATACTACCATCTGTTCGTCCGAACCGGCATTTTCATCCAGCGCTGTTTCTTCGTTTTCCGGAGTGAGATATGATGCATCGTTTTTCAGGTTTTCAATTATTGATGAGTTGATAACGTCTTGTAAATCCAGCAGCATGATAATTCTTTTGCCGTTATCCAAACGGGCGATCCCGGTAATCTTTTCACCGGCCTGATTGTCAAATACCTGCGGCGGGGGGAATACCGTTTCGCGCGGCAGCCGTATAACCTCAAATACCCGGTCTACCGTAACCCCCACGTTAACCCCGTTAAGGTCAACGACAATAACTCTAGTACCGGTGTCGACCCGGTCGCTCCCCGCTCCCAATTTGGTTCGCAGGTCGATGATGGGCATCAGGGAATTGCGCAGCGATATGATCCCCTTGATATAGTCCGGGGCGTTTGGCACCTTGGCAATAGCGGGGAAGCGGATAATTTCTCTGACGGTTCCCAGGTCCAGGCCGAATTCTTCTTCACCTACTAAAAAGGATACGATCTGAATTTCGTCCCGGACTGATTGATTTTGAGCAGTGTCCGTTTTGCCCACGTCCTGTTCTGGGACGGCTGCACCCTCCTGTATATTGCACAGTGAAGCAGCGTCGAGGATCATGACCAAATTACGGGCACCTTCGCATTTCACCACTCCGGTTATGGATGTGCTGTCCAGACCGCTGTCCAGACTGGCGGGGGCTGCTTCAATGCTGCGAGAGTCCACCCGCATTATTTCTGATACCGAGTCTACGTTCAAACCGGCCGCCTTCCCGTTTACATTTACGACAATAACCCGGCTAGAGCTGTTAATGTCCTGGCTGGTCATGCCGAATTTGGCCCGGGTGTCAATAACCGGAAGGATTGAACCGCGCAGGTTGCTAACCCCGCGGACATAGGGAGGGGATTGGGGAACCCGGACCAGTTCGGGAATCCTGATGATTTCCTGCACATTCATGATGTCTATGCCAAAGCTTTCCTCTCCCAGGGCAAAGGTGACCAGCTGCATTTCGGCCGTGGAAAAAACACTATCAGTGTGCATCTAGAGTACCTCCTTTATCAGCGTTTTCTCCCGGACAATTAACTCATCTGCATCTCATCGGCAACCGAGGCGATATCCTCTATGAAACCGGCCAGTTCTTCTATGCTCCGGGCTTGTTCCTGGGCAACCACGGTGGCTTCTTTGATCATGCCTTCGACCTTATCCACCGTTTCACTCATCTCGCCGATCTGTTCGGTATTAGTCTCCACCCCGTTCTTTATGCCCTGGACGGTTTCCCAGTAGCCGGCCCGAACCCGGTCAATTTCCGTAAAAGCGTCATTAACCGCGCCATTCTTCTTGACTGCTACCGGAACAAAAGCAGAGGCTTCCTGGGCGGCGGTTTCCGATTGGTTGATGTCGGTCATAACCTTGCCCATCAGGTTTTGAATTTCGCGGATCAGATCTTTAATTTTATCAGCGTTTTCGGCTGATTCGGTGGCCAGATTGCGAATGTCGCTGGCCACTACTGAAAACCCGCGGCCGTGCTCACCGGCTGTGGCTGCTTCCACAAAACCGTTGACGGCCAGCATATTGGTCTGGATCGACACATTCTGAATGGTATCCACGATTTTTTCGATGCGGCGGATTTTATCCTGCAGGTCATTCAGGGAGGCATTGGTTACTTCATAAGATGCGGTGCTCTCGTTGAGGAGCTGGACTATAGTTCTGGCCTTATCTCGTGATGCATTCAGGGTTTCTACGGCATTTGCGCGGATTTCACCGGACTCGGTCCCCAGCCGGGACATACCTTCATAGGTGGTTTGCGCAGACTGCATCAGGACCAATGCCTCTTTGGATTCCCGATTTGTGGATATAATCCCCTCATTCATGCTGGCCACTACCCCGGCTATCTGGGCGGCGGTGCTGCTCATTTCCTCGATATTGGCGGAAAGCTGTTCAGCGCTGGCTGCCACCTCTTCGGCTGATTTACTTGTATTGGTAGAGGTCTTAAGATCCTCGGCCATTTCGCTCAATTCCTGGCAGGCGCTGTTAACTTCGGTCAGGGCCTTGCTCTGTTCGGCAACTGATTTGGAAATTTCTCTGGTTCCGGCAGCCGCTTCATCAGTGGCTACTGTGCTCTTGTCACTAAAACTGAGCAGTTTACCGGCCATTTCTCCCATGCCTTCGGATAAAACTTTAATTCCCATGAATTTTTCACCGTAGCTGGTAACAAGTTCACCCACCTGGGTGAATCCTTGTACGGCTTCTTCAACTACATTAGCCATGGAGTTAAAATTATCTACGGCTAGATTTATGTCTTTAACCACCTCGGTTACCAAATTGCGAATCTCTTCTACCACTCCGCGGATATCCCGAGCGGAGCGTTCCGATATTTCTGCCAGGTTGCGGACTTCATCGGCCACTACGGCAAACCCGCGCCCGTGTTCCCCGGCCCGGGCTGCTTCGATAGCCGCGTTCAAAGCCAGTAGATTGGTTTGATCAGCGATCATAACCACAGCTTGCACAATATCACCGATACGCTGGGATTGTACTTCCAGATCCTGAACCCTTTTTCCGGAGAGGGTATTTTTGTCGGCGGCCACTTTGGTGAGCCCAGCCATATCCTTCATGGTCTGGATCGACTCCTGGGCGGCTGCTATGACCAGGTTGCTCTTGGCCATCAGATCATCCAAAACCCGGGCTTGCGCGCGGGCAGAATCATTCAGTTGAATACTGGCTTCGCGCACCTTTTCCGCATTGTAGCCGGCATTGGCCGAAGCGGTTGCCACCTCATCAGCCAGGGTGGCGAATTCGTGAGCGGCGGTATTGGCTTCACTGACTCCGTTGACCAGTTGATCTGCGGCTGATGCTATTCTCTCTGCCATCGCCTGTTGTTTGGCCAGGGTCCGGGCGCGCGACTTTTCCTGGGCCATTTTCCGGGCCTGTTCTCTTTTTTGGGCTATTAACTCATCTTCATCCTTGCTGACGAGGTTGGTTCTTTCTGAGAATGTTGATGGTTGTGATAATTTTTTGGCCACAAATATTCCTCCCAATAATGTTTCTTTAAAGACTGAGGTAATAATGACCGGCTTCTTAAGACAGGACGCGTTGAATCGGTCCTGCTTTACCCCCTTATAATGTTTCTTTAATTATTAAGGCAAATATTTCCGGGTTTCTGCTGATAAGAGCATGGATTTAGTTTTGCTTTAACCTCCTTCCTGTTATTTATATATTTCCACTCCTGTCCCAGGGCAGTGACTAAGACAACAAGATATATTGCGACTTCCAAATTATCTATCGGATATGGTATTTAAAATTACTTATATTTGCAGCGAATACCCGCTTTAGTTAGATGAATAGACGACATTAGTTAGTAACTTGTGATATATTTGTCAGAAAAGGATTTATACGTAAGGTATTTGTAGAAATGATCGTGTTTGTATCAGAGGAGTATCAAAGCAACTTTCTCCGCAGTATTTTAGAGCAGATACCCGGGATAACCCCTATTTTCGAAGCAGGATCGCTGGACGAGTTTTATACCCTTGCCCGGAAGCATGGACCCCAGATGGCTATAGTTGACGCCCAGTTGATTGACGACAACCGCCACGAATTCTATGAGCGCAGCTACCGGTACGTTCCGGAGATGATTTTGATCAACAACTTCTGCCAATTCGCGGTCTGCTCGTTCCTGGAAGTCCGCCGCATATATCACGAACCTCCCACTAAAGAGACGCTGGAACAATTGATCATGGGGATTATGCAAAGAACCTCCACCAGAGTGAAAGCAGGCCTGTTAAGCATTAAAACCAAGGGCAGCTTGGTAAATGTAGTTAAGGATGAGGTCCTGTTTATTGAAGCAGACAGTGGCAAATGCCTGATTCACACCCGACGGGGGATTTTTTCAGTGCGCAGCACCCTGGACAATATGGAGCGCCAGCTGGGGGAGGGATTCCTCCGGGTGCACCGTTCATTTATTGTCAACGTTAAAGCAATAAGCCAGGTCAGATATATGCACGACCGGACCTACGAAATCGAATTCCTCAATTACAATGCCAAAGCCCTGATGAGTCGTTACAAATCTCAGATTTATTACGATATGCTCAAAAATCAATAGACAGACATAAGTTCGGGCGAATTCAGGGCCGGTTCTTTGGGGGGCCCGCCATTTTTTTTTGCCCCACTGCAAACCTGATGAAAACCAAAGGGAGAGTCCCGGTGGTTGAGAGGGAGCGGGCCTTTTATCCCGTTCTTCTTTTGCCGGGATGGAAGACTCCTAGGAACTGATAGGCTTAAAAAGATACTGTGTTACAATAGCATTGATGCACTAGAAAACACTTTCTAAAATGGAGGAGCGATTGAGTGGAGCACATTTATCCCCGCATAGTCCAGGAAACCGGAATATCTCTGCAGCAGGTCAAGGCCTGCATCCAGCTTCTTGACGGCGGCAACACCGTGCCTTTTGTGGCCCGCTACCGCAAGGAGGCCACCGGGGGTCTGGATGAAAACCAAATTCGCCTCATTGAAGAAAGGCTGCAGTTTCACCGCAACCTTGAACAGCGTAAAGAAGAGGTTTTGAGGCTTATAGATGAACAGGGCAAACTAACCGAACAACTGGCGGTTAAGATTCGCCAGGCAGAAAAGCTGGTGCAGGTGGAGGACCTCTACCTGCCTTATAGGCCGAAGCGCAAAACCAGGGCCTCCCAGGCCCGGGAAAAAGGCCTGAAGGGATTGGCTGACTACTTTCTGTCATTCCCCCAGACGGGGAATGTTGAAGAGGAAGCCCTGCTCTACACATCAGAGGATTTATCCAGCCGTGAAGCTCTACAAGGAGCCATGGATATAGTAGCTGAGATGGCGGCAGAAGACGCCATAGGCCGGGGCTGGATACGGGATTATACCAGGCGAACCGGAATATTACAGGTGGCAGCCAGAGACAGGGAGTTGGAATCGCCCTATCGCATGTACTATGAATACCAGGAAGCGGTGGCCAAGATCCCTCCCCACAGAATTTTAGCAATTAACCGCGGCGAGCGGGAAGACATTTTAAAAGTTGCTCTGACTTTAGAACCTGACCGTATTATTGAATACCTGGAGGGGCGTTGGGTAAAAACGGGAATTACGGCCGGCTATGTGTCAGATGCGGTCAAAGACGGCTACCTGCGATTGATTAAACCGGCTGTAGAGCGGGACTTGAGAGCGGAGCTGAGTCAAAGGGCCCAGGAACAGGCCATACAGGTTTTTGCCCAAAACCTGGGCGGACTGCTGCTCCAGCCTCCGGTAAAAGGGCAGATTGTCCTGGGGCTTGACCCCGCCTACCGCACCGGCTGCAAATGGACAGTGGTGGATGATACCGGTAAAATGCTGGAGGTGGGGGTGGTGTATCCCACACCCCCGCACAAAAAGATTGCCGAAGCCCAAAAAATTCTTACCGAAAAAATACGCAAGTACGGGGTGACCGCCATAGCCATTGGCAACGGGACCGCTTCCCGGGAAACGGAGCAATTTATTGCCGACCTGATCAGGGAAAGGGCTCTGACCGTACCTTATACAATTGTCAGTGAAGCGGGGGCCAGCGTATACTCGGCTTCCAAACTGGCCGCCCAGGAGTTCCCGGAACTGGATGTATCCGAACGCAGTGCGGTTTCCATTGCCCGCCGCCTGCAGGATCCACTGGCTGAGTTGGTCAAGATAGAACCCAAAGCCATAGGGGTGGGGCAGTACCAGCATGATCTGCCGCGCAAGGAACTGGACAGCAGTCTGAATGCGGTAGTTGAATCGGCTGTCAACCGGGTGGGGGTCGAGTTGAACACGGCATCACCATCGCTGCTTTCCTATGTGTCTGGATTAAGTGCAGCGGTGGCCGGCAACATTGTAAAACACCGCGACGAAA
>JBDKUE010000132.1:0-2070 GCA_039679855.1 Syntrophomonas sp.
GAGGTGATGGGTTTATGTCGATTGAAACCGTCCGGTATATTAAAACAAGCGTCCGGGCCGTCGCTATTACTTTTGACGATGGACCCCATACCATTTATACCCCGCGGGTCTTGGATTCCTTGCAGAAATATAACAGCCATGCTACCTGGTTTATTCTGGGAAGGTTGGCCCAGAGCCGGCAGCCTATTTTGCAGGATATTGCGCAGGGAGACAATGATATTGGCGTGCATGCCTATGATCATGTCAGCCTCACCACTCTTTCTTACGGCCAGATTATCAGTCAATTGGAAAGAACCAAAGCAATAATAGTTGAGGCTGCCGGCCGTTCCTGGCCTTATTTGCGGCCGCCCAACGGCGCCTACAATGAAACTGTTTTAAAAGCTGCGGGGTCAATTGGCTTTGAATACAACGTACTCTGGTCGGTGGATCCGAGGGATTATGAATCTTCTGCGCCGCAAATCACTACCCGGGTGTTAACGTCATTGAGTCCGGGAGCTATCATTATTCTTCACGAAGTAACTTCACCTACCGCTAAAGCCCTGCCGGTGATTTTATCAGAGATGGCCAATCATGGGTATCAAGCAGTAACCTTTAGCAGACTGCTTGAATTGGCTGATGCTTGATCAGGGACAAAATAGATTGTTGTTGAAGCATGTATTGTGCTGTTGCTGTAAATAGATTGGACAAGATTAAGCTATATGGCTATTGTATCTGACGCATCTTTATATACCCAGGCAACCCTCTTATTACTAGTGAATAAGCCCTGGCTTTTCTCTATAATGGTATGTTGTAGCTGGAATCTGCTTATACTAGTAGCTTAAACCCTCTTTATACATATATGGAAAGGGGAGTTCAGCATGCAGCGTAATTCCAAAATCAAACTATTGGTACTTTTAGTGCTGGCAGCGCTTGTTATTTCGCCCTTTATGGTGTTGGCTGAGGGAGACGGCTCCGGTGGGGGGCAGAATCAGCCCCTGGCTCTATTGGCTTCCACACCTGCCGACGGCGCCCAAAATGTGGCTCGGGACACCCAAATAAAGCTGTCCTTTAATAAGAATGTGGTTAATATGAGCGTGGCGGCCAACAACCGTAAGTGTTTTACGATTGTCCAGGGGCAAAATAAGGTTGCCTTCGATGTGGTGATGGCTGATGATCAGGTGCAGCCGGAAGGAAAGCGCGATATCATTCTGGTGCCCAGGAATTCTTTGCTCCCCGGGACCACCTACAAGGTAATTGTAAATCCCGGGCTGCAGGCTAAAAACGGATCGTCTTTGACTCAAGCCGTTTCTATAACCTTTACAACGACCGGGGCTGCTCCAAAAGAGCAGCCTACCCAAAGTGTAGAATCCGGATCTGCGGCCAAGCAAGCAACGATGCCCCAGGCTGAGGTAAAAGAATCGGCCCCAAACGCAGTAGAAACTCAACCCGAGGCCTCCTCAAACAATTCTTCGCTCACCGCTCCGGTTGATGTGACCCAAAAAGATACATCTCAAGCAGCGTCTGAATCCACCACTCAAGGAAACCGCGAAACTACCGGGAGGACAGTAAAGGGTTTAACCTATGCCGGTATAATCGTTTTGCTGGGTGTGGGCGGATTGGTATTTTACCGGGTGAAACGCAAATAATAAAACGACCTCTACCAGCAGCTGCGGGCACCAAAGGGGTGAGTTATGAAGAGAAAAGCTATCTATATATTGCTGGTGCTGGCCCCGCTATTTAGCATATTTGGTTCGTTGTTCGTCGGAAGGTATTCGCTGTCCTTCAGCACCGTGATCAATGTTTTATGGTGTAAATTGGCTCAAACGGTCTGTCATGAAGCGGCCATTGCCCAGACCCTGGTTTGGGACATACGCCTTCCCAGGGTGCTCCTGGGGGGGCTGGTGGGCGGCTGCCTGGCCATTAGCGGCGCCGCGTTCCAGGGTCTTTTCCGCAATCCCCTGGTAAGCTCCGGAATTCTGGGAGTAAGTTCAGGAGCGGGGTTTGGAGCGGCCCTGGCTATTATTCTCTTCCACGGCAGCACCATCGCAATTTATACTTTTGCCTTTGGGTTTGCCCTCCTGGCCGTACTGG
>JBDKUE010000174.1:0-8890 GCA_039679855.1 Syntrophomonas sp.
CAATTTCTTTGAATATAGAGCAATTCCAATCTCCTTAGTTTGTATGATGGCTTACGTTTGTTATTCAAGTATCCTTGCATTTCTTACTGCCTTTGCTAAACAAGTTCATTTATTGAATGTAGCCAGTGTTTTTTTTTGTTATATATGCTGTAGTAATCTTATTTTCCAGAACATTTACCGGTCGCTTGTTTGACACAAAAGGTGAAAATATCAACATGTATCCAGCATTTATAATATATATAATAGGATTTATTATCCTCAGTCAAGCAAATCATGGGTATAATATATTACTGGCGGGGGCTTTTGTAGGGCTTGGATTTGGAACAATTCAATCCTGCAGTCAAGCTATTTGTGTTAAGGTAACTCCTCAGCACCGGTTAGGGTTAGCCAATTCAACGCTATATATATTCTTAGATACTGGAATAGCAGTGGGGCCCTATATATCCGGATTACTAATTCCTTTAATGGGTTACAGAGGATTATATATGACCATGGCCATAGTTACACTGGCATCCATGTTCATATATTATCTTCTGCACGGAAAAAAGGCAGAGCACTCGGCGGAGGGAAATATTCAAACGCATAGTGGACTTGCTCAAACAAATAGCTAACCAGTAAATATGATTCTGTTGGGTTGTCAAACAGCGCAGCTTGGTAGCGCGTCTGGTTCGGGACCAGAAGGCCGCAGGTTCAAATCCTGTTGCCCCGACCATTTGGAAAAAGAAAGAGAAACCATAAGGTTTCTCTTTTTCTATTTTTATGGATGCTGCAAATAATTCCTTTATTAAGAACTTCCTGTTGAGGGCTTTGTGCTCAGCAACTATGGTTATTCTTGCGTATAAATCAAAGACTGCATTAAAGGGTAGTTGATAAGTAAACACTAAACTAAAGGCGGTGGTGTCTTATCAGCAACCAAATAGTTTCGTGGTTATTATTCATTTTACCCTGGACAACCCTGGTCTTTATGAAGCGAGAAGAGATTCTTCGCTATTTGCCTGTTGGAATATTTGGAGCGCTTACTACAACAGTTATACACGATATAGGCATCAGGTTTGGATTCTGGGCGGTTCTTAAAGCATCCTATCCCCTCTATGAGATGCTGCCTTATTTCTATGGTCAGATTCCGGTTCTGATAATGTGGATATTCAAATTTACCAATGGTAGAGTTGGACTTTTCTATCTTGTCAACGCCATAATCGATATAGGGTTTACTTATTATTTCCTCAATACATTTCTTCCCAAGCAGGGCCTCTATGAACTGGTGGGAATCACTCCTTTGGGAGTATGGTTTATAAATATGATGCATGCCACCTTGCTCTATATCTATCAAAAACTGCAGGAAGGGGAGTTGGGGGCAAAACTTGCAGCGGCCCTAAAAACTCCGGTGCCCAGTTCAGCTTTGAGCAAGCCGTTGTTTGCAAGAAAACAAAGAGGGGATCAGGACTGATCCCCTCTTTTCTTTTTTATGTTCTGATTAGGCTTGGTGCAGGTTGATGGTCCTTGTTGCCGCATTCCATTCTACGGTCAGGTTGTAGTAATCAGTGAGGACGCGTAGAGGGATAAAGGTTCTTCCATCAACAATAACCGGTGCAGCGTTGGACTGAAATTCCTGCCCGCCGATAAAGTAGGTGGTAGAATCCAGATACAGGGTCAGGTTTTCATTGCTGCCGTTGCTGATGATGATGGTATCAGGCGGCTGCCAGTCAACGCTTAAGCCCAGGGGCTGGGTCAGGCTGCTCAGCGGGATCATGGTATTACCTTCGGAGATCCAGGGTGAGTTTCCGGCAAAATAGACTTCCCGGCCTTCTAAAAATACCCGGATAGGCTGCTGCTCGCCCGGGGCATTGCGTTTCACGATTCGGCTGTTTGCGGAGTTCAAGGTGGGCACTGATATACTTGCAGTTCCGGTCCAATCGAGCCTGGCGTCCAAATTAAGTTTCCCGGAAATGGTGGTCTTTTTTTCAGTACCTGAGCCGTTTATATTCAGGTCAAATTGGCCCCGGGTTTTATTAACCGAAGTATTGCTGTTTAGGCTTATAGCAAGCTTGGAGTCGGAAGCGTTTAGGGTTATGTCGCTATTTGTCTGGGAATAAATAACTCCTGAAGAAATGGTGGTGACGCTTTGTATGCCCAGAGACATACTGGTATTATCGGGCAGATTCATCTGCATGGCCAGATCGGTATCGCAGTGATTGGCGTTAATTGTTATTATGCATCTTGGCAGGTCAAAGGGTATTTCCTCGGCCATTTGGGTCATTTGTTCACTGGTGAGGCTGCTAATATTCGCAATCATCTCCGCCTTCATATTGCTTTTCATAGCATACCATTCCTGGGTGCTTACATTATCCGGTTGGTTGGCCATTTCCGCGGCTCTTTCCGCCAGTGATGCGCTGTGCGCCTTGAGGCTGGCCAAAAGTTCGGGAGAGTCAAGGGAGATTTGGCTTAAATCCAAAACCGGATCACTACCCGAATAGTAATAACACTTGTCGGGAATGGTTAAGAGAATTTCCCTAAGCAGAGAGCGGATCGCTTCTACCTGCCGGGCCTGGTTGACCTGAGTCAATTGAAGCTGACGATCAAACTCGTCCCAATCGCCGGATGATATGTTGCTGGGGTAGACGAGATAATCGGGCAGCCGGTTGAGATCACCCAGTTCGGAAAAGTCAGCTCCTGCGGCATTAAGGGATTTAACAGTCTCCCTGGGTATAATCATTCCCTGATCGGTAAAATAGATTTTTCCCTTTACATCATACTGTGCCACCGATGTTTGAAAATCCAGCGCTGCTTTCCGGCTTTTAAGGTTAAAAGCCAGATCCAGCGCTGCACTGCCGGGCATATTGGAGAGGGCGGTGCCGTTGTCGAGTACCACATTGCCGGAAACCAGATTGGCGTCCAGCTTAAAATTTATAGTATTTTGGGTCAGGGCCTGTATGAAGAAATTCTGAACTTCAGCCGAACTATCATAATAGTTCAAATAATGATCGATAAAAGCCGTTTGGGCAGCATTATCGGCCATAGCCGGAAGGGGCTGGACGGCCAGCAGCAGAGCTATACAGAGAAAAAGGGCAGCCAATTTTTTCAAGGAAAACACTCCTTTTTTTTACTTGTTAGTCATATCTTCTATAAGGTGCACGGATTTCCCTGTCTCTTGCTCATAATATCCTGCCGATCCAGCCCTGTTTACAACAATTAGACCAGGTCTCTCAACTCTGGAAAGGGTTTTATAATGCGAGTGAGGACGCCCTGTACATAGGATATGGCGATGCCGTAGTTGGTTATGGGCACCTCTTGCTGTTTAGCGGTTTCGATGCGGTTTTGATAGGCGGTTCGGGTTATGGTGCAGCCGCCGCACTGAAGGATCAGGTCGTAATGCTCTGTATCCAGGTTAAAGCTAGGGCCGGCGGAGGTTTCAAACGCCAGGTCTTTACCCGTGTATTGCCGCAGCCAGCGCGGGATTTTAACCCGGCCAATATCATCGGCTAGGGCGTGATGGGTGCAGGCCTCGGCGATCAGAACCCGGTCTCCATGATTTAAACTGTCAATTTTCCTAACTCCCTGTACCATGGTCCGGAGATCACCTTTAAAGCGGGTAAAAACCGTAGAAAAAGTGGTTAAAGGGACGTCATCGGGGACGTCTCCCGATACCTTTAAAACGACCTGGGAATCCGTAATAACCAGGGCCGGTTTTTCCCGCAGCCGGGTCAAAGTATCGGCCAGTTCACGTTCTTTGACAACCAGTGCGGAAGCGTCGTTGTCCAGTACATCGCGGATGGTCTGAACCTGGGGCAGGATAAGCCGACCTTTAGGCGCGCCCAGGTCTATGGGCACCACTAGAACCACCAGGTCGCCCGGGTTGATGATATCACCGACGATGGATGGCTCATCGATTTTGCTTACCTGTTTCAACTGGCGCAGCTTATCTTTTAATTCATTAAGCCCCACACCGGAGGGAGCGGCCGTGAGGAGTACTTCGCGCGCCCTGGCCCGCAGATTGGCCTGAAGTTCGCTGTAATCAAACAGATCATTCTTGTTAAGGACTATGATAACCGGCTTATTCTTTTCCTCCAGTGCCTTTAGCATATCTTCTTCAAAGTCTGTCCAACACCCGTCTCCTACTATGATTAAACCTACGTCGCTGTCCCTCACCACTTCCCGGGTTTTTTTGATCCGCTTTTGCCCGAGTTCACCCTCGTCGTCGATCCCGGCGGTGTCAATGACCAGGCAGGGGCCTAAAGGGCTTATCTCCACCGCTTTGTTGACCGGATCGGTGGTAGTTCCTGCCACATCCGATACGATGGCCAGATCGAATCCCACCAGGGCGTTTATCAGGGATGATTTGCCCGCATTTCTGCGGCCCAAAAAGGCGATAGCGGTTCTCATACCACGGCTGGTTTCATTTAACGAACTGGCATGTATAGCTGTCATTATTCCACCTCCCCCAGTTTTAACAGGTTTTCCGGTACCATCAGATCCTTCAAAATTGCTTCATCAAGCAGCTTCATTCTCTGGTTGGCCTCCCATATGTCAAGGTTATTTTCCTGCATGTGATTCCACAGGGCTTCGGCCTGGGAATAGCCCAGGGACGGCAGCAGAGCAGTGAGCAGAGCGTTGCTGCGCTCAAAATTATTCCTGATGCGCTGTTCATCAGCCTCTATCCAGGGAATGCAATGGGTGGCTGCCTTTTCCGTGACCCGGGTCAGCAGCCCGATGCTTTCCAAGAGGGTGTAGGTGATAAGGGGAATGAAGGCATTCAATTCCAGGTGCCCGGCGGAGACCGCCTGGGCTATAATGGCGTCATTGCCCAATACCTTCATTCCGTTCTGCACCATCAGTTCAGGCATAACCGGGTTTATCTTGCCCGGCATTATGGAAGACCCCCGGATTAAAGGCTTTAAAATTATTTCCCCGCAGCTGTCCGAGGATAGAAAGCGCAGGTCATTGCCGATCTTGATCAAATTGCCGGCATGGGTGCGTAGTATTCCGCTGACCTCCGAGAAGGCGTCCTGGTTGGCGGTGGCATCGACCAAGTTCTCTGCCCGGGCTATATTTAAACCGCTCAATTTGCGCAGGTTTTCAATAACCCGGAAGATGTAGCGGCGGGGGGCGGTAATCCCCGTACCTACCGCCGTACCACCAATATTTACAACCTTGATCCGCTCCCAGGATTTAAAAACCCGCCAGCGGTCGCGGGCCATGGCTTCCGCCCAGGCTCCGAATTCCATTCCCAGCGAAACCGGCACCGCCGCCTGGTATTGAGTCCGTCCTGATTTTACTACCCGGGCGAACTCGCGCTCCTTGCTTTGCAGGGCTTCCTGCATCCCCTGGAGCGCCTTTTCCAACTCCTTTAAGGCCAGCATTACCGCCAGGCGGGAAGCGGTGGGAATAACGTCGTTGGTGGACTGAAAACGGTTGACATCGTCAATCGGGTGGATGACGTCATATCGGCCAATATCATAGCCCAGCATTTCCAGGGCCACATTGCAGATGACTTCATTTATATTCAGATTGGTGGCCGTGCCCGCTCCACCCTGGAAGGGGTCTACTACCATCTGGTGATCAAACTCCCCCTCCTTGACTCTTTCAGCCGCGGCCAGCAGGGCCAGGGCCCGGTCATTTTCTATATAGCCCAATTCGTGGCAGCTTTGCAGGGCGGCCTGTTTAACCAGGGCCAGGCTGCGGATAAAGACCCGCTGCCAGCGGTAGCCCGAGACGTCAAACAGTTTTAAAGCCCGGGCGGTTGAAATGCCATAATAGACGTCTTCAGGCAGAGCCTCCTGCCCCAGGTGGTCTTTTTCAATGCGCATCTTATTTCACCTCCCCCGCAAGAATCAAGTATCAATCGACCAGGCTTCCCTGAATCCAACCGGTTCGACTGCCGCCTCCGGGTAGGGAAGGCCCTGCCGGGTATAATAATGACGGGGGTCTCCCCACTTGTTGTAGGCCAGTCGATAGCCGGCCAGTTCGATCTCCCGTTCCAACTGTTCCAGGGTTTTATAGTGTTTATCCACGTACAGAGCATAGTCTTCGCGGTGTTCTTCCGGGGTGAGTATGGGCATTATTACATTGCCCCCTGCCCTGACCCCCATAATCAACCCTTCTCTTGTTAAGGTCTGCAGAGCGGTGGATACCACCATATTGATTTCGGGCATTTTCAGCCGGGCCAGGGCCAACATTTTCAGCGTCGTTGTATAGTTGTCGTTTAGGGCCGGCTTCGTTGAGCGGGAAAGGGGCGTCTGGGGGTGGGGGATATAGGGCCCCATCCCCAGCATGTCGATATCCCGCCGGGCAAAAAACTCCAGGTCCATAGTCAGGTGGTGATAACTTTGTCCGGGCAGCCCGATCATGATTCCGGTCCCGACCTGGTAGCCTATATCCTTGAGCATATCCAGGCATTCCAGGCGCCGATCAAAAAGCTGCTCATTCGGATGAATGCTTTTAAACAGCTCACGGTCAGAAGTTTCTATGCGCAGCAAATAGCGATGGGCTCCGGCCTCATACAGCTTCTTGTACTGGGCGTAGCTCAATTCCCCGGTGCTCAAAGTTATTCCCAGCCCCGGCGAACCGTCGCCCATGCTGAATTCCCGGATGGTGCTTACCAGTCCGGCGATAAAGTCCACTTCCTTGTCGGTGCCTATTTCCCCGGATTGCAGGGCAATTGAATGGATGCCCCGTTGTTTGGCCTCTTTGCATTTATCAAGGATTTGGGCCATTCCCAGATGGTAGCGCTTGATCGTCCCATTGGACCTGCGTAGCCCGCAATAATAACAATCGCAGCGGCAGATGTTTGAAAATTCGATCAGGCCGCGCATGTACACTTCATCGCCCAGGTGGGCAAGACGAACCCGTTCGGCTGATAATATAAGGTTCATAAACAGCCCGGGATCGGAACTGGCCAGGATGGACTCGTTGTCGGTATCACAAATGCTCATTTAAGCAAACTCTCCTTTTAGCTCGCTTACTATAATATCCAGATCAGCTGGATCCAGAATTTCCGGGTTTTCAATACACAGGCCGAAATTATTATTTAAGGCCAGCTTATAGGGGGCAAACGATACGGCGGCCCCGCCGCCCAGAAAATGGGCCCAGCGGCTGCCGTATATCCTCGACCAGCGCAGGCTGAGGCCCGGGTAGCGATGGCTGTATTCCTGGTGCAACTGTAATATACGTTCTTGTTGTTGATCTAGCCCGCTGGCAGCTTCCGTTTTGCCTGACATAAAGTACACCTCCAAGCCTTTTACAGGAATAAATCCCTTTCTCCGGCCGCGATTCTGTCCAGCATTTCGCTCACAATCTTTTGCACCTGAGGATTGGGCAGAGCGTTGAATTCCTTTTCGATCAGGGGTTCGCCGACCTTTACCGTTTCCTGGCTGGCATAGTCGAGCAGGTACTCCTTAAAGGTCAAAATGGCGTTGGGCATGCACAGGTTGTGGATTTTGCCCTTTTTAGCGATGCCCATGAAGCATTCGCCGGTCCGGCCGCAGCGGTAGTCGGCGGTGCAGAAGGAGGTGATCCAGCCCATGGCGGCCAGATCGCGGATGGCTTCATCCAGGCTGCGGGTGTCACCCAGGATGAACTGCTGTTTGCTGTAATCGGTTTTTTCTTTGCTGTAGGTGCCGATGCCGATGTTGGAGCTGGCATCTATTTGGGTGCAGCCTACGTTTATCACGTCGTTTCAAATCCGGGCCGACTCCCGGGCGGTCAAGATCATACCGGTATAGGGGACCGACAGCCGGATAACCGTAACCAGCTTTTTGAAGGTGTCGTCATCCACCAGGTAAGGGCTTTGCTCGGCAAAAGGCGTATTGACCGCCGGCTGCAGGCGGGGGAAGGAAATGGTGTGGGGGCCTACGCCGCCAAAGTGCTCTTCCAGGTCTATGGTATGAGCCAGCAACCCCATAACATCGAACTTCCAATCAGCCAGGCCAAACAGGGCTCCAATGCCGACATCGTCAACCCCGGCCTCCATAGCCCGGTGCAGCGAGTATACCCGCCAATCATAATTGGCTTTAAGGCTGCGATGCACCTTTTGATAAGTAGCATGGTGATAGGTTTCCTGAAAAACCTGATAAGTGCCGATGCCCACATCGCGCAGCAGTTTGTAGTCTTCTATACACAGGGGGGCGGCATTGACGTTGACCCGGCGGATCTCTCCGTTGCCTTCTTTGGTACCGTAGGCTACTTTCAGGGTTTCGGCAATATAGTTGACATCGGATTTGGGGTGTTCGCCGTAAACCATGATCAGGCGCTTGTGACCTACTCCCACCAGGGCTCTGATTTCCTGAGCCAGTTCATTCATGGTCAGCTGCTGGCGGTGGATATCCTTATTCTCCGCCCGGTACCCGCAGTAGGTGCAGTTATTGACGCAGTAGTTGCTTACATACAGCGGGGCAAAAGTGACTATGCGCCTTCCGTAGACCTTGTGCTTGATCTCCAGGCCGATCTTGTACATTTCCTGCCATAGTTCTTCGTCCTGGCAATTGAGCAGGGCGGCTGTTTCTTCAGGGTCTAAACGGTTTAGTTCCAGGGCCTTGGCCATGATCTCCCGAATTTGGGTCCGGTCCGGATTGCGCTCGGCCATCAGGGTCTCCTGAATCCTGGCCTCATCAATAAAGTCCTTTCCATTCTTTTTAAACTTCTCGTTTTCCTCCGGTTTGATAACCCGTTTAATCCAGCTCTCCTGTGCTACTTCCGCCATTTTAAATCCTCCTCTTTTCCGTCTATTAAAAACGAAAACCGCCAGCCCCAAGGTGGAACAGGCGGTTTAATACAACCAGAAATGTATCTTTCCCCCCTTCAAACCAGTGCGACAACCTCCTTGTCAGGGCGACAAATATACAGTTTTATAAATCCCTAAAATCAGCTAAATGCCTTAATCAGGGATTTTTATCTA
>JBDKUE010000010.1:0-1537 GCA_039679855.1 Syntrophomonas sp.
CGCCCCATGTACCCGGCGGCACGCAAAGACACGTTACGCAGCAAGACTAACCATCCTCCTTAGCCAAAAAAAAGAAATGTAGTGTAACAAAATATTACGAAGAATTAAAGCTGGCTTAGTTTGCTGCTAAAATTTCTGCATAATTACATAATTTTCCTGCCGAGGTGCGCCAACTGCTCAAAAATGAACTTAAATAGCTCCATTTATGACATCAAATTGGCTATTTGAAGCATTTTCAGTTTTTACTTGGGTAAGAACGTGTAGGAAAACCAGCTTTTACGTTAAGTGCATCAATAATGGCAGATTGATTCTCCCATTCAAGCAGTTCGAGCCTTAAGGAAGGGCGTAGGAAAAGGACTATCGAATAATATTTGAAAAAGCGCATATCGGAGGGTTAAATAATGATACCGGAATTTAATGGTTGGAAAGACATCTGGCAAGTTTTGAATGTCATATTGTTTATTTGGGGTGTTTTTGTTTTGGTTTTTGTCCCGGTTAAACTTCATCGAATTGAATCCAGGTTGAAAACACTGGAGGACAGTATAAACCCCTGGAATGATGTTGTATAAAGAAAAAGCACTGATTCCACGGTTAGCCGCGGCTCCAGTGCTTTCGCTTTTTCCTGACTTTTAATTAGCTGTCGTGGGTTGTATACCCGCGATCCTGCGCCAGCATATCCAGATATACGGTCTCAATATTGGCTATAAAGAGATCAGTAGGCGTCCCGGCGCTGCGTTCATCATAGGTTTTCAAATATCCCTTGCATTTTTCGCAGACATAAACCCGGTAAGCCATATCGTCATCAACCTTGAGATAGTTTATCTCGCCGGGGGTGTCATGACCGCAGTACACACAGGCCAGGTACTGTACTTTCCATTCCGCAAAGCAGTGGTCGCAGAACATTAGGCGTTGTCCGTCTTCCGGCTGCAGGCGGCTGAAGCTGGACTTGGCACCGCATATGGGGCAGATATTGGGAAACTGCCAGGAGAAGCGCTCATCACCCAGATCTTCATAGTATGGTTCAGCCATAACCCGCAAATAGGGCCGCAAGGTATGATCCAGGGTAAATATGAACAGTTCCTGGGGAAATCCGAGCGAATCAGATAGTTGTGACGCATAATCCAGATCGATCACCGGTCCCGGCTTTATAACACGCTCAAAATCGATCGTGTTGTGGTTATTGATAAGCTTATCGATTTTGGACTCCACATCTTTACGCTCTTGTTTCAAAAAGGACAGGAACCTTTGATAACTGTCTTTAAACAGGCTCAAATCGATTTGTGGTTTAAACTGCTCCAAAAGAGGTTTTCGCGAACTATTTAACAGGCGAAACAGGTCTTTCCTATCAGGCGAGAACTTCTTCTTCAGCCTCAGAGATTCCTCGTTCTGCCAGTTCTCCAGGCTTTTGAAAAACTCTACATATCCCTCGGGCAGTTCTACAGGTAGTTGCCTGGTCATTTTCTCACCTCCGCAAGCATTTAGCCTGCTTATAGTATACTAGTTAGTTTGGGCAATGCAAGTCCCAATAAATAGGGAA
>JBDKUE010000180.1:0-4193 GCA_039679855.1 Syntrophomonas sp.
CCTTTGACAGGGTGATGGTAGCAGTCCCCGCATCCCACACAACATCTTTGGTCTGAACCCCGAGGGCCTGCGCCAGGTATAAGATAGGTACATAAGTACGGCCATTATTTATATAGGGAGCAACCTCCATATTTTGAGCAACGCCGTCCATATAATACGAAGTAGATCCCACTGTAAAGGTCGCGCTGCCAGTGGCCCAGGCCTGATTTTCTCCTCCGATGCCAAGCAGCAGTATAAAGACGATACATAGATACCAGGCCCTGCTCTTGTTTCCCATTACATAAACCTCCCCTTTCTTGGCACTAGAGTTACAATAACAACTGTGTCGTCGCAGACTAACAGTATTCCTCATAACAAGCAATGGTAACAACACAGAACCATTCCCATATAGTACCTCCGAAAATATTGATATTCAAAATACTATATAGAAGCAATAAACCCCAAAGTATTAACATGTGGAATTGGAAAGATTAACAACTTTACTTCTCCAACTAAACCTACTGGTTGGTATGTACTGAAGAATTGGTATTTAGCTAATTGTAATCATGTATAATACCAAAACTAGTCTGCCTATATAGCCTCGTTAAAAACGGTGGTATATTGCTCCCTGCCTACCTCTTTGATTTATACGCTCGAATCAGATCAGCGGTTTTAAGGTTACCATTAGTCTCCGCTAAACCAACCGCTGAATGGCCCTCTGGATCCCGAGCATTAACGTTTGCGCCCGCTTTTAAGAGAGTTTCAACGTAATCATAACAATCATCCCAGTAGGACCATTTTAATGCCATCAGCAGTGGAGTGCGCCCGGATGGAGGAACTATGTTGACATTGGCCCCTGAACTCAGTAGTAGCTTAGCCATTTCTTTGTTCTGGTACATACTGGCCATATTAAGCGGGCAATCCCATTGATCATCTATTGCATTTGGATCCGCACCTTCTGCCAGAAGTTCTTTGACTTCCTCCAAATGATTGTTGGAAGCTGCATAACATATCCTACTATCCAATTTGTGATTGATGGTCTTTTGTATATTTGTAGATGAATTGTCCACCGGTTTCATTGAATTCTCTCTGGTTCCCTCTCCATCTTTTGTGTCATTATTTTTAGATGCAGTCATTTCTGATTTCTTGTCAGATTTATCGGAAATTGTTATTTGAGCAGTCACTAGATTTAAGTCTTGCATCTCTTTTTTAATGTTGCTTACCGGCTTCCAGTTGTAGAGCAGAACCTGGGCGGTATAGACTTTGGCACTGGCATCGGTACTATTTATAGTCTGCAATATTACAATGGCGTCCAGGTTAGTGGGATTCGCCTTAAGTGCCTTGAGGGCATATGCTTTAGCTTTGTCCTTGTCTCCCGTATCCAGATAGTATCTGGCCAGGTCGCTTAAGAACCAGTCGTTCAGCTTTTCATTAGTCAACTGCTTTACCAGAGCCTCTGCTCCCGGTTTGTCACCCTGCTTTAACATGGCTATGGCAGCCAGTATCCGGGCTTTTTGATTGCTGCTTTGACTGAGTTTTTCCTGAAAGGTAGTGATCGCCTTGGGGTAGTCCTCAGAGGCATAATAGCCGTAGAATTGCAGCATTTCGGCAAGCTGTTGGTCAGCAATAAGAGAAGCTTTGGACTGCAAGGCATTCCAATTGCCTTTATACAGGTCAGTTAGAATTAGATAGGCTTCCTGCTGGTTGATTTCCAGGGAAAGAGATTTTACCAGGTTGGTAAAGGAATCATCTGTTTTATTGTTTTGTTTGAGATACAAAGCCAGCGTATTATAGGCCCGGTATTCGTTGGGATTGTCTGCAACGGCTTTGCGTAGCATCGCTTCCGCTTTGGCGTTGTTTCCCTTTTGCTGGTAGACTATGGCTAGTCCAAAGTAAGCTTCGAGGCAAGCCGAGTTACTGCTATTTATCTCCTGAAAGGCCTGTTCCGCTTTATCCAGCTGCCCCTGATCGATGTACATGCCGGCCAAGCCAATCTGCAGGGTCGTTTTTTTCTCCGTTGCTACCGCGGCCAGACCTCTGTCATAGGCAGACTGGGCTTCATCGTATTTCTCTTGTATGGTATAAACCCTGGCTAAACCTTGATAGGCTTTTACTTCTTTGGGATCGATTTTAATGGCATCATTGAAGGCCAGGATCGCTTTCTCATAGTCGTTTTCACTTAAATATTTAACCGCCAGGTCCAGCTTGGCCTGCATTCGGGCTTCCGTTCCAAAGCTGTTCCATCCCCAAAAGCCGCCCAGAACTAACACCACGGCCACGATGGAACCGATAATTATCTTTGTCTTCTTTCCTGTCCCCGAGGGTTTGGTTTGAATGGGTGCTGCAGTGTTGGTTTCATTGGGAGATTCCATCGCTTTAAAGGGTTGCTCTTCAGAACCCGACTCTGCTGTAATACTCTTCTCCTTGTTTGGAGCCTTAATAATATTCCCGCACGAATTACAAAATCTGGCGTCGTCTTCTAGCTCCTGCCCGCATTTTCCACAGTACATTCTCTCCCTTTACCTCCCCGGTTTAGCCAAAGAACTTTTAATTACAACTATCAGATTGTGTTTGAGCATACCTTAATCTTGAAGCATTAATATTGATTTCTGATTCGCGGTCCTTCAGCAACTAACTCCATTCCACTGCCGTCCAAATGAATCCGATACAAATGTTCAAATGAAGCATAGTATTGATCGGATGTAGGCTTCCATTCGGTTATTATTCGGAAATAAATCCAATCATTAATAATGTTTATACCCAATTCTGGAGCAATATTAAAATCATCGTATTTAACAATTTTTTCGAGTCCCGTTCCACCAATTTTGACACGCAAAATCTGGTCTACTTTTTTACTGTCATACACATAAAGCCATGATCCTTTAACATTAATAGCATTAAAGTATCCTTGATTACTAACCAGGCTTATGCCGCTGCCGTCTGTTCGCATATTATACAGATAGTTATCTTTGTCATTGACATAATATATATAATCATCAGCAACAATAAAAGTATAAGCTGGGAACTGACGGCTAATAGTAGTCCTATCGCTGCCATCTGTCCGGATTTTAAATAATTCATTACCACTACCAAGTTTGTGCCTCCTATACATACTGCAGTAAATCCAGTCGTCTACAATATAAATTCGGCCTATTTGTTCTCCTTTGTTTAAGGAGATAACTCCACTGCCATCTACATTCATACATCCAAGTCCACCATTTATGCTATTGAAATAGAGCTTATTTTTGTATAAACATATCCATGTAACAAAGTCTTTGGATAACAACAGCTGCTTATTGGACCCATCAGTATGCATGCGGCACAAAAGCCCCCCAAAGTTGTCTGAATCCGAATAGTAATTATACTGAGCAATGTAATAAATCCAGTCGTTGCTGACATTAATATAATACACCCAGTCTTCATCAGCCAGTTTTTGTTTGCCGCTTCCATCGATATGAACTCTATATAAACGATTTCTGTCTGCTGGATTTGCGTAGTAATTCCAGTTTCCATTTTGGCAAATCGAACCATCATTAATTAGGTTATTAGGAGAATTTCCAAAAGCAGATGAAGCTGCATTTGGATCAACATTGAATACCATGCGTACTGCGTCTTTTAAAGGCTGGCTTTCATCGGTCAAAACCTTCTGCGTAACAATAAGATAGTACTTTGTTCCCACCTTCCAGCCCCCGGCGGGAGGGCTTATTAATGCATGAGTATCGTCCAAGGCAACAACACCTACTCCTGATACGCGGCTATTGCCAGAGCTGTCGGTTGAAACATAGATATTCTGGCTATTGATAGTCGATGTATCCATTGTCTGTTTAAATACTACCGTCCAGCTGTGATTTTTATCATCGGTACTGGCCTCCGGCCATTCATCCCAGGCTAGTACAGGAGAGACTTGTATAAGGAGACTAACGGAGACAAGCAGCGTTAACACAGCATAGAAAAAACTGACCCTGTTTTTGGATTCCATTGAATATCCTCCCCTATCTATCATTTTATCCTGTTGCACAGTAATAACTTTTGACTCCTCAAAGATTATATAAAAACTTTTAATAAACTAATTCTCGGTTACTTCCATCATTTTTTATTCTATAAAGCTTGCAATCATCACCATCATTTCTATAATAAATCCAATCACCAGCCACGTTAATATCGTATGTTTTATCATTATTTAATTTAGTTTTGCCGCTTCCGTCTGTTCGGAT
>JBDKUE010000070.1:0-6026 GCA_039679855.1 Syntrophomonas sp.
CCTTTGACAGGGTGATGGTAGCAGTCCCCGCATCCCACACAACATCTTTGGTCTGAACCCCGAGGGCCTGCGCCAGGTATAAGATAGGTACATAAGTACGGCCATTATTTATATAGGGAGCAACCTCAATATTTTGAACAACGCCGTCCACATAATACGAAGTAGATCCTAGTGCAAAGGACGTGCCGCCAGCGGCCCGGGCCTGATTTCCTCCCCCGATGCCCAGCAGTAGTATCAGAACGAAACATAGATACCAGGCCCTGCTCTTGCTTACCATTATATAAACTTCCCCTTTCTCCGTTCCAACCTCATATCTCCCTACATTCTGGCCTTTATGAGTTTTTTATGCTCCTGACACTACGCTGTTCTTGATTTGCGAAATTTATTATTCCCCCGAACGGGGTCGGCAGGAATGCGGAAAGTGGCTGATTGATCAGCCTGCCAGGTTCATTATTACCGGCCAGGCTGCTTTAATATAGGCACTCTTTTATTAGGACACTGAAACTAACTCTTCCTGCAACTCCTGAATATGATTTGATTTTTCCCCTGAGGCTGTGGTATAAGAATATTCTATTTTTGATTGCATCTTAACGACTCCGAGTCCTTTTACCAACCAATAATCCTCAAAATATTTATTAATACTATGGCTGTATTCATCACTACTTTCTGCTTGCTTCTCAATATGAATATGAGCAGCTTTCTCCTTTGTGCCCATAATGTTGATGTTATCAAATCCCACGAAAGTTGCTTGCCCTGTAAACTTCTCTAATCTATCTGATAGGTTCATTAATGATGAATAATTGATATTCCAATATTGATTCGGATTTACTGGTGAAACAACGGCTGAATTTCCTGAAATAACATGTTTCGTTTCTACCTGACCGGTATCTTCACCATGCTCCACAAGCATTACTGAATTGCTATTTATTGTGTAAATTTTGGTCTCAGAGATTTGCTGAACCCAGGTGGTATACAAGTCAGCGTATTCTACATCCATCGTCTTTTTCTCAATATACCTGTCATTCTGGCTTATCCACTCAGCTTGAACGTCAGATACTGGATTATTTACTGAGGAAGATCTGCGATAAATGTACTTTTTGTTAATATCCGGTATCCAGTAATCGGGCGTCAATACCTCTTCGGAATCCGTCGAATTATCATCGGTTAAGCTAAAAGGCATCCGTACGAAATCTTTCAGGGGCTCTCCTTCTCTGGTCAAAGCTTTCTTGGTAATAATAAGATAATATTTCGTTTCGGCCTTCCATCCCCCAGTTGGTGGACTTACCAGCGCATGGGTGCTGTCGGAGCTGGTAATGCCAACTCCCTCTATCCGGCGGCTGCCGTCAACGTCTGGTGATACATAGATGTTTATGCTATTTAGGGTTGAGGTGTCCATTGCCTGTTTAAATACTATCGTCCAGGTATGATTCGGGTCATCAGTGCTGGCCGCCGGCCAGTCCTCCCAAGTTTTCGGTTCTGTCTGGGCTTGCGTGTTGGTATTGTTTACAGATGGGTCTGGTGAAGATCCCTGGTTCAATTTTATGGTCTGTGATGCAGCATCCCAGTCAACCGAATAGCCCAAGCCTTGGGCGACAAAACCCGCCGGCAGGAAGGTTCGCCCACTGGTTATTTCCGGGGCTGCGTCCATTTGGCGTGGGGCGCCGTTTACCAGCAGGGTTTTACTGCCTACCTGCATTTGAATGGCCTGGTCACCCTTTGACAGGGTAATGGTAGCATTCCCCGCATCCCACACAACATCGTTGGTCTGAACCCCGAGGGCCTGCGCCAGGTATAATATAGGTACATAAGTACGGCCATTATTTATATAGGGAGCAACCTCCATATTTTGAGCAACACCGTCCATATAATACGAAGTAGATCCTACGGTAAAGGTCGCGTTGCCAGCGGCCCAGGCTTGGTTTCCTAATCCGATACCAAGCAGCAGTATCAGAACTATACATAGATACCAGGCTCTGCTTTTGTTTCCCATTTACATTAAACTCCCCTTTCTTCGCTCCAACAATAAACCTGGGCTAAACCTACCATATAATATTAAAATTAATCATTCCTAAGGCGTTGGTGTCCGCGGCTGTTTTACTTCATGTCAATTAACATGTCAGAATCATAAACCGCAAAAGTCTCGCCATTATATACATTCCATTCATTCATGACAGACTTTACGATTCCAATATTTTTCACAAGCCAATAATTTACTTCATAATGTGTCGTTCCATATGAACCATTTACGGTAATACGGGCTGCTTGCCGGATGACTCCCAGACATTCAATATTCTCCATGCCTACGAATCTTACTTCTTCCGAATAATTATCTCGTGAACCGTTATCATATACTGCTGAAATACTAAAATGATTCGACCATGTTTGACCGGGCTCAACTGGTTCTAGAATGTCCTTTGTCCCTGCAACCAGTGATGTATCAGAACTGCCCGCTTGATCTATATAACCTGAATTTGCTTTCCAACTTATTGAACTACCTTCGAGTACGTAGACATCTGTTTCAGACCAGACATTTTGAGATAGAGTCCCGTCTTCTTGCCAAGTATATTTATCCCAGGATCGTATATATTGTCCTTGTGAATCCTTAGACCAGGTCACCATCTTCTGTTCGGTTCTGGGATATTGCCCATAGTTACACGATGTAGTGTATACGTATTTTTTCGTTAGATCTGGTATCCAGTAATCAGGCGTCAATTGAGTGCTATAAGCAGCAAGCGAACTATCTTTATTCAATACACTAAACGGCATATTTATAGCGGCTTTCAATGGCAAGCCTTCGCTAGTTAAAACACCTTGAGTAATAATCAGGTAATAATTGGTGCCGATGCTCCATCCTCCAGTCGGCGGGCTGACTAGGGCGTGAGTGCAGTCGGAGGCAGCGACGCCAACTCCCTGAATGCGAGTACCGCCGGCAGCATCTGTCGATACATAAATATTAATGCTGTTTATGGTAGAGCTATCCATGGCTTGTTTGAATACAATTGTCCAGGGATGATTCGGGTCATCAGTGCTGGCTGCCGGCCAGTCCTCCCAAATTTTCGGTTCTGTCTGTGCCTGCGTGTTTATATTATTCACAGGTGGGTTTGTTGAAGATCCCTGATTTAATTTTATGGTTTGTGATGCAGCATCCCAGTCAACCGAATAGCCAAATACTTGCGCAACAAAACTAGCCGGCAAGAAGGTTCGCCCACTGGCTATTTCCGGGGCTACGTCCATTGGGCGTGTTGCGCCGTTTACCAGCAAATTTTTACTGCCTACCTGCATTTGAATGGCCTGGTCACCCTTTGACAGGGTAATGGTAGCACTCCCCGCATCCCATACAACATCGTTGGTCTGAACCCCGAGGGCCTGCGCCAGGTATAAAATAGGTACATAAGTTCGACCATTATTTACATAGGGAGCAACCTCCATATTTTGAGCAACGCCATCCATATAATACGAAGTAGATCCTACTGTAAAGGTCGCGTTGCCAACGGCCCAGGCCTGATTTGCTACTCCGACACCCAACAGTAGTATCAGACCTATACATAGATACCAGGCCCTGACATTTTTTTCCATTACAAAAACATCCCCTTCTTTTTACCACATAATTTGGAGAACTTCCCTGGCGCCTCCCCTATTTAGGCCCCCACAACCCCTTCTTGGGCACTGGTGTCCATATTTGTCACATCATTCCCCTATAAGGTTAACCGGTATTTCCATGATTCTGAGTTTGTTTAGAAATTTTAATTTTCCGCCTATGATAAACCGAAAATGATTTATCTTTATTATTCTGTTGCTCCGTACTGCCGTAAAAGCTGAGCAGCTTCAGGACAGTTCTTATGACCCCTCCATTTATCTTGGCCATTGTATGCCAGACTTGATAAATCTAAATTGGCATAATATAATGCGGAATGACCCTCATTATCTCTTATATTTGGATTAGCCCCCACCTCTAGTAACAGACTTAGCCCTTGCAGATGTCTTTGTCTGTCCTCTTCAAAGCCCATATAATATATTTTACTGATAAGTGCAGTACTTCCATTCTCATGCTGAACATTGGGGTCAACCCCTACTGCCAACAACGTTTGGATATATTCTGGATCATCATATCTGGATGCAGTCATTAAAGATGTTTCATTGTGTTCAGAAATTATATTGGGATTTGCCCCGGCATCCAACAAAGTTTTTAGATACTCACTTCCATCCCCAAACATAAGAACAATACCTAGAGGGTCTGGGCTTTAGCCTTTGTATCGGCAAGCAGTTTTTCAACCGCTTTTAACGGTTCATTGTCAGGATATTGGCCCCTGGCCCGAGTCAGCAGTTTTGCCGCTTCATCGTAGTTGCCCTTTTTAATGTACATTTCAATAACTTTTTGGTATTGTTCAGGGCTAAGTGTACCAATATTCATCGCCGCGGTCAGGGCTTCATCTGCCTTTTGGGGATCCCCAATTCCGATATAAGCCTGGGCTAAACCGACTCGGGCTTCAATATTTCGAGGATCGATTTTAATGGCTTCGTTAAATTCCAGAATAGCTTTCTCATAGTCGTTTACCCGGTTATTGATAATCCATTCCTATTTTTAGGGCATAATTAATGGAGAGCATTTTCCATGATATTAATGAAGTTTTTAAATATATTATATGTTTCGCCCCCCTTTTTCCAATAGTCTTAACCAAATCATGCTCTTCTTCTACATCTCTTCGCGGCCCAGTTTACACAAAACCGGAAACGGTGCGCTAAGGCGAACAAGAAAAGAACCTTTCCCTTGTTCGCCCCGTAAAGACCCGGTCAATAATTAATCTTCTATTGTTACTGGATTTCTATCAATTCGTCTGCAGTACTGTATTCGTACGGTCCATCGTATATGGCTTTTACCATCCCTATACCCTTGACCAACCAGTAATTATAATCAAAACTCTTTGACGATGACCTGTCCTGGCAAATTCCTTTAATTCGGACATGGGCGCATTCCATATTTGAACCCATGACTGTGATATTTTCCATCCCTACGAATTGCCCTTCTGCAATCCAAGTAAAACTTCCAGCATTACTCATACTTCCGTAGTTAATGTCCCACTTTTCTCCGACCGATACAGGTTTGATGAGAATATAGGAACCAGAAGTGCAAATATCGTCGTGCCCGTTTCCATTGCTATACAATGTTGATTTAATCCATTTGATCTCCTTGCCATCGATTGCATACGCATCTTCGATACAATTTCCTCTATCAAAATCAGCTCCGTAGTAAGTGTATTTATCGGTACCTTTCCATTTTATATATTGGTTATTGCTGTTACTGTGATTGTTACTATAAAAGGTTGTTGTCGAAGACATGACATAAACCTTTGAAATATCATCGGGAACGAAATAGTCCGGTGTCAGCACCACTTCTGTATCAGTTAAGCTAAAGGGCATCCGTACGAAATCTTTCAGGGGCTCTCCTTCGCTGGGCAAAGCTTTCTTGGTAATAATAAGATAATATTTCGTTTCGGCCTTCCATCCCCCAGTTGGTGGGCTTACCAGCGCATGGGTGCTGTCGGAGCTGGTAATGCCAACTCCCTCTATCCGGCGGCTGCCGTCAACGTCTGGTGATACATAGATGTTTATGCTATTTAGGGTTGAGGTGTCCATGGCCTGTTTAAATACTATCGTCCAGGTATGATTCGGGTCATCAGTGCTGGCCGCCGGCCAGTCCTCCCAAGTTTTCGGTTCTGTCTGGGCTTGCGTATCTATATTGTTCACAGGTGGATTTGGTGAAGATCCCTGGTTCAATTTTATGGTCTGTGATGCAGCATCCCAGTCAACCGAATAGCCCAAGCCTTGCGCGACATAACCCGCCGGCAGGAAGGTTCGCCCACTGGTTATTTCCGGGGCTGCGTCCATCTGGCGTGGGGCTCCGTTTATCAGCAAGGTTTTACTGCCTACCTGCATTTGAATGGCCTGGTCACCCTTTGACAGGGTGATGGTAGCAGTCCCCGCATCCCACACAACATCTTTGGTCTGAACCCCGAGGGCCTGCGCCA
>JBDKUE010000249.1:0-3683 GCA_039679855.1 Syntrophomonas sp.
CTCCGCAGCTTAGAGGGCAGATCAACAAAGTCAGCCACCTGCTGACCGTTGAAGAGCTTGATTAGGAAAATTAGGGAGGTTTTAACGTGAAACTCGAGGAGCTTAAATCTCCGCCCGGAGCCAACAAACGCGTAAAGAGGGTTGGCCGCGGTACCGGGTCCGGACACGGCAAGACTTCCACCCGAGGGCATAAAGGTCAAAAGGCCCGTTCCGGTGGAGGTGTAAGGCCTGGTTTTGAAGGCGGTCAGATGCCTTTGCAAAGACGCCTGCCCAAGCGCGGTTTTACCAACATATTTAAAAAGGAATATGCCATAGTGAATGTTCAAGATTTGAATATTTTCCTGGACAACACCGAGGTGACCCCTGAACTCTTACAGGAGTCGGGCCTCATTAACAAATATAAGGACGGCATCAAGATCCTTGGCAATGGCGAATTGGAAAAGAAACTGGTTGTCAAGGCGCATAAGGTCAGCCGGCAGGCGGAAGAAAAAATCACCGCCAGGGGTGGTAAGGTTGAGGTGATCTAATGCTGGATTCTGCTAAAGCAGCCTTTAAGACAGGAGATCTCAGGTTCAAGATACTATTTACCCTGTTTATGATGCTGGTGTTTCGTTTTGGCGCTCATATTCCCACCCCCTTTGTCAATCCGGAGAGGTGGGCACAGCTGGCCAGCGGTCAGATGTTCGGATTTTTTGATATCATTTCCGGCGGGGCGTTTAAACGGTTCAGTATTTTTGCCATGAGTATAACACCCTATATCAACGCATCGATTATTATGCAGCTGCTTCAGGTGGTAATTCCCAAGTTGGAAAAGCTGGCCAAAGAGGGTGAAGAAGGCCGCAAGCAAATCGCCCAGTATGTAAGGTATGGAACCGTGGTACTGGCATTTATTCAAGCCATAGGTATGGCCATAGCTTTGGGCCGCAGCGGCTCCCTGACCCAACGCAGCGTATGGGTTTATTTGTTTATCGCGGTAACTCTTACCGCTGGGACTGCCTTCCTGATGTGGATAGGTGAAGCTATAACCGACAAGGGCATTGGCAACGGAATATCTTTAATCATCTTTGCCGGTATCGTTTCCAGGCTGCCCTCCCAGGGAAACAGCATAGTGCAGGCATATCAAGGCGGGATCATAAACGCGTTCAATGTGCTTTTGTTTGTGGTGTTAGCCCTGGCCATAATCGCCGGAATCATTGCCGTCAACGAAGGACAGCGCCGGCTGCCGGTCCAATACGCCAAGCGGGTGGTTGGGCGCAAGGTCTACGGCGGGCAGAGCACCTTCCTGCCATTGAAAGTCAATGCTGGCGGAGTTATACCGATAATATTCGCCATATCCCTGCTGACCATTCCGGTTACCATTGGTTCCTGGATGGATCCGACTTCAGGTTTTAATTTATTCGTCAATAAATGGTTTAGTTCGGCCGGTGTAGTATACAATCTGGTCTATGGCCTGTTGATTGTATTTTTTACCTTTTTCTACGTTGCGATTATCTACAATCCCGCTGACGTGGCTGACAACGTCAAAAAGTATGGTGGGTTTGTTCCCGGCATTAGACCGGGCCGGCCCACGGCCGATTATATCGACCGGGTGCTGTCCCGTTTAACCCTGGCCGGAGGTTTTTTCCTGGCCATAATCGCGATACTGCCCAATATCGTCATCGGATGGACCGGGGTAACCGGCCTGCAATTCGGAGGAACTTCATTGTTGATCGTGGTAGGTGTGGCCCTGGATACTATGAAACAGATAGAGTCACATATGTTGTTACGGAGCTATGAAGGTTTTGTTAAATAATTAGGAGATGAACGGTATGAATATTATCTTAATGGGCCCTCCGGGTGCGGGAAAAGGTACGCAAGCCGATATAATCAAGGCAAACTATCCCATTCCCCATATATCCACCGGCGATATGTTCCGGGATGCGGTAAGCAAGCAAACCCCTCTGGGGGTAGAAGCGAAGAAGTACATGGATTCCGGGCAGCTAGTTCCGGATGAAGTGACCATTGGAATTGTGGCCGAGAGACTGGCTGAGCCCGATTGTCAAAAGGGATTCCTGCTGGACGGGTTTCCCCGTACCATTCCTCAGGCCGATGCCCTGGAAGAGGTACTGGCAAAGCTGAATAAAAAGATAGATGCGGTAATCAATATTTTTGTGCCGGATGAGATCCTCATTGCCAGGATTACCGGCCGGGTAAGCTGCCGCGATTGCAAGACGGTATATAATTTAAACACCAATCCCCCCAAAAAAGTGGGAGTTTGCGACCTGTGCGGCGGGGAGCTGTTCCAACGCAGCGACGACCAGGGGGACACGGTTGTAAAGCGCCTTCAGGTTTACGGGGAACAGACCAATCCACTGCTGGCCTACTATGAGAAGAAAGGCCTGGTATATAATATTGACGGCGACCGGGATAGTAAAGTAGTCTTTGCCGACGTTAAGAATATCTTGGAGAGCCGGTAATGATTATACTGAAAAAACGGGATGAAATAGCCAAGATGCGAAAAGCCGGGCAGGTTGTGGCCAAGACCCTGACGCTTTTGGAGAAGGCGGCCCAAGCGGGAGTAACAACTGCAACGCTTAATGCCCTGGCTGAAGAAGAATGCAAAAAAAGGGGCGCCATCCCGGTTTTCAAGAATTATCCCCATGCCCGAGGCGGGTGGGCCTTCCCGGGAGTTATCTGCGCTTCTATCAATGAAGAAGTGGTTCACGGGATACCTGGTCCGCGGACTTTAAAAGATGGAGATATCATCAGCATTGATTTCGGGGTCTTATTAAAAGGTTACGCCGGAGACTCGGCTATCACTGTACCGATAGGTGATGTGGATCCGGAAACCCTGCGGCTGATTAAGGTTACCGAAGAGTGTCTGATGGTAGGCATCAAAGAAGCCATACCGGAAAATCGTCTGGGGCAATTATCCCATGCCATCCAGGCTCACGCTGAAAAAAACGGTTTTTCAGTGGTGCGGGATTTTGTGGGTCATGGCATAGGCAGACAAATGCATGAAGAACCGCCGGTGCCCAATTATGGCCCGTCTGACCGGGGTCCGGTTATGAAAAAGGGTATGACCCTGGCCATTGAACCGATGATTAACGCAGGTACCTACAAGGTTTTGACCAAACCGGATGGATGGACGGTAGTTACCGCCGACAAAAAGTGCTCGGCGCACTTTGAACACACGGTGGCGATAGGAGAGCATGGACCGGAGATCCTTACCATGCGGTGATGGGGGTGGCTATTAATTCACAAGGACCTTTTAGGAAGAATGGCATTTTCCAAATCAGGGCGAGACCTGGGAAAAATGTATATAATCTTTAAAGTAATTAATGAGCGTCTGGTTTTACTGGTTGACGGGGACATTCGAACTAATGATAACCCCAAGGTAAAAAACCTCAAACACCTGAACATAACCAATACGGTTGCTCATCAGATCAGGGAAGCACTGCTGAGAGGGGAACTACCGGAAAACCAGGTTATAAAGAGCAGTCTGAAGATGATAAAGGAAGCCGGAGAAAGAAATGGGAAGGAGGTCTGGTAAATGGCTAAAGATGATGTCATCGAAGTTGAGGGTATCGTTTTAGAACCTTTACCCAACGCGATGTTTAAGGTAGAATTGGAAAACGGTCATAAGGTCCTCGCCCATATTTCTGGAAAGATGAGAATGAATTTTATCAGAATACTGCCGGGGG
>JBDKUE010000160.1:0-3500 GCA_039679855.1 Syntrophomonas sp.
ATAAGGATACACTATAAACCTCGGTTCCCTTTCAACGCTTGCGAGGTTAGCTGACGGGTTCGGGATAAGGGAGTTCCCTACCGGATATCCGGATTCACCCCAATTGTTGGGTCCCCCGCTCTCCAAAATGGAGACTCAGCGTATTAGCTGTGAAATTATTCTAAGTTGCTTTACAGCAACTCTAATAAGGCAGAGTATACTCCACCTGTTATTAATATTGTAATGCATAGAACCGGATGTGGAAACAGTTTTTATTACAAATATTTAAAATAAGTTTTCCCCATATTTTATCAACTATCCATTTAATTAGTAAAGTAGAATGAAATTTTGATGAATGGTGTAGTCCTGGTGTTCCCTAAAGGCATATATTCGACATTCGGAAATAAACAATAGTTGGGGGCGGCAAAATGAATATTATGCGTAAAAAAGTAAACCAGGGAAAAGCGAATCTTTCCCTGGTTTAAACTTTAGCTTAGCAGTAGTTGATAATCAGTTTGGGCCCAATATACCAGGGCTGGATATGGTGCTTTTCATGGTGATCATGTCTGTGATGCGGTGGACGGTGAATCTTCTTAGGCGGTTTATGATGGAAGCGTTTAATATCGAGGCCAAAAGAATCAAAGTCCTTAAAATCCGGACCATGATGCTGGGAACCGAAGCGCTGCCGGTCAACGCTGAACAGGCCCAGGAGTGACGGCATGGACTCGTCGCCTTCGAGAAGCAGGCCGTAGTTGGGTTTGCTGCCATCCAGCCAGCTGCGCACCAGGAAGGTAATATCATTATAGATAACGGTTCCCGGTGTATCGGCCCAGGACGTAAGGAAAGTGTAAACCAGTTTGGATTTGGGCTGGTTGTTCCATGTGACACTTCTAGCACTCCATGGCTCCAGAGGCCGTTTTAAGCTTGAGTAGGTAAGGGTGCCGGTGGGAAATTCATTCCGGTAGACTGTGAACTGCAGTTGGGCCAGTTCTATCCGTCTGTGTTTGGGAATAGCACGCAGTGGAAATTGGAGCAAAGCCCTGTAGTTATCTCCGGACTGTTTGTACTGGCCGAAATACAGAAACGGACTGAAGGCAAAATTTTGGTTCGCATAAAACTGAGAAACGTAGGCGTCTTGAATGGGAATTAATGTCTTGACTGGCACCATCATCATCTCCTTTCAGATATTTCTATATATCTTATTGGGAAAATGATAAATAGGTGCTATTTCTGACCAGAAATAGATTTTTCGTCGAAACCTTGAATATGTTTCTTGTATTGACTTTGTTTTAATATTTTAAGCGCAGGCCGACTTTTTGAAGTGATTGGAGTATGGAATCCCTGTCAGGAAGGTTGTCAAGGTTTATTACAATTACTGGCAGACCGGCGGCTTGTGCAGCTCGCAGTGTGAAATCCCGGTTTTGCCGGTGATTATCATTGTCCTGGCGGCTTTCCGTCATAACCAGCATGAGGGGAGATTCCAGGTTGGACTGGCAGATCAAAAAGTCGCAGCAGCGCTCCCGAAGGCGACGGAGGTATTCGGAACGGTGGGAGGCTTCGCCAGTCAGTTCAATTATTTCAGCCAGGCGAACTTTGGGATAGACCGCCTGACCCGGGGCAACCAGTTCTTGCAGCATAGCCAGTAGTTTTTCTTCTGAAGCGTTTAAAAAGCATTTCCTGGCCTGGTAGGGTAGATTGCCCAGGTCAATCCAGGCATTAGATACATCGAGCACTTCCTCACCCTTCTTGCCCGGTTGGGCGCCGCTTTTTGCTGCGAGCAGCTTTTTAATGATGTCTGATACAAAGTAAAGGATAAGGACCACCAGGGCCAAAAAAAATAGCTGCGCCATTGTAACCTCCAATAATGCCGGGTAAAATCATGTTCTTATAATACCCAAATTGAGCCGCCTTTTCTATGGTTTGACGTTGTTTAAAGCCGGTATTTTACTTGGAACCCTTTTGCCCGCAGGTTTTTCGGTATAGAATGTTTAATAGATTATCGCTGGAAATAGGAACCCCCAAACTCAGCGGTAAGCTTAAGACAAGGAGGCAGGGCATTGAAGTACTTGAGCAGCAGAGGAAAATACACCTGTGATTCATCGGCCTTGGCCATAAAATTGGGTTTATCACCCGACGGCGGACTATTCGTCCCCGAGAGGATTCCAGTGTTGACTGATTTACAATTGCAATTTATGGCCGGCAGGAATTATAAAGAGCGGGCTGCGCTGGTTTTAGAGGAATACTTGAGCGATTTTAGTGCTCCGGAAATAGAAGGCTGCGTTCAGGCGGCCTATTCAGAGGGAAAGTTCGACCATCCGGAAGTTGCGCCGCTCCACCACCTCGGTGACGACACCTATGTACTGGAGTTGTGGCACGGTCCAACCTGCGCCTTCAAGGACATGGCCCTGCAGATGCTTCCCCACCTGCTAACTACCAGCATGGTCAAAACCGGGGAGAAAAATCAGGTTTTGATTTTGGTGGCCACTTCCGGCGATACCGGGAAAGCAGCCCTGGAAGGATTCAGAGATGTAGAAGGAACCAGGATTGTGGTCTTTTTCCCGGAAGAAGGGGTCAGCCAGGTGCAGAAGCTGCAGATGCTCACCCAGGAAGGGGAGAATGTGCTGGTTGCAGCGGTTAAAGGCAATTTTGACGACGCTCAGAATGGGGTAAAGGCCATATTTTCAGATGTCAAAATTGCTGAAGCGTTGAGAACCAGGGGATATGAGCTTTCATCGGCCAATTCTATCAACTGGGGGCGCCTGGTTCCGCAGATCATTTATTATATTTCGGCTTATCTGGATGCAACCCGCTGCGGCGCCGTAAAAACCGGTGAACCGGTAAACGTAGTGGTTCCGACCGGTAATTTCGGCAACATCCTGGCCGCTTTCTACGCCCGCTGCATGGGCATCAACATCAAACGGCTGATATGCGCCTCGAACGCCAACAACGTCCTTACGGAGTTTATCAATACCGGCACCTATGACCGTTCCCGCCAGTTCCATAAGACCATTTCGCCCTCCATGGATATACTCATATCATCCAATCTAGAAAGGTTGTTGTTTGAAATGACCGGGCGGGATGCCGGACGGGTGTCAGCCTGGATGCAGCAGCTAAAAGAGCAGGGACGCTACACGGTGGAGGAAGATATCCGGGTTAAAATCAAGGAGGTTTTCTGGGCAGATTACGCTTCAGACGAAGAGACCAGATTCACCATCGCCCAGACCTGGGAAAAATACCGGTATTTAATTGACACCCATACCGCGGTGGGACTGAATGTCTATCAGAAATACCGGGAGGCCACCGGAGATGCAGCTCCGGTAATTGTCGTCTCGACCGCCAGCCCCTACAAGTTCGGAGGAAGCGTCAGCCAGGCCCTGATGGGGGACAAAGCAGGCCAGTGGAGCGAATTCGAGGCTTTGCAGGCCCTGGAGAAGCTGACCGGTGTGCCGATCCCAAATGCCATAAAAGGCCTGGAAAACAAGGCGGTAAGGTTCAATCTGTCAACCAGCCGGGATCAAATG
>JBDKUE010000106.1:0-28780 GCA_039679855.1 Syntrophomonas sp.
TTTTTTACGCTCACCACCAGGGCCAAATCATTCCCGTTCATCAGGATCAGCGAATCCCGCGCTCCCTTTTCCCGGGCC
The DNA here is from genome assembly GCA_039679855.1 of Syntrophomonas sp. Classification (GTDB taxonomy): domain Bacteria; phylum Bacillota; class Syntrophomonadia; order Syntrophomonadales; family Syntrophomonadaceae; genus UBA5314. The sequence goes on from JBDKUE010000106.1 coordinate 79, forward strand.
TGGGACACCGCTTGATTGAGCTTGCTCAGGTCCTCGGCGCTTAAAGAGATATTACGCGCTTGCAGCCTCTCCTGAGCATGCCTGGAAAAGCGCAGTTCAGGGGCCATCTTCTGTTCGAGGATGTTTTGAAAGCTGGCCTGGCCGGTCTTGGGCTGGCTTTGCGCAGCCTTGGCTTTATTGGTTTGGATGGGTTGAATCGGCTGCTGCGAAAATACTATTCTTTGATCCATTTGCTTCACCTGCCTGTTATGCCTCGGTCACTGTATCGGTATCTGTATCCGTATCGGTATCTGTATCCGGATCGCTGTCTGTTTCCGGATCGGTTTCGGAACTGCCCTGAAGCAGCGCTAGAATCTGCGCTAAAATAGTAGCTTCAGCATCTTTTGCGGATGCACCGATACCTACAATACTGCTTTGCTCGATTTCTTCGCCATTGATGTAATAGGCGGCCGTACCGTCGCTGATATTAACCGAGGTTATAACCCCGCTCAGATACTGGTCATCGTCACCAGTTGCGTTGGGATTTTCGTATACAACCGTGCGCCCGATCATGCTTCCTGCCTGCTGGAATAGCATATTGGGCAAAATGTTGCTGCTAATGGTTGTGGTCAGTGCTTCGAAGCTTTTATTAAGGTTCTGCATCTGCTCTAGCGAACTAAAAGAGGCCATCTGAGCAATCTGCTCGGTAGAATCTGTGGGATTTAAGGGATCCTGATTCTGCAGCTGCGTGCATAAAAGCTTCAAAAAAGCTTCTTTACTTATTTCTCCAGTACTGCTTGATTTGGATGAAGAACTGGATGTTGACGAGCTTGCTGGTTCTCCGCTGTAAACCATTCCGGTTGTCGAATCTACGTACACTTTCTCACCTCCTAAACCAAGAAGTTATATCCGTCACTGGTTTCACTGCCCTCATATCCGCTGGCCTGAGCCGGGTTAAGGAACTGGCTGGCGGTTTCCATTATTTCACCTTCGGAATCTGAAAAACTGATAAATGTCCCCCCCCGGGACTGTTGCCACAGGTCCTGCCTCCCTCCCGGGTCGCTCATCATTCCTCCGCTGTCAAGCTGCACGTTTACTTCGGTCCGATCCACTTTTATGCCCTGGGCTTCCAGGGTCAGGCGCAGGGTCTGCATATTCTGTTCCAAAACATTTTTAACCTGCTGGCTGCTGGTGGAAAAATGGGCAGTAACCGTTCCAGCCTCATCAACCGCAATTTTGATGGTCATCTTACCCATGAAATCCGGTTTCAGATGCAGAGTCATTTCGGAACTGTTATCCTTGATCATGACCTCAGCCTTTTTTACCACCTGGTCCATCAGATTCTGGGGATCAACCGCCGCCTGGCTGTTTTGAAGACTGGGCGGAACATCGCGCACCTGCATTTTGGGAATCGCCGCTTCAAGCTGCTGCAGTACCGGTGAACTCGGAGTGTCTGCTTCTCCTTCAGCTGAAGACTGTGGTTGACCTTCCGACGGATGGCTGTCTTTGGCCGGACCAAGCACCGCAACCCGCTGACTTTCAAATTCAGCCAGTTTTTTGCCTGAAGCGCTGCCCGCCTCCCCTTCGGTTTTCTTCATGGCCTTTTCATCCATGACCTGTCCCTCTAGCTCACTTGCTTCCCGACCGGCTCCCAGTTTGCCTGAGGTCTTGACTTGCCCGTCGGCAGAGGCCGCTTCTCCGGCAGCATTCATTTTTACGGCTGAAGCTTGGGCGCTTTCATCATTTACGACCAATACGGTCGCTTTGGGTTCACCCGGCTGAGTAGCGGGGCTGTCAGTTTTCCCCATATTGGCTGTTTCCATGGTCTGACTGACCAGTTGGGATACTTCCGGGTTGCTTTTGGATGACAGCTGGCCCTCCGGATTGGTTGGAGCGTTTGCAACAGCGCCGGCTTCCCCTGCCGGAATCCCCTGCTGCAATAAGTTATTATCAACCTTGACCAGCCCTATAAACGGCATAGCCATAACCTGAGCAGCAACCGCGCTGGTCGAACTACTGGTCTGATCACCGGTCGGAGTGCCGCTATCGCCTGCCTTTTCGGTATTTTGATTTTCGCCGGGCTTGGTTTCAGAAGGCTGCTCCTTCACCTGATCAACCTGGCTTTCCCGAATTTTGTCGCCGGTATCAGCCTTCACCGGCTCTGACTTTTCCCGGGTCCCGCTTTCACGTGGCGGGTTGTCCCTTGGTACCTGGCAGGCCTTCTTCAACTGTTTTTCAAAACTGCTCCCGGTCGGGTAAGAATCCCTGGCACTTTTGCTCCTTGGACTGGACAAAACCAGGCCTGGTTCCACGGGTGATGCCGTGGCTGCCAACATTGTTGCCTGAACACCGTTCAATTCCATCTCACCCCCTTTCAGAAAAGTAATGTATGATGAAGCTACCCCCCACTTGGAGCGGTAACCAACATCTCACGACTGATTTGAACTGCTTTATCACGGTCCATATTCTGCAGAATTGAGGCTGCGGCATCGGCATTCATCTCTTGCAGGATGCCTATGGTGTCTTTACTCTCAAGACGCGCCAGAATTTCAGCGGCATCCTTGCTGCTCATTTCCGCAAAATATTTGGCCATGTCTTTGTAGGAAGCTTTTTTCGCCCCCGACTGCCCCCTGGCGTCATCCAGTTCTTTATTCAATTTGGCCACTTCTGCTTCTACTTGAGTCTGGGGACTGGCTGCTAATTGCTGTTTTACTGTGGTCAGTTCCTGCTGCACTGATTGCAGCTCCTGTTCCTTCTGCGCCAATCCCTTTTTTCATGTATCGTTTTCTTGAGCAAGTTTCTCCAGTTCAGTTTGCGGAGCAGCAGTTTGGTCTTTAACCTTGACTAAATTTTTTACAACCGGAATCTTTTGTAGGAGTGAAGGATCCCGATACAGGTTGAACGCTATAACAGCCACGCCTAGAACCAGTAAAATCACTAATATTAAACCCGAGCGGGATTTTTTCTTCTCACTCAACAGTTATCCTCCTCGCGCCAGTAGTTTGTAACATCTAAAAGTTTAGTTTATCCGCCGAGCAAAATTTTCGCAGGGGGCGGCGGAGGGCGGCTCCTTGGCCTCCTGCCACCGCCGCACTAACCCGTCCATGGGTGTCGAATGAGTAATGCTGGACGTTTTGCGATTGACGACAACAAGTCCCTGCGGAAATTTGGCCGGCGGGAAATTAAAATTTTAGGTGTTACAGACTACTAGCTATCAATGGTTAAAGATAATTCTCCCCGGCGGCTTCATCGCCCCGTTCATCCTCCATGCTTTTACGGTAATGGGTGCTGATGGCAACCTCGTCTATGACCTTTTGCTCTTCCAGGCTCAATTCATGCAGGTATTCCTGCCATTCCTTTTCCCGCAAGCGTTCCAGCGACTGGCTTTCTTTTTTCCTCTCCAAAAGCATCATGCGAGCATTCTCCACCCGCTCCTGTGCGCTGGCCAGACGCGCCTGCATCTGCTTGACCTGTTTGTGCAATACTGGCAGGTATTCCCGGTGCATCAAAGCCTCTTGCGACATAGGCTGGGCCAGGCCAAGTTCTCGAACCCGTTCTTCTATACGGGTCAGTTTGTTGTTAAGCTGCACCAGCTGTTCTTCCATACGTTCCTTCTCAGCCATACAGGCCTGCAGTTCTTCTCTGGCTACCTGCTCACGCCGCAGGCTCACATTTAGACTGGTCTGAAGACGGAATTTAAATGCTTTCATAGCTTATACCTCATCTTCGCAGAGCGTCTTCCAATCTCAACAGGGTGTCGTTAAAATCAGCTTCTTCGTATACATTCTGCCTCAAGAAATCATGGCATTTGTCTATCAGCATAAGGGCTTCGTCAATTCGCGCATTAGAGCCCTTTTTGTAGGCTCCGATGTCAATAAGATCTCTGGCCTCCTCATAAGTGGAGAGAATCTGACGAAAGCGCTTCGCCTGTTCCATGTGTTCAGGACTGGAAATGTCGATCATTACCCGGCTAATACTGTGGCCTATATCAATAGCCGGATACATATTGCGGGTAGCCAGGGCACGGCTCAATATCAAATGGCCGTCAACTATACCGCGAACCGCGTCGGTAATTGGTTCGTTCATATCGTCGCCTTCTACCAATACCGTATAGAGGCCGGTTATACTCCCGCTTTCGGCGGTTCCCGCCCGCTCCAGCAATCTGGGTAAAAGAGCAAACACCGAAGGAGTAAAACCGCGGGTTGCCGGCGGTTCGCCTATAGCCAGTCCCACTTCTCTCTGAGCCAGGGCAAAGCGGGTCAATGAGTCCATCAAAAACAAAACATCCATTCCCTGGTCTCGAAAATACTCAGCAATGCTCGTTGCTACAAAAGCTCCCCGGAGCCTGATCAGGGCAGGTTGGTCTGAAGTAGCCACTATGACAACCGATCTCTCAAGCCCCGCATCCCCCAGATCGCGCTCCAGGAATTCACGAACCTCGCGACCTCTTTCCCCGATAAGGGCAATCACATTAATATCTGCGTTGGTATTGCGGGCAATCATTCCAATGAGAGTGCTCTTGCCCACCCCGCTGCCGGCAAAAAAGCCCATACGCTGACCTCTGCCTATGGTGGTTAATCCATCAATGGCTCTAACTCCCACCGATAGGACTTCCGCTATACGTGTTCTTTTCAAAGGATTGGGAGGCTGGTTCATAACCGGATAGTTGATTTCCGAATTAATTCGTCCTTTTCCATCCAGCGGCTGACCCAGTCCATCAAGCACCCGTCCCCGCAGTTCCATGCCCACCTTAACCCGCATGGTAGTTCCTGTGGCCAACAGTTCACTGCCCGGTCCAATACCCTCAAGCTCTCCCAGGGGCATTAAAAGGATGCGGTTGTTTCTAAAACCAACTACCTCAGAAGGAACCAGCTGGCGATCATTGGTCTGGATATAGCACAATTCTCCCAGGCTCAGGCGAGGACCGGTAGCTTCCATGGTCAGTCCGATAACCTGCGAAATCCTGCCCTTAAGCTGGCAGGTCTGAACCTTTTCAATTGTATCAATCAGACTGCCCAGCTCAAATGTTTTCGCTGAAGTCATCTGCACTCACATCCTGTAAAGCCTGTTCGACTTTAGCAATACGGGTGTCCAACTTGGCATCAACCACACCCTGATCACTCTCTATCACACATCCGCCAATTCCCACCCGGGCATCAGCCACCAGGGCGTTGGCCAGATCCTGTTTTTCCATCTCCGAAATTTCTTCTCTGGCCAGACCGTCCAGAGCGGGTTCAATTTCTTCGGGGTTTACATAAACGCGAAAATTGCCAGGCTGATCCAGTAAATTTATAGCTTCTCGAATTACACTGATAATAACCTGTGGATTGGTGTTTACTTCGGTACTGATAACCCGTTTGGCCACCGCGATGGCTAAACGGGCTATATCAGTCGTGCTTGATTCCATCAATTTTACTTTGTTGCGCCGGGCTTCCTCAAGGATCTGCTGGCACTGTTCCATGGCCATCTGCCGATCGGCTTCGATTTCCTGGTGGGCTTCCCGAAGCCCATTCTCATAGCCCTCCTTCTGTGCCCTGATTCTTATTTCTTCGGCTTCTTTTTGAGCCTGGGTTTTCAAAACCTCTGCATCTTCCCGGGCATCCTCCAAAATGCTTCTTGCATCCTGGGCGGCTTTTTCCATCAGGTCCTTGACCATGGCCTCGGTTTCCATAACAATATTGGCCATCTCATCTCTTATGCGCCCCGGATCAAGGCTCAAATCAGAGAGCGGGGCAGCTTCAGCCGCAACATCGACCATGACCACCCGGGGAGGCGGACTGATTATAAGGGGCTCGGCAATGGTTAGATCAAACCTTTTTATGACCTTAGACAATAATTTCATCTCCTCCGCCCCGGGCAACCACTATCTCACCGGTTTCTTCCAAACGACGAATAATATTGACAATTCTCTGCTGGGCTTCTTCCACATCACGCAGCCGGACCGGGCCCATAAATTGAATGTCATCTTTGAGCATTTCCGAAGCCCGGCTCGACATATTGCCAAATATCTTTTGAGTAACCTCGCTGCTGGCGCCTTTCAAGGCCAGGGCCAGATCATGGGATTCAACCTCGCGCAGGACACGCTGTACCGAGCGGTCGTCTATCATGACAATGTCTTCGAATACAAACATTAGTTTCTTGATCTGTTCGGCCAGTTCCGGATCCTGAACTTCCATGGCCTCCATGATGGTTTTTTCAGTGCTCCTGTCCACCCGGTTCAAGATATCCACTACCGCTTTGACCCCGCCGGCTATACTCAGTTCCTGCGGAGCCAGTGAAGAGAGCTTTCTTTCCAATACTCTCTCCACTTCCTTGATCACATCGGGGGAGGTGGTATCCATAAGGGCAATTCTTTTGGCAACGTCTGACTGCCGGTCAGGAGGCAGGGCGGATAGTATCAAAGAAGCCTTTTCAGCCTCCAGGTAAGCCAAAATCAGGGCTATAGTCTGGGGATGTTCCGACTGAATGAAATTTAATAATTGTGATGGCTCGGTCTTGCGCATAAAATCGAAAGGGCGCACCTGCAGGGAAGCAGATATACGAGACAGGATTTCAACGGTCTTGTCCGCTCCATAGGCCTTTTCTAACACCTCTTTGGCGTAGTTTATCCCCCCCTGGCTAATGTACTGCTGAGCCAGGCACATCTCAAAGAATTCCCGGTTAAGAGAGTCCAGCCTCTCCGTCGACACCTGGCGAACACTGGCTATTTCCAGGGTGAGTTGTTCAACTTCCTCTTCACTCAAAAACTGGAATATCCGGGCTGATTTTTCCGGGCCTAATGCGATGAGAAAGTTGGCCGCCTTTTGCCGTCCCGTAAGAGGTTTTTTAGTTGTAGACAAATCCTCACCCCTAATCTTCAGACAACCACGACTTTAGGACATGGGCGGCACTTTCCGGCTCGCTGTCCACTAGTTTGTCTATTTCCTCTTTGATCTTCTGCTTTTCACGTTCCTCAGGAGTCAAAGACATATCGAATATATCCTCAATCCTCAGCTCTTCATCAATTTCAGCCTCAAAGGGAACCGATTCTTCCTCTATTTCTTTGGCGGCCTTTTTCTTGGATAATAGCCAGACTATGGCAATGACTGTCAAAGCCAGCAAGACCATAAAGAGAGGAAGCAGCTTGGAGTCCAGTATTTTATTCAACCATTCCATGCTAGACGTGGTTTCCGGTTCTGCTTCCGGTACAAAATCCATAAAGGCAACCGAAATGCTGTCCTTCAGCGCAATCTTTTGCTCTTGGCTGTTTTCAATGAGCCCGCAGGAGGTAGCTACCATGCCGCGGATTTTATCAGTTTTTTCAGCATCAGTGGCCCCCAGGTTCACATCCTTTATCGCCTTATTGTTGACAATAACCGAAATTGTAAAGTGATCGTATTTTACGTCACCCTGGGCATACTTGGTGTCAGTCTCCGTTTTGCTCACTTCATAAGTGGTTGTTTTACTGCTCTTTTCAGTTGAGGATGCCCCTCCGGTGGTGGTTTCAGTATAAGTGGGAACATTGGTGTCGGTCCCCGGAGTTCCGCTTGGACCCGGAGCTGTGATTCCTGATTCTTTGTTAGTACTCTCGCTTCTAACGTGTGCACCGTCTTCATCGTTATAGTATCTTTCCGACTTTTCTTGTTTAGTGTTGAAATTCAGTTCGGCATTTACCCTCACCACAGCATTGTCAGGCCCCAATGTTTTATCCAGCATGCTCTGAATGGCCTGTTGTTTCTCTCTTTCAAATTCCTTCTTCATCAGCATTTGCTTTTGGACCTGTTCTGTAGAGCCCATCTCTTCGGAAGGCAGATTGTCAGATAATAAAGTCCCGTTTTGATCAACGATAGCAACATTTTCTTTGGAGAGGCCGTTTACGCTGTTGGCTATCAGATTGACTATGGCCTGTACTTCTTTGGAAGTCAGAGTTTGACCGTTCTTTATATTAACAACTACTGAAGCTTTGGCCTTTTCTTCCTTTTCGGAGAATAAGGTGGATTCAGGTATGGCCAGGTTGACTTTGGCAGCCTTCACCTTGTCCAGCCCCTGGATGGTTCTGGCCAGTTCTCCCTGTAAAGCCATTTGGTATTTCACCTTTTTGTCCGACTCGGTTTCCCCGAAATTGGTGGTTTGAAACAACTCAAAACCCGATTCGCTCTGGGGCAGGTTGTCGCCAGCCAGCTTCAACCTGGTCGAACTCTTTTGCGGCGAAGGCACCAGTATGATCGTCCCATCCTGCCCATCTTGAACCTGGTATCCTATTTTGTATTCATCTAATTTGGTTGTGATTTGGGAGGCGGTTTTAGCATCCAACCCCGAATAGAGAACTTCATAGTTGGTAGCCGTCCCGGAGGAGAGAATTACTATGGCCGCAACCACCAAAAGCGCGGCGCCAGCGAACAAAACTTTTTGATTTAAGCTCAGCTTGTTCCAAGCCTCAAGTATGGTGCTGCCCCATCCCTTGAGCCTTTCTATAACATCTGCCATTATCAATCCTCACATTACAAATTACATTTGAATGCGCATAATTTCCTGAAATGCCTCAACTATTTTGTCTCTAACTTGAATGGTAAGCTGCAAAGCCAGATTTGCCTTTTCGTATGCCAGTACGGTGTTGTGTATGTTGCTTTCTTGTCCCATGGCAGTAAGAGCGGCGCTGGTCTGGGCGTCGTTTTGAAGTGATTGCACATCTTCCAGGGCTCGGCTCAGATAATCGCCAAAGGACAAATTTCGACCTGCTTCACCAGCAAGCGCACCGCTCGCCGAGTTCAGGCCTGTGGTGTTTTTCAATCCCGAAAGCAAAGCTTCCGCCTTCATTCAAAGACCCCTCCTACTTGCCAATTTCCAAAGCCTTCAAGGCCATAGCCTTTATGCCGTCGATAACCTGCGCGTTCGCCTGGTAGGATCTGGTGCTGGAAACTAAATTGATCATTTCCTCTACGACATTGACATTGGGGTAACTGACATATCCCTGGGCATCTGCATCGGGATGACCTGGTTCGTAAACCTTGCGAAAAGGGGCCTCGGCATCGCTCAACTGCCTTATTTCTTTCACCCGCACCCCGCCTATGGAGTTCATCTTTTCCCCCAGCATGGTTGCAAAAGGTGATGGGGCTTGCTTTTTAGCTTCAAAAACTACCACCTGGCGGCGATAGGGACCTGCACCGTCAGCCGTTCTGGTACTCTCGGCATTGGCCAGGTTGCTGGAGATGGTATCCATACGCAGGCGCTGGGCAGTTAATCCAGAAGCACTTATATCCATCGCGTCGAGAAAACCCATATTTTATTAACCCCTTCCCGTAATGGCCAAACGCAGCAGTTTTATTTCCTGGGACATGCTTTGGGCTAAAGTATCATAATAAAGTTCATTTTTAGTTCTTTTAGCCATCTCGGCATCTATGTCGACATTGTTCCCATCATTTCTGTAACTTTCATCATTCACCTGGATTATCTCTGGTTGTAAATCTTCCCAGCCGTTTAATCCCCCGATCTGAATATGGCGGGGATTACTAATACTAAGTTTACCACGATTTGTCTGACTATCCAGGACTTTTTTTAGTTTTTCCTCGAAAATTACTTCACGGCGTTTATAATTAGGAGTTTCTACATTGGCGATATTGTCGGCAATTACGGTATCGCGAAAGGAAGCGACATCCATCGCCTTATTTAGCAAAGGTATAGTGGAAGAAGAGAAAATCTTTTCCAGCAGAGGAATCACCCCCAAACAGGTATTTACCTTATTTTATATATCACTTCATACTTCTACTAATAATTCCATTATTCCTTCTTCAAATACGCTAATTTCCAACATTTTTATAGATTTTCAAGAGAAAAAAAACGGGCTAACCAAAATTGGTTAACCTGTTTCCCAGAATCAATTTCCATATAATTCTTTGGATAATAGTACCTTAGATTTTAGTACAACATTCCGCATATTTGTGCACATATTTGGGACAGATTTTTCCGAATTACTGCGTTGTCGTCAATCGCAATACGTCCAGTATTACTCGTTACGATGCCCACAGAAGGGCTAGTGCGGCGACGTTCACGGACGAACTAGTGCAGCGATGCCTGGACGGCAAGGAGCTGACGCCCATGGACGGGCTAATGCGGCGATGCCTGGACGGCAAGGAGCCGCCGCCTCCGCCTTGTACTTCGAAAAAATATGCTCCAACTTATATTGTACTAACGACGTAATTCGTCAAACAAAAACTCGTTTAGGACCTTGATGTAAGTCCCCTTCATCCCCAGGGATCTCGACTCTATGACCCCCGCGCTCTCAAATTTGCGCAGGGCGCTGACTATGACTGAGCGGGTTATCCCCACTTTATCGGCGATGCGACTGGCGACCAGCAGACCTTCCGTCCCACTCAGCTCGTTGAGTATATGCTCGATAGCTTCCCGCTCAGAATAGGACAGGGTGGCCAGGGCAATCTGCACCGATGCCTTTTTCCTTGCTTCTTCTTCTATGCGTTCAGCCCGCATGCGCATTATCTCGTTCGCCACAACAATGGCCCCATATTCGGCAAGAACTATATCCTCTTCCGTAAACGGTTCACTTTCACGAAGCAGGATAAGGGTCCCAATCCGGCGGGCGCCTCCAAAAACAGGCGTGACCGACCAGAGCCGCTCGGCGCAGCTGCACATCACGTTAGTAGGATTGAATATACAGCGCCGTCCTTCCTCAACCCGTATGTTGTTTCTGGTTTCATGCATGTTCAACAATTCCCGGTTGAAGCTTTCCGGGAACCTCTCGGCATGGCTGATCAGTTCCTTGATCCCTGTGCATTGTACGCTGGGGATAAATGCATAGCCGCCGATTTGCCCGCGCCGGCCTACAATAAAAACGGCACACTCCAAAGTATCAGCCAAAACCTGAGACATTTCGTAAAAGTCAACCGGGTTTCCCCCGATTTTCTGTAGGATGCGATTAATAGCCCTGGATTTTTCTAATAGAGTTCTTGGCACTCTTCATTCCCCCCTGCTGTTTATAAAATATAACGGCTCAAATCTTCATCATCGACTATTCTCTGCAGGCGCTCCTTGACATAGTCGCCTTCTATCAGCACTTCCTGCCCCGTCAGATACGGAGCATCAAATAAAAGGTCTTCCAAAACTTTCTCCATAATCGTATGCAGACGCCGGGCACCGATATTTTCCGTCCTTGAATTTACTTCGTAGGCAATTTCTGCCACGTAATCAATTGCTCCATCTGTAAAACATATGTTTACTCCCTCGCTCTGCAACAACGCGGTATACTGCTTTATCAAGGAGTTGCGAGGTTCGGTCAGTATCCTTCGCAGATCGGCTCTGGTTAATCCTTCCAGCTCAACTCTGATGGGAAATCTTCCCTGCAGTTCCGGTATCAAATCAGACGGTTTATTGATGTGAAAAGCTCCGGCAGCAATAAAAAGAATGTAATCAGTTTTAACCGGGCCATATTTGGTCACAACTGTTGAACCTTCGACGATAGGCAGAATATCTCTCTGCACACCACCTCTTGATACATCCGGTCCGTAGTCGCTTCCTTTACCCGCAATTTTATCGATTTCATCCAGGAAAACGATCCCATCTTCCTCAACCCGCTGAATGGATTCCCTGTATACCTCATCCATATCGATCAAGCGCTGGGCTTCTTCATAGGTCAGGATCTTCCTGGCTTCTTCAACTGTGATTCTACGTTTCTTTTTCTTTTTGGGCATCAGATTACCGAACATATCCTGCAGGTTGATACCCATTTCTTCAACCCCGGAACCCGAAAATACCTCCATGAAAGGGGTTGAGCCTCTTTCTTCGATTTCTACTTCGATAAATTCGCCTTCCAATTCCTGTCTCAGCAGCTTGTTGCGAAGTATTTCCCTCTGCTCAAGAACTTCCCGATTTCTTCGTTCAAATTCCTCTTCGCTTTCCTCCTTCTCCGACCCCTGACCCAACAGATATTCCAGCGGGTTTTTAGGACTCCGGGATTTTTTTACCGGCAGGGGCATCATGTAGTCAAGAATCCGTTCCTGAGCTAGTTCCCGTCCTTTCTCTTCCATTTCTTCAAACTTTTCTTGTTTGACTACTCGAATAGCAGTCTCCAATAGATCTCTGATCATCGATTCCACATCGCGGCCCACATAGCCGACTTCGGTAAATTTGCTAGCCTCAACTTTTATAAAAGGAGCCTTGACCAACCGGGCCAGACGCCTTGCTATCTCGGTCTTTCCGATGCCGGTCGAACCTATCATTATTATGTTTTTGGGATAGATCTCTTCCCTCATTTCCACCGGCAGTTGCTTTCTCCGGTGCCTATTGCGCAAAGCAATAGCTACCGCCTTCTTGGCTACCATTTGTCCCACGATATGCTTATCGAGTTCTTCTACAATTTCTCTGGGAGTCAAACTGGCAATAATTAAACACCTCCATTGTCAATCCATTCTACCGTTATCTGGTCATTGGTGTAGATGCAGATATCAGCCGCTATTTTAAGCGCTTCCTCAGCAATTTCTCTGGCGTTTAGATCGCTGTGCTTGTACAAAGCCCGGGCCGCAGCCAGGGCATAAGCCCCGCCTGAACCGATGGCGGTCATCCCGTCTTCAGCATCGATTAGCTCGCCATTACCGGAGATTACCAACATTTTTTCCCGATCAGCTACAATGAGCAGGGCCTCAAGGCGTCTCAATACCCTGTCCGAGCGCCAGTCACGAGCCAAATCCACTGCCGCCCGGGTTAGATTGCCATTGACCTGCTTAAGCTTTTCTTCAAATTTAGCGAACAGGGTAAAGGCGTCTGCCACCGAACCGGCAAAACCAGCTATTACCTGGCCTTCATATAAGCGGCGGACTTTTTTGGCGTTTTGCTTCATTATAGTATTCTGTCCAAAGGTAACCTGGCCATCTCCGGCTATCGCAGTCAGGCCGCCTTTGCGAACGGCTACTATGGTTGTGGCTTCAAACATATGCTACCTCCGTGGATGATGTTCTTCATGGATATTTTTTATCTCATCTCTGCTCAAGTGGGTATAAACCTGGGTGGTAGACAGCTTAACATGACCGAGTAGTTCCTGAACCGAACGCAGATCTGCACCAGCTCCCAGCAAATGGGTGGCAAAAGAATGCCGGAGGGTATGGGGGCTGACCTTCTGGTGCATGGCCAGCATTTCAACGTATTTATTCATAATGTTGCGTATACTGCGGGTGCTCAACCTTTTGCCCGATTTGTTCAAAAACAGAGCTGGAGATTTTTCTTCATTCTTTCGCTGTAAAAAAGGACGTCCATTCTTTATGTAGTCATTCAGGGCCTCTTTAGCCACATTGCCCAGAGGAACGATCCTCTCTTTACTACCCTTGCCCATGACCCTTACATAGAGCTCACCCAGGTCGATGTCTAGCATATCGAGCCCAACCAATTCACTAACCCGCAAACCTGATGAATAAAGGGTCTCCAATATAGCGCGGTCGCGCTTGCCGCTGGGTTTCAAAATATCAGGGGCCTGCATGAGCATATGGACTTCCTGGGGATAAAGAAATTGAGGCAACCGTTTATCCTGCTTGGGAGTGGATACTGCAGCTATGGGATTGCTGGAGAGAACGTTTTCCCTGCATAAATAGCGCACAAATGACCTTAAGGCAGCCAGCTTGCGAGCCATGGTGGCCCTGCTCCAACCCTTTTGCTGCATATGAACCAGGTATTCCCGGGCGGTAAAATGGTTAATGGATTCCACGCCCAGATCTTCCAAAGCCAGCTGATTTTTACCAGCTAAAAAAGCAAAAAACTGACTCAAATCAGTTTCATAGCTGAGTAATGTTAAACTGGCGGCGCTTTTTTCTACGCGCAGGTAGTCTAAGAACCCTTGCAGGTGTAGATGCAGCATATATAGGCCTTTCCCTCAAATTTCTAAGCAAAATGCTAGCATACTGCCTAGAAAATTTCAATCATTTTTACAACAATTCTGAAAATTCGTCCATATCGCGCAAGGCCCGTTCTGCATAAACCTGGTAGCGTTTTTGCTTGTCCTTAATTCTTGTTTCAAGGGAGGGCAGCAGTCCGAAGTTGGCGTTAATAGGCTGGAAATGGCCATCCCGGGCCCCGGTTATGAATTTTATCAAGGCGCCGAGCATAGTAGTAGGAGGTGGAGTAATTGGCTTCTGGCCATGCCAGTAACGATAGGCGTTTATTCCAGCTACAATACCTGTAGCGGCCGATTCCATATAGCCTTCTACCCCGGTTATCTGCCCGGCAAAGAATACCCGGAGGTCCTTATTCCATTGCAATGTAGGTAAGAGAAGACGTGGGCTGTTAATAAACGTATTTCTGTGTATTGATCCGTAACGAACGAATTCTGCGTTTTCCAACCCCGGAATAAGGCGGAATACCCGGTCCTGCTCACCCCAGCGCAGACGGGTCTGGAATCCCACCAGTCCGTATATTCTTCCTGCTGCATCTTCCTGTCGGAGCTGAACTACGGCATAAGGCCTGGCTGAATTGGGGTCTTTCTCCAGGCCCACCGGGCGAAGGGGGCCGAATCTCATGGTATCGGGTCCAGAGCGAGCCAGTACTTCAACCGGCATGCAAGCTTGAAAAAAGGGCATATCGATACTGTGTCCCTCTTTAATATCAGCATTAATGAGCTCTTCATAAAACCGTTCATATTCTGCCTGATTCATAGGACAATTAAGGTAGTCGGCAGTTCCCTTTCCGTACCTGGAGGCCCGGTAAATTATATGATAGTCAAGGCTTTCGGCCAGGACGCTTGGTGCGATAGCATCAAAAAAGTGTAGGCTGTCTTCGTCGTTAAGCCTTTGTAGATCCCGGCTCAAGGCATTCGACGTTAGAGGCCCGGTGGCTACTATTGTCAGTCCATTGTCTACAAGTTCCCGGGCTTCCTCGCGAATTATAGTAATATTGGGATCTTGGGAAATTACGCAAGTAACCGCCTGGGCAAATTTTCTTCTGTCAACCGCCAGAGCAGATCCGGCTGGAACTCTGGTTTGAGCCGCACACTCCAAGAGCAAGGACCCCAGGACCTGCATTTCACGTTTGAGAAGACCCTGGGCAGTGTTGGCAACCTCGGATTTTAAAGAATTGCTGCAAACCAGCTCGGCCAGGTCTCCAGTTTGGTGGGCCGGCGTATTTTTCTTAGGCCGCATTTCCCATAAACGAACTGGAATGCCATGGCGAGCCAGGTAACAAGCCGCTTCACAGCCGGCCAATCCGCCACCCAATACATCTACCGCATTCACCTTAAGCCCTCGCCTTTTGTTTACCCGGACAATTGGCATTGGCACAGACCTTTTCCGTCTCCTTCATGCGGTTCAGCTTTTCCACCAAGGGCTCGCCACAATGCGTGCAGGTCTCACCGGTCGGTTTGTTCCAGGAACGGAATTCACATGTGGGGAAGTTGCTGCACCCGTAAAAGGTCCTTCCTTTCCTGCTCCTTAAAGCCACTATCGCACCTTCGCAGCGGGGGCATTTGATGCCGATATCCTGGTTTACCGATTCGGTATGGCGGCAAGTGGGGAAACCAGAACAGGCCAGGAATTTACCGAATCGGCCGTGTTTGATTAAAAGCGGCTGGCCGCACTCCGGACAGGGTTTACCCGCTTCTTCATCTTTGATCTGCACCCGTTCCACATTCACCCGGGCTCTTTCCAGGTCTTCGCTGAAAGGACCATAAAATTCTCGTATAACATTTGTCCATTCAAGATCACCCTCTTCGATACGATCCAGACCTTCTTCCATCTTAGCGGTAAACTCAATATCCATAATGCTCGAAAAGTTCTCCTTGAGCAACTCCACCACAATAACTCCAAGTTCGGTGGGAACAAATTGTTTGTTCCGGCGCTCCACATAATTGCGTTTTAAAATGGTATCAATGATAGGAGCATAGGTACTGGGTCGGCCAATGTTCTTCTCTTCCAGCAATTTTACCAGACTGGCTTCGGTTAAACGGGGTGGGGGCTGGGTGAAATGCTGTTCCGGTTTAAGCTCCTTAAGGAAGACCTCCTGTCCCGCCTTAAGTTCGGGGATGGGATTTTTTACTTCATCCTCGTCGCCGTCATTATAGACCTTTCTATATCCTGGAAATTTTGATTGCGATGAACTGGCTCGCAACTGGTAACTGCCGGCTTTGATTTCCACACCTAGAGTATCATAAACAGCCGGAGCCATCTGACTGGATACAAAGCGATCCCAGATCAATTTATATAAGCGGTACTGGTCGCGGGATAGAAAGGACTTGATGCTTTCCGGGGTCCGGGCCACCGAAGTGGGACGGATAGCTTCGTGGGCATCCTGAGCCCCTTTGCGGCTTTTATATTCGTTGGGAGAATCCGGCGCATATCGATCACCAAATTGGGATTTGATGTAATGTATAGCCTCATCCTGGGCTACCGCCGATACACGAGTCGAATCGGTTCGCAAATAAGTGATAAGACCAACGGTTCCTTCTTTGCCCATTTCCAGTCCTTCATATAATTCCTGAGCAACCTTCATAGTGCGCCGTGAAAAAAAGTTCAGCCGGCGGGCCGCTTCTTGTTGAAGGGTGCTGGTTGTAAAAGGGGGATTGGCCTTTTTGCGTTTTTCTTTTTTCTCCACTTTAACTATTTTAAAACGAGCTTTCTCCAGTTCCTGGCATATGCCGGTCATTCGCAGCTGATCTTTAATTTCTAATTTTTCATCTTTTAGGCCGTACAGTTTGGCAGTAAAGTAATGCTCCCCGGAATCGTCCAGAACGGTTTCAAGAGTCCAATACTCTTCAGGCACAAAACGGTTGATTTCTTCCTCCCTTTCCACGATAAGGCGCACCGCAACCGATTGAACGCGGCCGCCGCTCAGGCCTTTACGTACCTTGCTCCACAGCAGCGGGCTCAGGTTATAACCAACCAGACGGTCAAGAACCCGGCGGGCCTGCTGGGCGTTGACCCTCTTTTTGTCTACTGGCCGGGAATGTTTTATCGCATGTTTGACAGCGTCTTTGGTTATTTCATGAAACTCGATTCGGCAGGCACTGTTCTCCGGTATACGCATGGCGTTTTGAAGGTGCCAGGCTATAGCTTCGCCTTCGCGGTCCGGGTCGGTTGCCAGCAACACTCGATCAACTTTCTGTGATTCTTCTTTTATTTCTTTTAACAATTCACCCTTTCCCCGAATGGTTATATACTGGGGAGTAAAATTGTCATCTATATCGATTCCCAATTTACTTTTGGGCAGGTCCTTTATGTGACCCACAGAGGCTTTTACTTTATAGCCTTTGCCTAAAAATTTGCTTAAGGTTTTGGCTTTGGCCGCCGATTCCACGATAAGGAGCGTTCCCCCTGCCAAACGTATCACCTCTTCTTTTTATTGTACCAGTATCTATATAATCACCTTGGCCCGTATTCATAGACCAGGTTGATAATTGAGTATACCTTTAATAAATTATTTTAACTCAAGTTATGGGGTGTATTAAAGCCTTACATAATAATTACCCGGCAGGCATTTAATTAGACCATACAACTCCAATTTTATCAGCAAAGTGCTGGCCAGCCCATTATTCATTGAACTGGCAGTCAGGATATCGTTCATATGTGTTGCCTCATAACTTATATATTTTAATATCTCTTCCTCATATCTGTCCAGCATAAGCAAAGCCTGTTGCTCTGCAACCCTTCTACCGGGTGGTGCTGGTATATATTCTTCCAGGATATCCTGCACTGAACTGGCTAGTTTGGCACCCTGCTTGATCAGGTTGTTGGTCCCCCGGCTGGTCTCACTACTGACCGGACCGGGTATGGCAAAAACGTCTCTTCCCTGTTCCAGGGCAAAATCGGCAGTTATTAAAGCACCGCTCTTTTGCCGGGCTTCTACTACCACTACCCCGCGGGATAAGCCGGATATAATCCGATTGCGCCGCGGGAAATTGTGGGCTTCAGGATGACTCCCGGGAAGAAATTCGCTCACTATTACACCAAGTTCTTGGATCTTTTCGTACAATCTACGGTTTTCTGGGGGATATACTACGTCCACCCCACTGCCCATAACCGCAACTGTTGCCCCGCCGCCGTCAACAGCTCCCTGATGGGCTTCCGAATCAATTCCCCGGGCCAGACCGCTGACCACCACAACCCCTTCTACCGCCAGATCCCGGGCCAGTTCGCGAGCAGTTTTTCTTCCATACGGGCTGGCCCGGCGAGAACCTACTATAGCCAGGCATAACTGCCGCAAAACCTCGATACGCCCCCTGTAAAATAAGACATACGGAGCCTTGTCAATGACCTTGAGCATAGGAGGGTAATCATCGTCGTCAATAGTAATGACATCAAAGCATCCCTTCATTAATCGCTCTTCATAGTCTTCTACGAGATGGACAGCTTCTCCGATTACCCGGCTTTTAAGTTCGGGCAGTAAAGTCAGCCATTCGTCTCTGCCCGCCTGCCAGGCATTATGGAAACTGCCATAAGTCCTTTTTAACTTAATAAGGGTCTGTGAACCAATTCCGTTAATGGAATAAAGTTTTATCAAACTGTTTTTTTCAATTATGTCCATTGTCCTGCTCCTTCGATCGCATTCTAAGCCATAGTTATCATAAATTGCGGCCATGAGCAATAGCTTTAACCAATTTTTTATCCTAATCACAAAATATATCTTGTCTGGATTTAATTTCCCTTCTAACAAAAGGTTTGACCGGGGAAAATATAAAAAATCCATTCTAAATTATAAACAATAAGCGGAAGGAGTGATAAAATTATGTTCTCACCCGGATTTATGGATTACAAAAACTCCGTCGGCAGAAAATTATTCGATCAGGATAAAGTTGATCCAGGTTCTTTCAGCTTTATGGAAAGCGGCTGGTGGGCTCTACATGCCGCAGCCATAACCGGCCTTTTTATCCTGGGCCACTCAATGGGAAAAAGATCCCCTCATCAGCATTAGGCGAGCTTTATTATGCGAGTTTTCAGTTCAGAGCCGCTTTATTTATTAAAAAATCGTTTGAAGAAATCGCTTATCACTGACAAACGGGAAGACTTGGATTATCAAGAAAGTTGGATGTTGGAAGAAGACGGGGCGCTTCCCCATGAGCCAGTAGATAATCGGGAACCCAATCACTGACGAACCTCTACCGGTGCGGATATGCCTTATAAGGCATTCCGCATCTTATTTATTGGGCCTTGTATATTCCATAATATTCCTTGCCCCAGAAATCATAAGCCTTAATTCCAATTGTATTGCCCCTTTGTGCTGATAAAGTAAAGCCAATCTCAGTAGTCAAAGGACCGTTAAAATTGTGTTTTTCCCGTATAACCTGTAAATCAGACACAAAAATGCCGGGCTCATGATCCAAATCCAGCGCCCAATAAGAAAAAGCGTAAGCTGCCGACAAGCCTTCTACCTGGCAGTCATTTAAGCTTACATTACAGCGCTTGAGATCTCCTCTGTAAGGACTGGTATCAACTTTCATCCCCAATAACGGGTGCTTTTCAGCGATAGGTTGGTAAATGGCAAATGGACTGGCACCCTGCTGGATCAATCGGTGCGCAGTTGTATGGAGGGCGATGGGACTGTTGTCACAAGAGATCCATTGGCGTCCGCTTTTTTCACAGGCATCAGCAAGAGTTCCTGAGCCTCCATAAAAGTCAGCCGCCAAGTTGCCCGGATTAGACGCCGCCTCAAGTATACGCGAAATTAGAGCCAGGGGTTTCTGAGTAGGAAATTTGAGGTTTTCATAGGCAGTCGGACTCAGGATTTTATTGATGTCTGTCCACCAATCCTGCATGATGGCTCCTTCATCCTTTAATCTATACCGGTCCCCTTTCACCCGGGTAAGGCCTCTCTCTCTGGTACCGGGTGTGTAAGGACGGTACTGGGGGTTAAATGTATAGTCGCCACCTTTGGCATACCACAGAATTACATCATGTTTGCGGTGAAAATGCCGTTTGGCCCCACTGCCTCCTCCATAACACCAAACAATTTCGTTAATCAGCTGGGCCGGTGAAAACAGCTCATCCAATATGATTTTAATATAATGGCTGATATGCCAATCCAGGTGAATAAAAATACTGCCGTTTTCGGAAAGGAGTCTTTTCATGGGAACTAAACGATGATACATGTGCTCCAGGTATGATGACATTCCGTTTTCCCAATTGTCATTAAAAACCTTGCGGTCAAAGGTATATACTGCGTTTTTATCCTTTATTTCAATACGAGACGAATAATGGCTTTCACTTAAATAGGGAGGATCGATATAGATAAGGTCAATTTTCCCTTCATAGCCTTCCCGTAAAAGCATTTCCATTGCAGCCAGGTTGTCACCACCGATCAAACGGCCTGGGAAATCAATATCCCGACCACACGGTGAGATGGCAAAAAGGTCGTCACTGCTTATTATGGGACGTGGAAATACCTTCTCAACTTCCCAGATAATACTGTCACTACCGGGTGGCTCATTGCGGTCCCAACATAATTTTACGTCTCTGCCGTCCCCCATACCTCAATCCCCCTTTGCTCATACTAACAATTTTAACACAGCGAGCGGATCGGGTTGGGATCATAAAAAGCTCCCCTTGGTTTGGGCAGGAGAGCTTAACTAGTGCTCTGTTAATCCTATCTATAGCTTGTGTTGAGACGGATAAGGTTGTCGGGAGTGAAAGCAGGCTGGCTGTTCAGGCATTGGGTGTATATAGGCAGCATCATGCCCAGAATTATGGAGATTAAAACGATAACCAGCAGCCTTTGCATAAAAACATTCCTCCTAAGGTTCAAACATATTTGCGCAACTGTTTTAAGGCAGCCTTCTCCAGTCGGGACACCTGAGCCTGGGAAATACCTATTTCATCAGCTACCTCCATTTGGGTCTTTCCCTGGAAGAAGCGCAGTGATACAATGTGTTTTTCTCTTTCATTTAGTTTCTTTAATGCCTCTTTTATCGCGATCCCCTCCAGCCAGAGATCATCAGTATTTTTATCGTCGCTGATCTGATCCATCACCAGGATGGGATCTCCCCCGTCATTGTAGATTGGTTCAAAGAGAGACACAGGTTCTTGAATAGCATCCAGGGCAAATACGACTTCCTCCCTTGGTACTTCCAATTCCAGCGCGATTTGGGTGATAGATGGCTCAGATGAATGGTCATTGGTTAATTTTTCCCTTATCTGCAGGGCTTTATAGGCTATATCCCTTAAAGAACGGGAGACTCTAACGGCGTTGTTATCCCGTAAATAGCGCCTTATTTCTCCAATAATCATTGGAACTGCATAGGTGCTGAAACGTACATTCTGACTCAAATCAAAGTTGTCTATAGCTTTGATTAAACCTATACACCCCACTTGAAAAAGATCATCGACGAATTCACCCCGGTTGCTAAACCGCTGAATGACACTCAACACCAGACGCAAATTGCCATAAATCAGTTTCTCGCGAGACTCCCCGTCTCCCGCTTGCATTCGAGCAAACAGCTGGCGCATCTCTTCATTGCGCAGGACCGGTAATTTGGATGTATTAACTCCGCATATTTCGACTTTGTTTATCACTCAGCCACCGTCCAATCATCACAATTAGGGCACCGATACCTTCCCCTGGCGTTCTGGTAAAAAATATTTTGATCACTGCCTTAACTCGGCATATCTTTCGAATGAGAAGTGCATAAATCGGTTAGGCAAGGTATTAATAAAATTATTTACCTGCCAATGCATTATTATTCCGCAATTGAAAATACCGGTACTTAAAAATAAAAACCCCACCATATAAGGTGAGGTAGGAAATGCCATTCATTTTCAGTAACTTCAGGGGCAATTACTCAATCTTCTTGATTTCCCTCTGCAGCCGTTTTAATATACGCTTCTCCAGACGCGATATATAGGACTGTGAAATCCCCAAAATATCGGCCACTTCCTTCTGAGTCTTTTCCGAACCATCGATTAGCCCAAAGCGGAGCTGGATGATGATCTTTTCCCGGTTGTTCAACTTATGCATGGCCTGCCGAAGCAGTCCTTTTTCCACCTCACCCTCAACCTTCTTATATATCATGTCACCATCGGTGCCCAGAACATCTGATAGCAGCAGTTCATTTCCATCCCAGTCAACATTAAGCGGTTCATCCAATGATATCTCCACTCGATTTTTGAGGTTGCGGCGCAGATACATCAATATTTCGTTTTCAATACAACGCGAAGCATAGGTGGCCAGTTTTATATTCTTCTTTGGTTCAAAGGTGTTTACCGCCTTAATCAACCCAATAGTCCCGATAGACACCAAGTCTTCGATATTTATCCCGGTATTTTCAAATTTCTTGGCTATGTAAACCACCAGCCTGAGGTTGTGCTCTATTAAAGTAGCCTTAACTGCCCGGCTTCCTGTTTCTAGCTGTGATATCAGATCATATTCCTCCTGCTCGCGGAGAGGTGGCGGCAAAACCTCGGAAGACCCAATATAGTGAACTAGATCGGGCATCATAGAATCAAGATATTTTTTTAAGACCAACAGCTTCCACTTGTTCATTTGGACCAGCATACGAGGCCTCCTCTCCTTATGCCCGATGTCAACCTTCTGTATTACATTCCGTCTTAAAATAGCTTTAACTGCCTGTTTAAGAGGAATTGATTAGTGGTGCCGGAACCAGCATACGATAGCTGTTATCGTTGCTGAGCTGGTCATGAAATATCCCAACCACAAGATCTCGATGTTTTATCTCCTCTTTACCGACATTTAACAGCACTTCATCGGCCCTTAAACCAACCATCATACCATGCCGTCGGCCTACCGAACGGTAGGGAATTACCCTGATTCGACTGGCCCAATCGCTTGCCAGAACCGCTTCCAGGAAGTCTTCTTCACCCCGGCTTACGTCAAAAGTCCGGCATATTTCCTGAGGCAGGCAGTCCCTTATCAGTCCGTATTCTGCCACAATAACCGGGCGGCGAGTGAGGGGATCCCGCAAAGCGTTACCGGTATCTACAAAACCCGTGCCGTTGCATACTTTATCATCGAACTTCAAGGTCACCTGAAAACGGAGCAATCCCGGTAGGACTTTGTTGACTATGTATCTCTCACCGCAATAGGCGATAATGATCAAGCCGGCCAAACCGCTCAGCCACCATAGCCAGCGCAGTTTCAGCAAAGGTCTTGAATAATTTGAAAAGTAAGGTAGAGCCAGTAAAAGCCCGGTGGCTAAAAAACTGGCCAGGTAAAAAAAGACTATGAGCTTTTTCCACTTTTCCCAACCCAATGGTTTAAAACATACCCACAACATCAAAAGGGAAACGGCAACTTTGATGGGTAAAACATAAAACCAGTGCCAGGGAGCAAACAGGACTCCCGTGCCATATAGTGCCCCCAGTAAGGAAGCCAACAGTAGACGCCCGTAATAAACCCGGCTTTGTGACCATCGAGCGGTAATCCACAATAGGGCCAGATCCATTACAAAATTGACCAGGAAACTCAAATCAGCATATACTACAGGATTTTTCACTGCATCACCCTGTTAAGCATGAACATTTCCTCAATTAAAGATATGTGCTGTATTTAGTAGTAATGTATTCCAAATTATACCATGTGATAAGGGGGTAATTTGTAGGAAGAGGGAGTTGCCGAACAAGCAAGTTATGGCATTAAACTGAAAAATACGGGAGCTTTCCCTGATGAATAATAAAAGGTGCAGAACCTGGTGTGTTCTGCACCCCTTTATTATTGTTTATTATATAAACCTGTCTTACTTTCTATGCCGCAGGAAAGGCGGTATATCTAGATCCTTGCTGTCCAGGAAAACAGGGGGCGCCTGTTCGGCAGTCGGTTGCGGTTGCACTCGTCTGGGTCCTCTAGTGGTAGATGCCTCCTGAGTTTGAATGACTTTGCCCCCGGAAAAGCCGGTGGCAATAACTGTAACTCGAACCTCATCTTGAAGCTCTTCGTCAATATTAGCCCCAAATATAATGTTGGCATCTTCATCAACCGCCTGGTGAATGATATCGGCAGCCTCATGTATTTCAAACAGGGTCAGATCAGTACCTCCACTGATATTAAATAAAACCCCTTTGGCCCCTTCAATGGAAGTCTCCAAAAGGGGGCTGGATATAGCCAATCTAGCCGCTTCGGCAGCACGGTTCTCTCCCTTGGCTCGTCCGATACCCATCAAAGCAGATCCGGTATTGCGCATGATCGTCTGTACATCGGCAAAATCGCAGTTGATCACTCCGGGAACAGCAATCAGATCAGAAATGCCCTGAACACCCTGCCGTAGTATATCGTCGGCTATTTTAAATGCATCATTAAAACCGGTATGTTTGTCCACCACTTGTAGAAGCCGGTCATTGGGTATTTTGATAAGGCTGTCAACTTCCTGTGCCAATGCTTGAATACCCCGATCAGCCTGGGTGTTTCTCTTTCTGCCTTCAAAAGTAAACGGTTTGGTTATAACGCCTACGGTCAAGGCCCCCGATTCTTTGGCAATTCGGGCAATAACCGGAGCTCCGCCAGTGCCGGTTCCCCCTCCCATGCCCGCGGTCACAAAAACCATATCAGCCCCAACCAGCGCTTTTTTAATCTCGTCAACGCTTTCTTCGGCAGCTTTCATTCCTATATCCGGGTCGGCACCGGCACCCAGACCTTTGGTAAGCTTTTCTCCTACCTGAATCTTCTTTTCGGCACGCGAAAGGTAGAGTGCCTGGGCATCAGTATTTACCGCAATAAACTCAACTCCCTTGAGGCCGGCCTCGATCATCCGGTTTATCGCATTGTTCCCTCCGCCGCCCACACCTATTACCTTGATGTCAGCGAATTGCTGCATTTCCACATCAAAATCCAACGGCATAAAAATCCTCCTTCTGCCTTACCTGAATAAGTCTTTCAGCCAATCCAGAATTCTATCCAGAAAACCAGTGAATAGAGGAGCTTCTTTGGCCTGATTCCCCATCACCCGTGTACCATATAATATGCCTCCGAGCACAACCGCATATTGCACGCGATTGAATTCTCGAGCCATACCGCGAAGGTTCTCCGGCAGCCCAATACGTACCGGCATATCGAGGTATTGTTCAAATAATTCCACAATTCCTGCCATTTCAGCTCCCCCCCCGGTCAATACTATGCCGGATGGAATTCTATCAAGGCAGTTAAAATCTTTAAGTTCAGCATATATTAGTTCTACCAGTTCTATCAAGCGGGCAGAAATTATTTCCACAATTGTCTCCTGGGGAACTTGTTTTACATCTTTCCCCTGGATATTGCGAACATTGATCATCAATTCGCTGTCAACCATTTTAGGATTGGCGCTCCCGCTCTTTTCCAAAATTCTGACCGCTTCTTCCATTGATGTCTTTAAGACAATAGCCAGATCTTTGGCCAGATATTCGTCTCCCATCGATATAACCGATGTGTTGGCCAAACTCCCGTTTTCAAAAAATGCTACCTCAGTGGTTCCCGCACCTATGTCAACCAGAACTACTCCCATTTCCTTTTCAGCTGGAACCAGAACCGCTTCACCTGCCAGAAGCGAATTGTAAAGTAAACTGTTTATGTGTAAATTGATTCGGCTGGCACAACGATAAAGATTCTGGATCGCAGCAGTTGCTGCGGTAATAATTGTAACTTCGGCTTCCAGCCGGCTTCCCACCATGCCCACCGGGTCCATTACACCTTCCTGTCCGTCGACTATGTACTGCCTCTCAATTGTCTGCACGATCGTTTTATCGGCCGGCAAAGATATACTATGGGCCGATTGCAGTACTCGCTCCTTGTCGTCCCGGCTTATCTCACTGTTGGGATTGCCTATCGCTACTGCCGCATGGTTGTTAAGAGAAGAAATACTGCCACCAGAAAAGCCCAAAACGGCATTGTTAATTTCAATACCGGTCAAACGCTCCAGATCATTCAGACACGCTTCTACCGCTTTGGCAGTGCTTTCTATATCAACGATATTTCCTTTGCGCATACCCCGGGATGGAACCCGACTGATGCCCAAAAGGCTTATATCCTGACCGACAATGACTTCTGCCATTGCAGCCTTGATATAGCTAGTGCCTATATCCAGAGCAACAATTGTGTTTCGCTTTCTGATCTCCAGCACCCCTTATTGCCATTCTATAGTCTTAATACCACAGAACTGGACTTTTTCCTTTTTATTAGCATGATTTTATTCAGTATTTTTTCAATAGATATCGACGTATGATGGCCAAATTCTGGAATATGCGTACTCCAAAAACAACAACCGCGGCCAGGTAAAGCTCTACACGCAGCAAATCACCCAGGTAAGCCAGCCCAGCTGCCAGAAGAGTATTTACTACAAAGCCAGTCATAAAGACCAGATTGTCGAAGCTGTCTTCCAGATAGGCCCTAATTCCGCCAAATACCGAGTCCAGAGCCGCCAATACTGCGATAGACATGTATTTGGTCAATACGTAGGACATAATTGGAAGCTTGCTGCCGAATATAACTCCCAAAGCGACACATAAAACAATTCCAATCCAGTACATAGCCCTCGTCTCCTAATTTACGGCTTTGCCAAAGGTCATTTTGGTCGACCCGTTATAAGCAGCCATCTTTATTTTTTCTACCTTCTTCATTTCGACCTGTACGCCAGTGAACTTCAGTGTTTCAAGGTAACCACCTTTTAGAGACATTCCGCTCTCCAACATAGAGGGATCGCCGATTGCCTGAATATGAAAAGGCGGAGCAATTCTGTTCTGGTTGACTACTATCATTGAACCCGACCAGTGGATTTCAGACATAGCCGTTATGCGCTGATCGTTAACAGTAATTGCTTCCGCACCGGACGCCCGTAATTCATTAACCAGGCGCAAAATATCCAGCACATTGACTATCGATCCATTGGCATTTTCATTGGTCTGCAGGCTGCTTGAACTTTCAGACATGGTGATGCTGACCCCAGGGCCTTCAACTGGATAGAGTCCACCAACCATATTATCCAACTGCAACTCTTTTTGCAGATTGGCCATTTCCTTATCGCTGTTTCGTATATCCTCCAACTGCTGGTTTAGCGAGGCGACCTTCTGGCTCAGGTTGTCCCTTTCACCGGTAACACCGTTCAACTGAGCCGTCAGATCTTCAATCCGGGCAGGAACTAGACTGGCCTTGTAGAAGCTGGTAGTCTTGTATTGAATACCAAACATTGTTCCCACTATTAAACATACCAGCGCGAGAGACAGTTGTGCTCCTTTATTTCGCACTGTAACCACCCTTCTGCCATTTAAGAATATTACAATCGCAATTTTATTTAACCGCTTTGCCGTAATCCATGCGAACTGTTCCCTTAAAGCCAGGGATTCGCAGCTTTTCAGACTTTTCAATACTAGCCTGGATGCCCATAAATTGCATGGCACTTAAATTTCCGCTTTTTTGGGTCATACTATTTTCTAGCACATCGGGGTTACCAATAGCCAGTAGGACAAAAGGCGGCCCAATTCTAACCTGGTTGACTACAATCATGGTTCCGGCACAGCGTATCTCCGACATAGCCGTAATTCGCTGATCGTTAATTGATATTGCTTCAGCGCCCGCCGCTTTCAAATCATTGACCACCATCAGCAGGTTATCCTCATGAATAAGCAGGTCATTGGGATCCTCTCCCGGTTCAAGCGCTTTCGGATTATCACTAAGAGTGATTTTAACTCCCGGTCCTTCAACTGGCAGCAAACCAACGGAAACTTTGGTACCCTGGAGTTCTTTTTGCAGGTCTGCCCGCGCCTGAGCGTTATTCTTGGTATTTTTAATCTGTTCCTCCAGAGAAGCTACCTTTTGTTCCATAGCTTCTTTTTCCTTTTTAACCGTTGTTATCTGGGCTGCCAGATCTTCAGTTCGCTCAGGCACCAGAGTTGCACGATAATAACCGGTTGTCTTGAACTGCACAGACAGCATAACACCCAGGATAACACATACCAGGGCTATTGATACCTGCGCTCCTTTACTACGCATTTAAACCACCTTTTATTAAACTCGTAAATATTGATACTGTATCCTACATAACATAATACGTTTATATTAAAAATTTCTTATGTTTTGGTTTTCATTACCGGTTCCCCGTCGAAGCTGATGTCAACGTATTCCAGGGCTTCATGGCCTTCCTTTTTCATATCCTTTTCCATGGTAAACACAGCTTTTATATAGGTAAGTTTCTCCTCCAGTCTTTCCATCTTGCCAAACCTTATCTCGGTTCCTGCCCGGGTATACAATAGAATTTCGTCGCTGCTGGTACGATAGTGAAACTCAGAAATGTTTTCCCGCTCTTCACCCATTGAGTCCCAGATCATTTTTATCTGCTGCACGGCAGCCGGATATACAGCTTGTCCAAGATTTACCCTTTCGGGAAGTAGATCTATGGTTATTAATGGATAGTCTTCAATAGGTACTCCAGCCACCCGATCGATGCAAACACCTTCATCGTCAAGGAAGAGCATAATGTTTTGATAGGGGACCAGAGCCCAAACCTGTCTTTCTATTATTTTGATTTCCAGATCATGCGGCAAATGCCTTACCATCTCAGCCCTTTTTATCATAGGGTGGGTCTGCACGGCTCTATTTACCAGAGCAGCATCTACCGTAAATATATTTTGTCCCGAATTAATACCCGCCAGGGCCAGGATTTCTCCCTGAGTAACCTTGACCATACCTGATGCATATACCCTTTCAACTTTAAATATGGAGCTGTGTAAAAAAAGATATACGCTAAGCAGCAGGACCAAAATAAAAATGGAGATGCTGAAAAGCCTGCGTTTTCGAGCGTGGCTCATACAAATCTCCTATCCCCATGTTACTGTGAAAAATTATAGCAGATTTT